>CAZHUE010000208.1:0-5143 GCA_964535875.1 uncultured Methylomarinum sp.
CCTCGGTAATTGCTCCTGCATTACTCTATCTACACACATCCATGTGTTAGTTGAATACGAAAAAAATTCTGCGCCAGTTGCCCAAGTTATTTCGTCCGCGTTCCTTAATTAAAACTATCACGAGTAATGCTATTTAACCATTGTCTTGAATAGATAGCCTCTAATGAAAGGGATTGATTATCTGTGTTTTGGGTGACTCCGCCTGCACCAGTTACTTTATTAAGTTTTCCATTTTTGCCGAGTTTATAGATCATAGAAACAGAGATTCCATGGTTCGGAGTGATCAAGCTATAACAAGTGTTGGTCCATGTTGGCTCAATGATGTTTTGCCCATTTAGTAAGTTGACTACAGCAAAAGCACAAACTTTTGCTTGAGAATTAGCAGCAAAAGCTGACTTAGGTAATGGGCTATAACTTGAAGCATCGCCAATGACATGAATATTTGGGAGCAGGGTAGATTCACTACTCTTGTGTGTTACTGGGCACCAGCCAGTTTGATCGCAGAGACCGGTTTTTTCTGCAATATGGGCTGCTTTTTGTGCTGGAATATAGTTTAGAACATCCGTTTTAAATTTGTCTCCAAAATCAGTTTCTACGATTTTGTTGTTTACATCAATTTTGATAACAGGATTATCAGGAATTGATAACCACTCGATCATGCTATTATCACTACCAAAACCATAATGCTTTTCCCAGCCTTGAAAAAATAAATTTTGTTTGGAAAACTTGCTCTTTGGATCAAGAATTAATATTTTTGATTTAGGTTTATGTTTCTTTAAGTAATAGGCAATCATGCTTGCCCTTTCATAAGGGCCTGGTGGACATTTGAAAGGCTTTGGTGGTGCACAAATAATGACTGTACCGCCATTTTTCATAGCCTTGAGTTGATTGTTGAGCAATGTCGTTTGGCTACCTGCTTTCCATGCATGGGGAATTAAATCAGTAGTAGATTCACTATGCCCTTCTATAGTGTCCCAACGAAAATCAATACCTGGTGAGACAATTAACCGATCATAGTGAATTTTCTGGTGATTACTTAAAGTGACAAGACGTTTGTCCGGGTCAATAGAAGTGACTTTGTGATGAACAAGATTAATATTGTATTGATTTGAAAGTAAGTGATAATCTTGGCTAAGCGCAGCTATATTTTGTATGCCACCAAATACCCAGTTACTTCCTGGACAAGTGATATACTGACTCTTTGGATCAATTAAAGTCACTTGAATAGAAGAATCTAGTTTTCTAATATATTTTGCAGCTGTTGCACCGCCAAATCCGCCACCAATAATGACTACTTTAGCGGAAGCAGTTTTTTTTGATTGTTTTATATTACAAGAAGAAACCAATAGTCCTGATGAACTACTTACTAGTTTAATAAAGTGCCGTCTGGAAAGCATTTAATTGCTCCTGTTACTCAAAAAACCAGCGACTGATTCAAGTTCATTATCCGTATAGCCTTTACTAATTCTGTTCATAATAGTGACTTTTTTTCTATCATATTTAAAGGCCATCAAAATTTTAGTTAGCTGAACTTTTGATATTTTTTGAGAGGGGTAAATGTTCGCTAACTGTTCTCCATGACAGGTAAAACAATTATATGCAATTATTTTACCTGAAACGTCAGCTAATAAATGAGGGGGGAATAAGGTAAAGTAACTCGCAATAAATAACCCACCCATATTACGCAGAATTTTTGTTCGTCTTTGCTGTTGTAGTAATGGGCGCATAGCTGGCTACGCAACTGTTACTACAACAGCAAAGACGAACGAAAAGGCAAGTAAGATGGGAGGGGTATCTGTTCCCTGTTGCCTAAGAAATACTATTGATATTTTCAATGGCTTTTTCATACAACTTTCTCATCCACAATTATATATAGGTGCGCTAAAGGCGTTACCAGTTGTTGAGTTCTTTATTTAAGATAACATGTAACTTATTGGTAATAATGTCATTGTCATGTAATTCTTTTAAGGTATCTGTCTGAACAGTTTGTAACAGATTAATAGCGGATTTTTCGTTTAATTGATCCAGCATTTCCTGATTAGATTCGATTTCGTTTTCCATTTGCTGCTCAGTTACTTTTTTTAATTGTTGATAGATTGTGATCACATTTTGAATTGCTTTTGAATCGTCAAAAATCTCGCTTAAATGTGAGTTTTTAAACTCATACATTTCATCCAATACTTTTGAAACCAGGAGATATTGGGTTTGGTAATAAAGATAAAGCTCTACTGGATCATCTTTCCTTTCTGCCAAGAAAAATGTTTTACGAAAAAAACCATTAAAAACACCAGTCCAAGTTGTTAAATAAGCATTAAGTGAGGTTATTTTTGAACTGTCTTGCTCAACCCGTTCAGTTTGAGTTTCCAGGATATTGAGATTCTTTTTATAAATATTTTCACTGATTTCATTATGTTGAAACAAGGCTTTCAATTCTTTTTTCTGGATACTTAGGGTGTAGATTCGAAGCATGTTTTCCACGACGTGACTTGAATCCATATTGAGCTCTTGGCATTGTTTACAAGTTTTTTCATGTAGCCGCTGGTAATATTCAGTAAATTTCTGATTTTGTTTTGCACTGATATGATGGTTGTCATAGAGCTCTTTGCTGCGATGGATTATATCCATGTAAATGAGTGCTTTGCTTTTGAAATAACTTAATTGTTCATAAGGTAATAAGGCATCAATTTTCAGCCAGCGAACCATTTTTCCAATCGTGTTGGCTTTGACCAACAAAGTAAAATAAATACAGCCGATTGTGATTGCGATAATAAATTCTTTAATTGAAAAGTCATAGTGCCAACCCGCTAAAGAGATGTCGTCAGGAATTAGCAATACCATGATAACAGCTAGAGAACCACGTAAACTGCCCCAAGCCATTAAGTGTTGCCACTTTAAAGGAATATTTTCTTCTGATTTAAACTGATTAGCAATCCCTATTGACACATAAATAGAGATTGCTCGGGCAATCACTACCACAAGAATAATCGTTAAAATAGGTAACCAAGCGATATTCATGGAGATTGTGAGACTGGTAAACAATAAACCCATTAAAAGAAAAACCAGAGAATTAGAAATAAAAGCAAAGTATCCCCAAAACTTGTCTATATATTCTTCAACACCACTTGACATCTTGAAGCGACCAAAATTACCCAGAACCATTGATGAAACCAGTGTGGCAATAATGGAAGATAGATGAATTTTATGTTCATTGAAAACCCAGTTTTCAGAAATGACTTCGGCTAATAAAAAGGTGAATTGCGCGACTAATAAAGTCAAAGTGATTTCCAGGTTTTCGTGGCCTCTGACCCATTCGATTAATTTAGAGAATAGAAAACCCATAAATAAACCGAAAAGCGTACCACCTATAATCATGGTGCTAAAGGTAAAGATTCCTTGCAATAGCGTTGGGTAACCATGGTAGCCATGGGTCATAACATCAAGTAAGACTAGAAAAATAGCAAAAGCAGTCCCATCATTGAACAAGCTCTCGCCTTCAAAAATTAGTGTTAATCGATGTGGTGCACCAAATTCTTTAAATAAAGCCAAGACGGCAACCGGGTCAGTTGCAGAGATAATTGCGCCGAACAATAAGGTGACTAATAAAGGTATTTGAAACCCAATGAATTGAAAACTCCAATAGCCAACATAACCGATAAAAAGAGTAGAAACTAGTAAGCCGACAACAGCTAATAAACCAATTGCAATTTTGTTATCTCTGATATTACGAATTTTAATGTTATAGGCTGATTCAAAAATTAACACAGGTAAAAAAACAAAAAATAAAAGCTCAGGTGTTAATTGAAAACTGGCGATAAAAGAAAAATACTTTACTTTAGACAACGGTACCAGTAGAGATCCAGCAATAACTAAGAGTACGGTATAGGGAATACGAAACTTTAAGGCAAGAACATTAACTCCCAAGGAAATAAACATGAGAGTAAAGATGGAAAGGTATACATCAAGTGTCATAGTAAATCTGATCTATAGAAGCATTCATTGAAATATTCAATATACAGATAACTTTCCATAAGTACTAGTCTAATACATATTTTTTAGCTTAGAAAAATAGAAAAAAATAAATTAGATCAGAAGTTTAAATATAAATAGACCTTCATAGTTCTGTCTCGATATTTAGCTAGTTAAGTTTATACTTCGAGCGGTCACGGATGCGGGTTTTATAGCGAGTTGATTTTTGTCGATAGCAAGGCACTGAAATGGGCACATAGCTGGCTCGCACAACCTATCGGCAAAAAGCAACCGATAGAAAACCGCATCCGTGACCGCTCGAAGTATAATATGTATCAACTAAACAAAAGCAGAGTATCTGATCAATTGTTGAACAGGTTTTTTTAAAGTTACTGCCATTTTTACAGAATGACTTTGAGCTTTTTTCTTTCTTTGTTTCCACTTACCCTGTTGATTTTATGTTAAATAACCTGTAATGTTTATTTGGGTTTATGAAAATTATGTTAGTACCTACGGGACTTGCATGATCTTATTTTCGTGCTTGTTCCTTGCCTTACTGGAGAATATATTGCTTTTTTTAAGGACATTCAGTAAAGCAGTTCAAATAAGTATAGGTGTGTTTTTTTGTTCAGCAAATGCTCTATCAAACGAAATAGATACGGTACAAAAACTGGAAACAGTTAATTTACAGCTAAAATGGAGTCATCAATTTCAATTTGCTGGATATTATGCAGCTAAAGAGCAAGGTTTTTATGCTGAAGAAGGGCTAGATGTTAATTTTCATGAGTTTGAAAAAAATAAAAATAGAGTAAAACAGGTTGTTTTAGGTACAGCTAATTATGGTGTCGGGGACGCAAGTATCATTTTTGATTATGCAAAAGGTGAGCCGATAAAAGCGATGGCTGCCATCTTTCAGCTTAATCCACATGTTTTTATTAGTAAGAAATCCAGCGAAATCATCAGTCCGTTTGAAATGATTGATAAAAGAATTATGATGAAATCTAGTGAAATAGACGAAACCATACTAAATATTATACTGGCTGATGCAGAAGCATTCGGCAAGCATTATGTTCCTATTGAATATAGCAATAGTTTTGATGACTTTATTTCAGGAAAGGTTGATGTTATATCGGGGTACCTTACCCATACTCCTTTTGAAATAAAACGGCTTGGTGTA
>CAZHUE010000209.1:0-5129 GCA_964535875.1 uncultured Methylomarinum sp.
ATTCACAATTAGCTTCGCAATTACAGAAAATAGGCTATTTGGTTGAAACCATTGATTTCCCAGAACTTTATTTACTACAGCAAGAGCCTGCGTTAGCAGAAGAATATCAATTGTTCTTATTTGCAGAAGATACTCTTGACCAAGCTACGGAATGGCAAACAACTCTGCTTTCACATAATAAAAAAATACCTGTTGCTTTTTGTAATGAAAGCAGTCATAAAAACTTATTAAAGGATGGGTTTTCTCAACTAGCATCAATAAAAATTAGTGAAGATTCGCTTGAAATGGTTGAGCAGATAGAACGATTGCTAGAGACTAGCTTATCAGGCACCAATATTGATAATATAACTTCTGATTTTAATGTATTAGTTGTTGAAGATAATCCGGTTAATCTTTTAATGGTGCAAAATATTTTTAAACGAATAGATTTAAAAAGCCAGTCAGCTACCAATGGTCAGGAAGCCGTAGACCTTTATATTAAAAATGATTTTGATTTAATTTTAATGGACTGTCAAATGCCTATTATGGATGGCTTGGAAGCGACTAAAGAAATTCGTAAATTAGAACAACTGAGTAATAAAAAAACACCTATAATCGCATTAACAGCCAACGCGTTTAAAGAAGATAGAGAGGCCTGTAATGATGCTGGAATGGATGGTTTTTTAAGTAAGCCTTTTAAGAAAAAGCAATTACTTAAAGTGATTCAACCCTGGTTAAAAACAGTTAATAATGTAGAACAAGTTAAAGAACCTAAGAAAATTGAACCAAATAAACAACAAGTCACAAAAGATGTGTTAGATGCTAGTATAATTCTTGAGTTAACAGAAATGGATGATCCAGGGTCTAAAGCATTTATTACTCAAATCAGTAGTACATATTTTAATGATGCTCAACAGTTATTTCCTAAAATAGAACAAGCTTTTTTAGAAAAAAACATACAAGTCGTTGGTAAATTTGCACATCAATTGAAATCAAGCAGTATGAATGTTGCTGCAAAAAGATTGTCTGAATTATTTAAACAATTAGAGAATATATCCAGGCAAGATGATTATTCATCTGCAAAAAAAATATGGCTGTCTATAATTAATGAATATGACTTGGTTGAAGAAGCATACCAACACTTTCTTTATGGTTAAAATATGAAAGACGGATATAAAATATTAATCATTGATGATGACCCAACATTACGCTTGATTGCTGAAAAAAAATTACAGCAATATGGTTATGTTGCACTAACAGCAGCGACAGGAAAGGAAGGGATTCGGATTGCAATTGAAGAGTCGCCAGATATCTTATTGCTCGATTATGAATTGCCTGATATGGCTGGAGTTGAAGTATGCCGATATTTAAGAACCCATACTGTCGCTATAGACAAACCAATTTTATTTATTGCGGGAAAAGATGATTACCAATCAATTGAAAATGCTTTTCAGGCGGGAGCAACTGATTTTTCCAGTAAGCCTCTAAACTGGAATATTCTGGTTTATCGTATTCAGTATATGTTGCGTGCTCATGAGATAAATTTATCCTTAATATCCAGTGAAGCAAGATTAGCTAAAGCACAAAAAGTCGCCAAATTAGCTAATTGGGAATATAACGTAGCAGATAAATCGTTTAAATGGTCAGAGACTATGTATGACCTTTTGGATATTAATCCTCAAAAAGTAGAAAATATTTCACTGGAAGATTTTTTTCAGAGAATTCCTGAACCAGATCTCTATATCGTTCAGGAAGCGATAACTAATTGTGTTGAGAATAATATTAGTTTTGATTTAGAGCACTTATTAACCACAGGGCAAGGCCAGCATAAAATTGTTTCTCACTTGGCAAGTGTTATCAAGAACGATATAAATGATATTGTTGAATATGTTGGAACTTTACAAGATATAACCGAGCGACGTTGTACGGAAGACCAAGTCAGGTCGTTAGCTTATTTTGACTCTTTGACAGGATTAATGAACCGGGAATCTTTTCTAACATCAATTGATGCAGTATTATCTGGCAATGAAAAATATGATTTATTATCTGCGCTACTTTTTATTGATTTGGATGACTTTAAACGGGTTAACGATACACTAGGACATGAGCTGGGTGATTTGTTACTTTGTGAAATTGCAGATAGATTAAAACATTGTGTTAGAACTGCGGAACAAGATAGGGAGTATCAAACGGATAATCACAGGATGATAAAAAATCCGTTACCTGATGGTGTTATTCGACTAAATTCAATTGATATTCAACGCTTTGATTTAGCAAGACTAGGAGGGGATGAGTTTACAATTTTTTTAACTGATATTCCAAATGAAAAGGTCGCTGCCAGTGTTTCAAACCGTTTATTAAAGGCATTGGAAAAACCTTTTATTCTTGATGGTTATGAAGTTTATGTAACCTTTAGTATTGGTATTGCTGTATCACCCTATGATGGTGATAACATGCAAGTTTTATTAAAAAATGCAGACACTGCCATGTATAGTGCTAAAACAAATGGTAAAAACACTTTTCGATTTTACGCTCATGAAATGAATGCGCGGGCATTGTACCGACTTGAGTTAGAAACAGATTTAAGAAGTGCGATTGTAAACAATGAACTACACTTGGTTTATCAGCCACAAGTCAGTTTGCGAACAGGATGTCTGGTTGGTGCAGAAGCACTGATGAGATGGACGCATAGTACAAAAGGTGATATTTCCCCTGCTGAATTTATTCCTTTAGCTGAGGCTACAGGGCAAATTTTAGTTATTGGTGACTGGTTATTTAATCAGTTTAATAAAAATTTGCTGGTATGGAAGCAGCAAGGCTTAATTCCCGAAAATTTTAAACTGGCATTAAATGTCAGTTCACTACAATTTCATCAATCAAATATGATGGAAAAGGTTGAAACAGTTTTTTCAGATTTGGAGTTAAATAAACACATAGAATTTGAACTGACTGAATCGGTGATGATGAAAAATGCAGCATCTAATTTAGACAAACTTAATGCCCTTGCAAAACGGAATATTACTTTATCTATTGATGATTTTGGCACTGGGTATTCTTCATTAAGCTATTTACACCAATTCCCTGTTGATACGCTTAAAATTGATCGTTCATTTATTTCAAAGATGGAGGATGATGGTCAAATTGTTATTGTAAATGCAATATTAGCAATGGCAAAAGGGATGAATATTAAAGTTGTTGCGGAAGGAATTGAAAGCAAGTGGCAGTATGATTTTTTAAAGGAAGCAGGATGTGATATTGGGCAAGGTTATTATATTTCCAGACCTATAAAAATAGAAAAATTTGAAAAATTACTGAAAGCTAGTTTAGGGTCGAAGCTTTAGAGAACTTGATGTCATAAGAATCTACCTGTCTGATAAAATTGAATAAAAATATCGGTTTAGATATAACCTCATTAGGTTGAAAGGTGGGCATAAAAGCCTATTCTTCCCTCATGTCAAAAAAATAAATTCTTAGAAAGAATTGAAATAATTTAATTTGACTCGTTAAGGACTGTACGGTTTAAAATTATAAAAGGTTGTCGTATTAAAACTATCAGTATATTAGGAAGTGGATGGCTCGGATTTTCACTGGCAGAGTATTATGTTAAGAAAGGATATTCTGTAAAAGCCTCAACAACTTCGACTAACCGTTTATCTGAATTATCAGATAAAGAGGTTAAGCCTTTTATTATTGATATTGGATCATTGACGTCAAATATCCAGACATTTCTACAAGCAGAAATTTTAATAATCAATATTCCTGTTAAAAATGAAGAATATTTTGAATCCTTGCTTAGAGAAATAAAAAAATCTAATATTAAAAAAGTTTTATTCGTTAGCTCTACATCAATCTATGAAAATAAGAATTGCGTTATATCAGAAAATGATGGATTTGAGTCAATAGAAAGCCCTTTATTTAAAATTGAAAATTTGTTAAGAAATAGTAGACAATTTAAAACAACAGTTATCAGGTTTGGTGGATTAATTGGATATAATCGAAATCCTGGTAAATTTTTTAGTATGGGACAACAAGTTCAAAACCCTGATGCTAATGTGAATCTTATTCATCGTGATGATTGTATAGGAATAATAAGCCAAATTATTGAACAACAAGTTTGGGGAAAAATATTTAATTGTTGTACCGATACTCACCCTACAAAAAGGCAGTTTTATACTTATGCAACTAAGGCTATTGGTTTTCCTGTTCCAAGTTTTGTAAACTTATTTCAAAAGTCGTCTTTTAAGATTATAAGTAACCAAAAGGTGAAAGCAGCTTTAAATTATGATTTTTTGCATAAAAACTTAATGAATATGCAATTCAGATAAATAGAATATTCTTATTTTTAGGTGGATCTAACAGCCAGAGATGTTAAAAATATTCTATTTATCTGTTAGAAGAAGACAAAAGTAAATATTTATTTCATGATCTTCAGTTTGTTAATAAACTGAAGAATCAGAAGCAATACGGAACTGAAATTTTATCTTTTTTAGATTAAAGGAAGTAAAACAAAATTACTTTTACAATCTCCCAATTGATTGTTCTCTATCCTTTACCCGGAAGCATGCCTACTGTCCCTGGTTTAATACGTTTACATCTTACGGTGACATCTTTTAAGTAACATTTTTGTAAGTCTTTATCAGAAGTACATTCATTACAGGCAATTTCACCATTTTTGGTGATTTCTTCAAGCCCCCATCCGTAGCCTTGTGTTTGACAAAACCTTTTAGAATATCGTTTCATTTTATAAGGTTTTTTTGCTGTTTCTTCAGCCTTTGACTGTGGCTCACATTTTGCGGAAGGAAGGGTGTTGGCCATTAAATTTCTGTAGATATATTCAGTTGAAAATGATGGGCCTGAAAAAAAACAAAAGACCATTGTTAAAGTAATAAATATAAATTTCATAGGTTTTCTCCCACTATGATTATTTTTACTGTGTAAAAGTAAAATGGTATGAGTTATCTTAAATATATCAGTTGAGCATAGATTTGTGGAGAATCTGAGCGAAAAAGGCAAAGAATAGCTCGAAAACAATGCCGAAGTCCTTATTGAGAGCTATTCTGCCGGATTTTTCGTTTAGATTTTTCACAAAACCGTGAAGCGAAAAACACTCAACTATCTGGTGAGAGCATAAAATCTATCTTAATCATATT
>CAZHUE010000210.1:0-5073 GCA_964535875.1 uncultured Methylomarinum sp.
GAATATTCTGAATTAGGCGATAGAAAAGAGAGTGGGTTAACAAGAGCAATTACTACATTAGATACAGTAAACGGTGGAACCGGTGCAGAAACTCACCCAGGTGTGCTTCCTGGAAACTTACAGCAGAATGTAACAGTCAATATGTTAAGAGTGAGTGCTGCACCTAAATTAAAATTTATGCATGGTAGCAAACTACGTCCTTGGATTATTCCTCTAGGTATTGATTTTAATATAATCAGCCCACCCTCTGATGCGGTAACAGTATTGAACACGGGTATGCAGTTTGGTGCTGGTGTTGAGTATGAATTGTTCCGAGGTATTGTTGCTGGTCTTGATGGCCGTTATCATTGGACGCCGGATGATGTTGATGGCGTAGATACTGACGGATTTACACTTGGTGGTTCTGTCGGTTTTCGTTTCTAAGTTAAATAAACTTAATGAAACAAAAAAAGGAAGGCGAAAGCCTTCCTTTTTTTTTGGAAAAAATTCTGTGCATTTGAAATAGACTAAATTAGATGCTAATTACCCACTTAGCTTAGTGAGTTGTATAATTATTAATAAGTGATTTAAATTGAGTAAGTTTTACGGAGTATGTTTTGAAAAGACAATTCAACTATTTTTTAATACTCAGTATGAGTGTGTTGTTGAACGCTTGTAGTTTAGCTTATAAAAGTACAGGGGATGTTTTGATCGGTTATGCAGAGGATCAAGGAGTTTCTTATATATTGGCATCTGATGATGTTGGGCTAGCATGTTCAATGGTAGAAGCTTTCACCCCTTTTTTATTAAGTTTTTCCGGTGTGACAACACCGCCTGATCAGCTTGCTATTCTATTTTATTTACTAGCTGGTAACTGTGTTGAATTTGATGCATGGGAAGAAGAACTCCGATATCTTCGTGCAATATATGCAAAAAAACCTATTGAAGCAAAGGATGCACGTATTGCACAGCAACGACTTCTTGTTCAGGCTGCACGCAGACAGTTGAAGGGTTATCACTATCTTGCTTTAGCTATTGCTGAACCGGGGGCTGAATGCCCTGTGTTCTCTTCTGAAAATGATGAACTATACTGGCTAATTGGTCTTTTGGATGGAGTGCAGGCTGTTATGAATGATATAGCAGCTGGTGGAAGTGTTGAGGTTCCTATGGGTATTGCATCAAAAGTTAGTCGTGGTGCTGCATGTCTGGAAAATGAAAAATGGTGGGGGACACCTGACGCAATTCAGGCTGCAATAGGGATGACAATTCCAGGTAGTCAACCTGTTGATAGAGATTCTGAGCAAGTTTTAGCGAATTCATTAAAAATTGGTTTGCAGAAAGGAATTGGTCTTCCCCATGTTTTAGCGGCACAAGTGTACTTGGGGCAAGGTGAAATAGAGAAAGTTAAAAAAGTTATTCGTAGCCATTATTCCGAGATGACGATGAATACGATAGAAAATCAAAAGTTTAAAATACTCAACGAAGTTTCTAATCTACAACTACAGGCAATTTCTGATCGTCTGTGGACCGCGGCAACTGGGGCGCGAACCCCGATAGGAAAAATTGGAGCTTTTTGGAATGACTCAGAGAAAGCTGTTGAAACGATAGATATTGATGAGATACTTCAGTGAGTAAAAATAAAAGTCATGTTAACTGATATGTTTCAAGCTGACCTTTTAAAAATGATGGTACAACGTGGTGAAACCTGACATATACTAAGCATTCAACTGATTTGTTTAGGTTGAAGCATCTTACTTAGAGTAAAGAGGATTATACGATGGTCTTATACAAAAGTTTCTTATCCAAAATAATTATTACTTTTTTTTTGATAGCTACTTGCAATACGATTCTCGCTGCATCTAAAAAAATGTGTGTTTTTGACTTATTAGGTGCAAACGGACCTACCTTTTCTCAGATGAAAGACTATAAAACTGCTGCACTTGCCTGGGGTGTAGAGTTGGAACTGAAACCTTACACGAGTGAACGTGTAGCTGCTGAAGATTTTAAATCTGGTCTTTGTGATGCAGTGAGCTTTACTGGTATTCGAGCGCGGCAATTTAATTCTTTTACCGGTAGCCTGGATGCGATTGGTGCTTTACCAACATACGAACACTTAAAGTCAGTTATTACTACTATTAGTGGTAAGAAAGCAGCTAAGCTGATGCAATCAGAACCTTATGAAGTTGTAGGAGTTTTTCCTGGCGGGGCTGCTTATATGTTTGTTAATGACAGAAGCATTGATACGGTAGGAGAATTGGCGGGCAAACGTATTGCTATTTTGGATTCTGATCCTGCTCAAGTTGAAATGGTTATGTTTGTTGGTGCTTCGCCTGTTGGCACTTCAATAGCTAATATGTATAGTAAATTCAATAATGGTTCTGTTGATGTAACGTATGGCCCTGGAATAGTTTATGAAGCAATGGAACTTTATAAAGGACTTGAGCCTAAGGGTGGAGTTATTCAATTTCCATTGGTACAGCTGACTATGCAAATACTCATTCGAAAATCTAAATTTCCAGAAGGGTATGGACAAAAATCCAGGGACTTTGCCTTGAGTCAGTTTGATCATGGAGTAGAATCAGTCAAAAGATATGATAGTAAAATCCCGGATAAATTGTGGATCCCTATACCTGAGGCGGATAAATTAGGTTATCTTGAGGTGTTCAGACAGTCCCGAATCAGACTACGAGATAAAGGTATTTATAACGATAAGATGTTAAAACTTATGAGAATGTTGCGCTGTAAAAAAGATTCTTATCAGGCTGAGTGTACAGCAGCAGACAAAGAGTAAATTGATTCCATAATGTTGGTTTTATGATTAAGCAGAAAGCACACGATGGTTTTGAAGGAAAGTATTAAATTTCGTAGTTGCCGAGAATGGTTTTCTACTTTGCCAGTTTTTTTACTTCTTCTAGTTGTCATTATTGCCGGAAACGGTGAACAAATTCATGCCCGCCTTTTGAATGTAGGCGAACTGATGTGGCATGATTATTTCACGCTAAGAGCCGATATTCCAATTCCAGATTGCAACCCTGATCCTGATATTGCAGCTGAGTTGGAAAAGCTTGAAGCTGAAGTGGTCGGTATGGGAGAGTTAGAGGATTTATTTGATGTAGAACCTTTTGATCGTGATGCTACTCTTACATCATTGAAAAATACTCGGTTGTTGTGTATTAAAAAACATAGAGCGGTGCAACAAAACCAGGCAAGAATTACACCCTCTGTTGTCATTTTTCGTACTCTTGAAACCAGTGTTGCCAGAATCACTCTATTTGCTTTTGAAAAACAGCGCATGATATTGATACTGACTATTTTTATCTGCGCGGTTACTTGTACGATCAAGCAACACCACATCGCCTTTAAGCCGGTGATAACAATACAAGATCACTACATTTCCACAGTAGCCCAGTTACTGGGTAATGCTATTATGTTCTTTTCAGCCTGGTTTTATAGACATAATATTTATAAATCAGCAACAAAAGTTGATCACCCTGAAGTTTATTTACTTCTGGTTTTGGGATTTTCTGCTTTAAGTGCTGTTAGTCTTTATCAATTAATTAAACCTCTATATTTTCATGATTTTCACAAAGGAGGCAACAGCGTCCTGCATGCGATGTTGTCTATCCCCCTTTATATTTTTATGACTTTTTTTGTAGGAGGCTATTTTTTCCTGATTGAAGGACATCTGTCTGGTCCAGCAATATTTTTTAGTTTGTTATTCGATCAGGCGGGTTTGTTCCTTAATATAGGGCTATATATTTGGGTAGGGATGCTATTAAAGCGCACTCAATTAGGTGATCTTATTTTTAAAGTTTTTATACCCTGGCGTATGTCGCCAGAATTATTGGCATTTGTTGCCATTATTGTGATGGCTGTACCAACTGCTTATACAGGTGCTTCGGGTATTATTATCATTGCCATGGGGGCAATTGTTTATGAAGAATTACGCCGTGCAGGGGCGCGTAGGCAACTAGCTTTAGCCGCAACGGCAATGACAGGAAGTGCCGGGGTTGTGCTGCGGCCGTGTCTTTTGGTGGTATTGATAGCTGCTTTAAATAAAGAGGTAGTCACTGATCAACTTTTTAGCTGGGGCCTAAAAACTTTTATGACAACAGCCATGGTCTTTTTTATTTTTGCATTAATAACCAAGCGTGAAAAGATACATGTGGCTCCCGTTCAAGAGGCGTTTAAACCTTTTTTACGGACACTTATTCCATTATTACCTTATGTATTAATTGTGTTACTCATCTTCTTGGCGTATTTCTTTTTACTTAATGTAACTATGGATGAATTTTCTGCTCCGGTAATACTGCCAGTTGTTATTCTTGGGTTATTAGCTTACGAAAAATTATTTGTTAAGATAGTTCTGGTTGCAGCTCCAGAAAAACAGTCGCATAAATTTGAATATACAATAAGAATGGCTTCTTCCGAATCTAGTGTTCATATAGGTGCTTTGTTAATTTTAATGGGACTTTCTTTTGTTTTGGGCGGGGTTATAGAACGTTCGGGACTATTAGATAACATACCAGAGACCTTTACATCTACCTGGGTGACATTGAGTTTTCTGATTATAGTTTTGGTTGGTATTGGGATGATTATGGATCCCTTTGGCGCAGTTGTTCTGGTTTCAGGTACTGTTGCACAAATTGCCTATAACAATGGAATCAATCCCGTGCATTTCTGGATGATTACTTTGGTCTCCTTTGAATTAGGATATCTTACTCCACCTGTTGCACTCAATCACTTGCTGACTAGGCAGATGGTTGGTTACGAAGAGACTGCTAAGGCGTCATTAGAGGGTGATAATTTCTGGTATCGACATGAAAAAATCTTATTACCTTTGGTGACAATGGGGACAACTTTGCTATTGGTGGCTGTTATTCCAATTTTATATACTTAGAGCTTCTTGCAAAACGGCACAAAGCGAGTGAATTTCTAGCTTGAATAGCTAAAATTTAAAAACTTACTCATAAATGATAAAATAGAAATCGACTAAAAATTCTAAAAGCATCAATAAATGAGTAAGTTACACAGCAGATTAGTAACTTCTCAATAACCAGGGGCAGATTAAAAAAAACACTTGACAGTTTTTTA
>CAZHUE010000211.1:0-5031 GCA_964535875.1 uncultured Methylomarinum sp.
AATGTTTATATTCTTGCTGGTTATACACTGGGAATTACGGCAATTTATGGCATTCGATTTGTACAGTAAAATAGTTTTCTCATAAAAATTACTTTATTGTTACAACACATTTGAACTAAGTACTTTAACATAATGGTTGCTAAATATTGGGTTAACGATAAAGCCGTTAGCCCAAGCCACTAGAAACCATACCTATTTTCTTAACTTAACGGCAGTGAGTCTCAGCCCTTCCTAAAAAATATATGCTGGGATACTAAAAAAGATCAGATTCCTCTTCAATATTACAATTAATAGCGATATTTGTTTTTGTAAACAAACCTGTATCAAATTATCAGAAGTTAATCCTATACTATCTTGAACAGTGAAAAAATTGAACTATGCTGTAAGTATTTCAATAAATAGCTAGGAAATCTTCTCATGCATAAAGAAATTAGATCTTTGTCCATCCCTTTACTTTTATTTTGTTCAGCTGCATTTTCTATCGGGTTTCCTGTTAAGCCCGGAACAACACAAGAACCTGGTGTTAATGGTAGCCCAATTTCTGACTCAGAAAGTCTAAATGAAAGTGTGTTCGCTTTTGATGATCACGTTACTGTAGTGCCAAATAAAATATCTACTGTTGAAGGGAGTGTTGTTACAAATGATAAGAATGGTAGTTTTACTGAATTGACAGGTTCTCCCGTAAGCAAATATGGTTATTTAGTACTAAATTCGGATGGGAGTTTTATTTATACCCTCTATGAAAATGCAGCTAGTGTCACTGACCTTAAAGTAGGCGATGTGGTAACTGATGTATTTTCTTATACTTATATTGCTGATACTGGCCAAAGTGCAGTCGCAACGTTAAATGTACAAATTATTGGTAACCCTGTTGATGCTGATGGTAATACAGTTTTTCAAGTACCTGTTGACGAACCTTATGATAATGTTGATGTTGAATTTAATGATCGTTCAGCCCAAGCAACACCCTTAAACTCTGGAAGAAATATTAAAGGCCATTTACACCATTCAGCAGATAAAGATTGGTATAAATTAGCAAGCGCAGGAAATGAAATTGTTTCATTAGAAGTCTGCCCGAAAGGAAGTAGTTGTTTTGGTAAAAAAAGTTGGGTTCTTTACGTTTTTGATAGTGATCAATTAACTAAAGAAATGGAAGAAAAACTGTTTGTATTTAGTCGTTGGGTTGATGAGACGGGTTCTACTAGAGATGAGATTGGTAACGAAATTATTTCTGGAACAAATGGCAGTTCAAATCATATGTATTTAAATTATAGAACGGGTGCTTTTGATGGTGCTCTTATAGGTGTGGTTGATCCGTGTTTTGATACATCAAATAAAGTTGATATAGGGGTTGGAAATGGAGCAAGAAATTACCTGGTTGCCATTTCATCACCTTTAAAAGGTGATTCTGGAGATGCAGAAACCTGTGGAGGAGGGTCTGTTGTTTTAGAAGAGCCTGGGTTTAATGTTATAGGTCAAGTTTCTGAAGGTGAAGATGAGAATGGAAATGCTAAAACTGTCGATAAAAAATATACAACAACTCACCAATATATTTCTGTTTTCCCTAAAAGTGATGATCAATATTCAATCAAAATAACAGGAACAGGGTTAAATCCATTATTATCAGAAGAAGCTAAAACTAAATCTGCTACTTTTAGTTATGATTCAGGAGAGCTAACTCTTCCTAAAGTACGAATTTTTGATCAATTATATTCTGCTAATTTAACGGTGGAAAAAATTTCTGCTAAGCGTAGTAGCAATTTAAGTTTTGCTTTATCTAACCTTAATTCTTTAAATATGGATGAAGATAGTGATGCCTTTCAGGCAACATATAATCCTGGTAATCAGCAAGTGATAATACCTCGAGTCACTGATGCGACAAGTGGTAAAGCATATTCAGTTATTATGCAATATCATCCTGCGACTGAAAATATCAGTCAATGGTTAGAACTTATTGGCTATGAGCTTATTAAATAGCTTTAGAAAGATAAGATCATTAAACGTAGGATCTTTAAATAAAAAGTAATTACAGAAAATATTACTGGTTACGAAACTAACAAAAAACATCAATTAGGAATGCCTAATTGATGTTTTTTTGTTTAACGAGACCAGAATCCTTATATGACTTAATGTAATCTGATAAAATTGAAGAATGTTTTATAAGATTTAAAAGGTACAAAATGCTAAAGCAATACCGCGAACATGTTACAGAACGCGCTGCAGAAGGAATCGTTCCACAACCTCTAAATGCTGAGCAGGTGGCTGGTCTAGTTGAATTAATTAAACAACCTCCTGTTGGCGAAGAAGAGTTTATCCTTGATCTGTTAATTAACCGTGTTCCTGCTGGTGTAGATGAAGCTGCATACATTAAAGCGGGTTTTTTGGCAGCAATTGCAAAAGGTGAAGACACTTCAGCTATATTAGGTGCTAACAGAGCAACCGAGTTATTAGGCACGATGCTAGGTGGCTATAATATTGCACCATTGATTGATTTATTAGATAACGAGGCATTGGCACCTACTGTTGTAAAAGCCCTATCTCATACATTACTGGTTTTTGATGCGTTTCATGATGTAAAAGAGAAAGCCGATACTGGAAACAAGTTTGCCAAACAAATCATTAATTCTTGGTCAGAAGCTGAATGGTTTACAAGTAAACCCGCAGTTCCTGAAAAATTGACTGTTACCGTTTTTAAAGTTATAGGTGAGACCAATACTGATGATTTGTCTCCCGCACCTGATGCTTGGTCTCGCCCTGATATTCCTCTACATGCTAAGGCAATGCTTAAAATTCCAAGAGATGGAATTAATGATGCAGAGCAGCAAATCGAGGAACTTAAACAAAAAGGTTTTCCTGTTGCCTATGTGGGAGATGTTGTTGGCACAGGGTCTTCTCGAAAATCAGCCACTAATTCAGTTTTGTGGTATATGGGAGATGATATTCCTTATGTCCCTAATAAAAGAGCGGGTGGCGTTTGTATCGGTGGAAAAATAGCACCTATTTTTTTCAATACGATGGAAGACTCAGGTGCCTTGCCGTTTGAATGTGATGTAGAAAAAATGGCAATGGGGGATGTGATCGATATATATCCCTATCAAGGTGTTGTAAAACGCCATGACAGGGAAGAAGTAATCGCTGAATTTTCACTAAAAACAAAGGTAATTTTAGATGAAGTGCAGGCTGGTGGACGGATTCCATTAATTATTGGTAGAGGGTTAACGGACAGAGCCAGACAAGCTTTAGAGTTGGAAACATCAACAGTATTTCGCCGCCCGCAAGACAAAACAGAAAGTAGTAAGGGCTACACCCTAGCACAAAAAATAGTTGGTAAAGCTTGTGGCGTTGCAGGTGTAAGACCGGACACTTATTGTGAACCACAAATGACGACCGTTGGCTCGCAAGATACTACAGGTCCAATGACACGAGATGAATTAAAAGATCTTGCCTGTTTGGGTTTTTCAGCTGATCTGGTCTTGCAATCTTTTTGTCACACAGCAGCTTATCCAAAACCGATTGATGTAGAAATGCAGCATACATTACCCGACTTTATTATGAATCGTGGGGGGGTTGCCTTACGCCCCGGTGATGGGATTATCCATTCCTGGTTAAACCGGATGTTATTACCGGATACTGTTGGTACAGGAGGCGATTCACACACACGGTTTCCGTTAGGTATTTCTTTTCCGGCAGGCTCTGGTCTGGTAGCATTTGCCGCAGCTACGGGCGTTATGCCACTAGACATGCCAGAATCAATTTTAGTCCGATTTAAAGGAGAAATGCAGCCTGGAATTACCTTGCGTGACTTAGTAAATGCAATTCCTTATGCAGCGATACAAAAAGGTTTATTAACGGTTGAGAAAAAAGGTAAAAAGAATGTTTTTTCTGGACGAATTTTAGAAATTGAAGGTTTGCCTGACTTAAAAGTAGAGCAAGCGTTTGAACTATCAGATGCATCAGCAGAACGCTCGGCAGGTGGCTGTACCATCCGTTTAAATGAAGCCCCCATTCGTGAATATATCAATTCCAACATCACCTTATTAAACTGGATGATTACAGAAGGCTATGGCGATGCCAGAACAATCAACCGAAGAATTGAGCAAATGCAAGAGTGGCTAACTAATCCAGTGTTAATAGAACCAGATGTCGATGCTGAATATTTTGAGATAATAGAAATTGATCTGAACGAAATTAAAGAACCGTTGATGGCTTGTCCAAACGACCCTGATGATGTAAAAACCTTGGCGGATGTTGCTGGAACAAAAATTGATGAAGTATTTCTAGGCTCTTGCATGACTAATATTGGCCATTTCCGTGCAGCAGGAAAATTGTTAGAAAAGCATGAAGGACGTTTACCCACACAATTATGGGTTTCTCCTCCGACTAAAATGGATCAGACGCAATTAACAGAAGAGGGTTATTACAGTACTTTTGGCAAAGCAGGTGCTCGCATGGAAATGCCTGGCTGTTCTTTGTGCATGGGTAATCAGGCAAGAGTGGCTGATAATGCTACAGTAGTTTCTACTTCGACCCGTAATTTCCCCAATCGCTTAGGCAATGATGCCAATGTTTATTTAAGCTCAGCTGAATTGGCATCTGTTTGTTCTATTTTGGGAAAAATCCCTACCTTTTCAGAATATATGGGGTATTACCAGCAGATTAATGAAACGGCAGAAGATACATACCGGTATTTGAATTTTGACAAAATTGAAAAGTATCAAAAAAAAGGAACAGCCTAAACAGCTCTGTATAGTATGACACCATCTTCGCCACAACTATTAGTTATGGGAGTAGATACTCTCTTAAAAAACAAGCCATGTTTTGCAAAAATCATAAAAAATATGGGTGGGGCTTAAAAATAATGTTTATTTTGTAGTTTTAGTGTCTTATTATCAATATTACATTTGATAAACCCCTACTACTATGACAACTGTTATACACAATACTGATAGCAGTATTACTGTGTCAACCACAATCCATTCTGACAAAGGATGCCCGTCCATGACTACTGGTAATTGTTAAGGTTTTTTGCCC
>CAZHUE010000212.1:0-5019 GCA_964535875.1 uncultured Methylomarinum sp.
TATGGAAATACCGCCAACAATACCCAAACGGGAATTAAGCGTTTTTTTTGCTATCTGTTCTCCTCCAGGAACTGAAATAATCACCTCAATACCTTTTTTCTGCAATAGTTTAGTAGCAACCTGAACCACATTGTCTTCAATATTTTTACGCGGAACAGGATTGATTGCTGCACCGCCGACTTCTAGCCCTAAGCCTCGCATGGTTATTTTTCCAACACCTTCTCCACCACTTAATACTATTTTACCCTGTTGTGCTGGTAACAAATGTACATGCACAGTTAAAGCGGCTTTGTCAGTTACATCCGGATCATCACCTGCGTCTTTAATCACAACGGCGTAAGCCGTTGTACCATCAAAACCGGAATCAGCTATTTCAAACGTTTTTTTTTGTCCATTAGGCAAATCACATTCAACCGTCTCAGGCACTGAGCCAGTCATTAATCCCAACACCGCTGCTTTAGCCGCAGCAGCTGAACAAGCTCCAGTGGTATAGCCTTTACGTGTGCCTTTGGCTTTCTTTTTCACGAGACTTCATTATTGTGTTTGTTCTGCTACAGCGAGTAAAGCATGAATAGCCGCTACCACCAAGGTAGACCCTCCCTTGCGACCTTCAATCACAATCCAGGGAATATCTTTTATTTCACTGAGTAATGCTTTAGATTCTGCGGCTGAAACAAAGCCCACAGGCATACCAATCACTAATGATGGCTCCAGCCCATCCTCTTTAATCATTTGGACTACTTCAATCAATGCTGTAGGTGCATTTCCTACAGCAATAATCGCCCCACCCAGAAGGTTTTTTTTATTAGCCTTTCGCATGGCTTGCACGGCACGGGTTGTATTTTCAAGCTTGGCTTGAGTGATCACATCTTCATCAGCAATAAAATGATGGGTATTGACTGAAAAATGATTTAATCTTGGTTTAGATAATCCTACACAAATCATTTCTACATCAGCCACAATTGATGCACCATTTAATATAGCTTGTACCCCTGATTTTACAGCATTAGGATGAAAGTGAGTTAGGCCATTAAATTCAAAATCTGCTGTGGCATGAATCATACGTCTGACCACTTGCCATTGCTCTTCACCATAATCATGCGCCTCCACTTCGCTATCAACAATAGCAAAAGAGTCATGTTCGATACGACGACCTGCTTCAGTTAATTGTTCGGTAACGGTATTTTGATTCATGCGCACTTTTCTCCTGAATGATGATGGCTATGGTCATGACTGTGTTCAGCCGTAATTTCACGATATTTACGACCGTCACACTCCATCATTTTAGTATCTTGCGTATCAATCGCTTCATTGATTCGTTTTTCCAGCAAAGTATAGATCTCGTTCTCAAACCCAATATAATCACTCACTGCAAAATAAATTTGTGAGTACTGTCTTTGCAAACGATCTACTTGTCGACCAATACGCTCCATTAATGTGCCGGTAAATAAATAATAAGGTAACACGACAATTTGCTTCATCCCTAGTGACACTTGCCGCTGTACCGCCGTTTCCAAACGTGGGCGTGTAATGCCGGTAAAAGCAATATCAACCAAGTCATGCCCTTCCTCTTCAAATAACCAGCGAGCTATTTTAGCAATCTCACCATTGGCAATTCTATCAGAGGATCCTCTTCCCAAAATAACGACACCCGTGTTTCGCGGATCTGGCATATCCAGCTTTGCCATAGTTTTTCTAAGGTTCCGTTTTAAAATAGAGAGAATTTCTTCCGTCGCGCCCAGATGTTTACAAAAAATAAAATCAATCGCTGGATGACGTTGTATTGCTTTTTCGATATGCTCGGGTAATTCAATTTTTACATGGCTAGCTGCGTTTAAAATCAAAGGAACGACAATAACAGATACCCCGTGTTGAGCGGCAATATCCAGCCCTTGATCTAACAAGACATCCGCAAATTCGATAAAACACACTTCAATACGTTGCTGAGGCAAATGGTTACGCCACTGTTTTACAAAGTATTCAATTTCTGAGTTACCAGAAACCTCACGCGAGCCGTGACCTACTAATAAAATGGTTTGCTGTATATTCATCTTTTATTTGCTTTGCGAAAACGATGCGTAAAGTCAGCATCATAGAGTTTTGAATGACTAATTTCAGACCAATGACGAGCACCTAATGTAGGGCTGGCAATAATCATGGCCTGGCTGTTTATTTTTTCGGCACGACATTTTTCACGTATATTTTTGATCGTTCCGCGGATAATTTTTTCTTCATCAGGCCAACTGGCTTTTTGTACAACCAGAATAGAAGAATCTTCATCCCAGCCGGCCTCTAAAAGTGCTTTTTGCACATTTGTTAATAACGTTATGGATAAAAACAGACACAGGGTTGTTTTATGACTTGCCAAGGATTCAAGGTCTTCACCTTCCGGCATTGGTGTGCGACCAGCCACACGAGTAAAAATTACAGTTTGAGTTAATTCTGGCAACGTTAGCGTTTCACCTGCCACTGCTGCAGAAGCCATTGCAGACGAAACACCAGGAACAACCGACCATTCGATATTCGCTTGATCTAGCGGTTGAACCATTTCGATTAAGGCACCGTAAAGACCTGGATCTCCAGTTTGCAGGCGGACGACTGTTTTATGTTGCTCTGCCTGAATGATTAGCCAATCAGTAATTTCCTCCAAAGTCATTCCCTTGGAGTCACTGATAGTACAATCTTTTTGTGCATATAACGTCGTTGCCTGACTAACTAAAGAACCCGCATAAAGTACGGCTCCCGCCCTTTCTAATAAATGCAATCCTTTAACAGTAATTAACTCAGGATCTCCTGGGCCTGCCCCTACAAACCAGACTTTTCCTGTTGTTTCAGCCCCTTGTTCCGAAATAATCACTGGGCTGGATGTTGAATAGGGGAGAAAAATCTAAATATTAGTAATGATAAAACACCCAATAATAACCAGAACAGTGCATTACTTAATGAAGCAACCCAAATAAATTGTGTTTGCAAAGTGTGAGGGACTAAGCTTTTATGCATCTCAGATTGTGGTGCACCAATAATATGTGGCATCAATAGCAAAATAAACCCCAACAATTTTAATGGCCATTTACTGGGAAATAGAATAAGCATGAGGCCTATGGCTGTACTAAAAACTGTGCCTAAAAACCAATATTGTCGTTCGACTAAGTTAGCTGCCACTTTCCCTGGTAATTCAGGAGGCAAGCCCAAAGCTGGTGAAACAAAAAACGAAAGATAACCCGCAATCCCCCAAGCCAGACCTTGATACAATTTAGAGGTTTGAAATAAATTATAAAACCCTGTCAGAATCAAGCTAAACCCGAATGCCATGACAACATTACTCCCAATTGTAGATAGCGTCCTTTGCCATCCATCTTCTGGTTGCCAAACAGTTTCAACTACTACCTGAGCATCTTCAATTGATGGTATTTCAAAGGTCTCTGCCTGAAGAATCAACGGTGTGACCCAAAATACTTGAAAAGTTGATAATAAAAGTGCTGCTGCAGAACCTGCTAGCAACGCGGATAAAATAATACGATAAGTCATGGCAAATTAATGGCAAGGAAAGCCAGTCGCATGACGGTTATCATGTGTCGCATTATGAACCTCTTCTATAGGTAAAAACCCAATAGCTAAGATTAGTATGAACCCAAGAAAAATCGCGGATATGCTACTTACATTAGAAGCAGATTGAATTGCAGAATGTGATTCAGTTTGTATAGTCACAAAAGCCTTCCTAGTTGAAAAATACAATACGGAGCAGACCTTGTAAGAGAGAATATGTACAGAAAACAGAAGAGCAGTTTTGCTGATCTACACCCTCCCTCCGAGGATAGCACCAAGATTAATCAGGCCGGTCTTCTGGCTTACCTTCATTTAAATTAATTCACCTTCCCACACTATGTGTAGTGGCATTTGAGTAATTTATCTGGCTTACAGCAGCGGGGGCTACGCCGGAATTGAAAATATTCTCACCGAACTTCCCGTTTAACTCAGTAAACTGAGCACCTAATTAGTTGACTAGTAGTATAATCTATTAAATTACTTCGGTAAAATAATTTAGAAACGCGCACGGAATGAGTTCGTCAACTTCCGCAGGTTTTTACTCTTCTTAAGCTTTTGTACCAGCTATACTTCGCACGGTCACGGGTGCGGATTTTATAGCGAGTTGATTTTTGTCGATAGTAAGGCGCTGAAATGGGCGCATAGCTAGCTCTCAACTATTTCAGCAACGCAGCCTATCGGCAAAAATAAATCGATAGAAAACCGCATCCGTGACCGCGCGAAGTATAGTTGTGAAGTTATTTCATGCACGCTCAAAGTAATGTGGGCACACCAACAGGACACACAACCTAAAATACTGTTTATTGAGACGCTTACAAAATCCAGATTTTATAAGCCCGCATTTGCTAATAATTCTCACTTACATTTTTAAAAAATAAAATCTGTTAATCTTGTGCTTTCCGGCTGTATTAGCCGTAATTTTCAGGTTTTTCTAAATTTAAGGCACACCTATGGTAAACGAAGAACTCAAGTTGAATCAGCTAACAGAGGAATTATAATAGGTATTTATAAAACGGCTTCATTAATGAAAAAAGCCAATGTCATTGCTATAAAACCTAAAAAACGATGCAACCACCCAAGTGGAGAGATGCATAAGAAAGCTGATCATTTACTCAAACGACAATTTAATCCAGAGACTGTTCATACACTATGGGTGGACGATATGACTTACATCAGAACCTATATAGGTTGGAGCTATTTAGGCTGTGTACTGGCTCTTGGATCAAGAGAGATTATGGGATGGACGTTATCAGAAGAGCCTAAGGCAGAACTTGCAAAATCTGCGTTACAGCATGCCATTAATAAGCACGAACCGGAGACACAACAATTAATGTTTCACTCTGATCAAGGCGTTCAATATTCAGCTAATTTGTTTGTTGATTATCTTAATGATTTGAATAATACACAGAATATGAGTCGTCGAGCGAATCGCTGGGAGTGCGAAGCCTGCCCTTGGATATAATGCTGTAATGG
>CAZHUE010000213.1:0-4942 GCA_964535875.1 uncultured Methylomarinum sp.
GGATGTTATCATTATTCTTGCATCACTTGAGTTAGTAAGGATTTTACAATCTTATTTATCAATAGGCAGAGTAAAGGTTTCTTTATTTCTTGACGTGGCACTTATTGTATTAATTGGTGAATTAATTAGTTATTGGTATAGTGAATATAGTATAAAAGAAGTTGTATTAAGTGTCGCTGTTATTTCAGTTTTGATTGTACTTAGAATGTTAACTATTAAATATTCACCAGACTTGAAAGAAAATCATTAGCTTTTTAGTCCTAATGGATTTTCAGGGTCAATCTCATCCATAAAAGGTAAACGTCTATCCTGATTGGTTATTTGATAGACTTTTCCTAGCCAATTATTAATAACTGCTTTGGCCGTGTCTCTCCAGGTATTATCCAAATGACTTAGAATAGACTGTTCTGGAAATAGAATGAGTGCTTCTTTATTTTTTTTTGCGGTTATCACCTGATTTTCATAATCTGACAAGATCTGTTTTACTTCCTCATCAAAATAATTTTCAGGATAAGGTGGATAATCAACTTTATCCCCTTCAAAAAACCGAACAACTTCTCGTTTGTATTCTTTTAGTAAGCTAATATCATCATACTCAGGATGACCTTGAAAGAATACCAGACGAATACCATCAGCACTAACTGCAAGATGAACACCTGCTTGCTGGCTTGCTGCCAGAATTTTTAGTCCTTTCTGTTCCATATCATGCTGGAAAACTTCGTTAAATCGAGAGTGGGGAACATCAAACCGTGTATTAATTTCAGCGACTAAAGGATGGGTTCGTTCAAGCACTTTGTGCGAAAAAACACCCCACCGTTTATTAGGTCGTGGTGTCCTTTCAATACCGTAGCAATATTCAATTAAAGCGTGAGTGGCAAGACATGAGCATAAAACAGAGGTCACATTAAGTTTTGCCCAGTCAAAAACTTCAGTTAATGGTTGCCAGAAATCTTCTTCTGACAAATGACTATGGGTAACATTTGCACCACTGATAATTAACGCATCAAGGCCATCTTTTTTGATAGTCTCAAAGGACTCATAATATTTCTCAATATGTGCCAGCCCCTCCTCTCCTCTTTCTATTCCACCAACAGTAAAAGGATGAACATGAAACTGAGCGATTTGATTACATGCACCAACCAAACGAAAAAATTGTCTTTCAGTTGCTTCTAAAGCTGCATCAGGCATAATATTAAGCAAACCTATATGCAGTTCACGAATATGTTGATGGCTGGCTCGATCAGGATTAAGTATATCTTCACCCTCTTCAAGCAATCGTTGGAAGGTAGGTAAATTAGTATGAGCAACTAAAGGCATAACAGTCGGTTCTCTTTTTTATTTAGGCGCGCGCACGTAAGAAGTTCGTCAACTGGCATAGGATTTTTGTTTGTCTTCAAGGCGTGGAAACTGGCGAATAGCGAGCTACGCAACTGTTACCACAACACCGAAGACGGACAAAAAGACCAGCTAGTTGTCGAACTTATTTCGTGCACGTTCCTTAGCAATAACGTCGGCAATTAGTTGAATAAATTCATTCTCATTAGATACCGTTGCCACTTCATTGGCATCTAAAGTATAACCGTATTGATCCGCGATTGCTTGATAACGAGGAACACGTGCTTTGAAAAGCTGAGGGAAGATCCAACTGACAAATTCATCCGGATTTATTAAACCGGGGTTGTCAATTTTATGAATAGCCATATACCGGGCTAAATTTTCATCTAAAAAAGTCTCTCTATAATAAAGTGGTTTTGGCTCATGTTTAGCGCGAGATATTATGGTATTTTCTAATGATTGCGGGATTTTAATGTAAATAATTACCGTATATTTTGCTAACAATTGTAACACATCAGGCCTGTCAAGCTCGCATACACTCCCCCCGGCATCATTAAGAAAGTGCTTATAACCATAAATATCTTCGGCTTTATGGATAAACTCAGGCACATCATTTAAAGCAGCAACTTCCGCTTGATAGTGTAAAGCTTGTCTGCGTTTAAATTCAGTTAAAGATAAACCATCTAGATCTGGATTACCCAGTTTGCCAAGAAAGCTGGAAACAGGCGCTAAATTATCAACATTAATATTGTTCTGAATATAGATCGAATCAGATAATAACAATTTCTTAAGAAAAGGCACATCCATAGCCTGTCGCTTAATATTATCTAAAATAGGATCGCCTAAATATTTAGTCCCTATTCTATAATCAACAGAATAGTGGAACCATTTATCTTTAGGCAGTTTGTTTGCTAATGTGGTTTTGCCTGCACCTGACATGGCGAGGAGTGTAATTCTTTTGGATTCCCAGTCCAAGAATTGCTGAGAGCTCATTTTCATGAAACATTTCCTAAGGAACGTGTTGCGTGTTGTAATAATATCAATGGCTGATCTACATATCCCCAGCCTCGGATATTATTTCATTCAAACGCCTACTTATCCAGTAAATCAGAAATATTTACGTCCTCTTGGTCTGGACTAATATGTTTGTCCGTGTCTGAATAACCTAGATCATCTGTTTCCAGGTCACCATACGGCGCACTCCAGTCTTCGGGTGCTTCTACATAATCAAAAGTTGAGTTATACCAGGTGTCAATATCATATTCACCTATATCCCCGTCCTGGTATTGAACTTCAACCGACTGATCGTTGCCATCTATAGCAACGACTTTAAAGGTTAAATCATTTTCAATGTCTTTGTACCACCGGTGAAGCACTGGATCAGTAATCGTAGTCATTTTATATCCTTAATTTAAGCAACTTTATATATAACTTCGTATCAAAATATAAACAGTTGAAAGAACAAAAAAAGTGAGCTTGATTCAATTTTGAAAAGTGAGTTCAAGACCAAAAGTTCATCTTGGAAAAGTTACAAAATAAAATTCTATTGTCCAACAGTTAAAAAAATAGTAGCGTGAACATCTCTTATTATATTTATTACCCGTTTGTATAGAAATGTGACATTTTGTCGCACTTTATTTATCTTAACTATCTATAAGCAATTGACTTAAAAGTGCAAATTCAGATAGAGAAATTGATTCAGCTCTGAGCATCGGGTCTATTTGTAAAGCACATATCTGGTCTTCCGTAAAAAGTTTCTTAAGTGAATTTCTAATCGTCTTACGGCGCTGTGAAAACGCGGTTGTTACCACTTTATTTAGCTTTTCTATATTTTCAATTTTTACCGGTGGCGTTAAATATGGTGTTAACTTTACGATAGAAGACATTACTTTAGGAATAGGATCAAAGCTTTCAGGAGAAACATCAAAAACTAATTCTGTTTCACAGTAATATTGAATCATTACACTAAGACGACCATATTTTTTGCTGCCCGGTTCTGCACACATACGATCGACTACTTCTTTTTGTAGCATAAAATGCATATCTTCGATGCAATCAGTATCTTCCAATAAATGAAATAACAAAGGAGTGGAAATGTTATAAGGTAAATTACCAATTATTCGCAATTTCTTATCTTTATCTGCTAGAGCAGAAAAATCAAACTTTAAAGCATCAGAACTATGAATAGTAAAATTCTTTTCCTGCCTGAATTTATCATCCAAAAACCGGACTAAATCCCTATCTAACTCAACAACATCTAATATCACCTTTTTTTCTAATAAAGGCTCAGTAATTGCGCCTAGTCCCGGGCCTATTTCGACCCAATGCTCATTTGGCAGGGCTTGAATATTTGCCAAAATATTATAAATAACATTGTGATCATGCAGAAAGTTTTGGCCAAAGCGTTTTCGAGCTTTATGATTTATCAATTTTTGCCCCTGTCATTTCTAATGCAGTTTTTATTGCGAACTCCAAACTACCCCTATTTGCCTTACCAGTTCCTGCTAAATCAAGAGCTGTTCCATGATCAACAGAGGTACGAATAATGGGCAAGCCAAGTGTAATGTTAACAGCTTGACCAAAGCCCATATGTTTAAGGACAGGAAGCCCTTGGTCATGATACATAGCTAAAACAGCATCAGCAGATTCCAGATATTTTGGGGTAAAAAGGGTATCTGCCGGTAAAGGCCCTTGAAGATTAATACCTTTTGCAGATAATGATTTTAAAACAGGCTCAATAATTTCAATCTCCTCTGTTCCCAAATGTCCATTTTCTCCCGCATGAGGATTAAGCCCACAGACAATAATTCTAGGTTTTTGCAGAGAAAACCGCAGACGTAAATCTTTATCAAGCAAAGTAATAATACGAGTTAATCTCTCTACTGTAATTTCTTTGCTCACTTCGGAAAGAGGCAAGTGGGTTGTCACCAATGCAACCCTTAAACCAGGTGTTGCCAACATCATTACAGGGTGTCCACCCGTTATCTCGGCAATAAATTCAGTATGTCCAGTAAAAGGGATATTAGCTTCATTTATGATACTTTTTTGTACTGGAGCCGTCACCATGGCATCAAACAAACCATCTACACAACCCTGCGTGGCAATTTTTATAGTTTTTATTACATAAGCGCTATTTTTAATATTAAGTTGGCCACAATTAACCTCATGAAACAATTGAACAGGAAGTAAGGATATTGACCCAGCTGCGCTGATTTTAGGTGGTTTAGAAAAATCAAAATTATTAATGACCAGTTTTAGCTTGAGCTGTTCAGCTCGTTGAATTAAAAGTTCAGGATCTGCAACAGCAACAATCTCGGCATCTTGTTGTGATTGAGCAAGTTGAACACATAAATCAGGACCAATACCTGCTGGTTCACCGACAGTCAGTGCTATACGTTGTATATGCGAGGAAGTCATAACAAATAAAATGAAAAATAACTATTTTACATGACACAGGCAAAAAGATAAGATTTAACGCTATTAGAACCTGCCCAAGAGGTTATGAACCTCTGTCAGTTAAGTCGCCGCTTAGCCGATACTGAAAATGTTAGATTAACGATAGAGCCGTTAGCCTAACCTTGTATATTAAACGCATCTCTTAAACACA
>CAZHUE010000214.1:0-4911 GCA_964535875.1 uncultured Methylomarinum sp.
GTCCATGCCAATAGATGTTAGGGTAGTAGATATCTAACATCAAGGTACCATTAAAAATGGATCTCCACAAAACAATAGAAAATAGAGCAAATGTGCCTGCTAAAACAAAAAATGCTCGAAATCCTAGGGCAAAAAATGGAAATTCTAAATTTTGTTTACTCATGCTCTCTCTTCCAGCCAATTAATTTCAGCAGTTGTAAAACCTGCAATTATACGCAATTCTCTGTTAAAAGGGCCTTTTGGTTTTCCTTTAAAAAATTTAGTAATTAATTCTTTATACTTTTCCTCATGATTAAAGCCATTTTGATCACAGATTTTTTTAAACCAGTAGGAGCCTATTTTTACATGTCCTACCTCATCAGCCAATATTCGTGATAGTAGTTCTACACTTTTTTGATCGTTTTTCGCTTTAAATTTGCTGATCATTTGCGGAGTTATATCCAGTCCTCGCGCTTCCATACATCGAGGTACTATTGCTAATCTAGCTAACACGTCGTCTTGTGTATCTTCTGAATGTTCCCATAAACCTTGATGAGCAGGTAAGTCACCATAATGTACTCCCATTTCTAACATGTGTTCTCTAATTAGCGTAAAATGCTGAGCTTCTTCATCTGCAACTTGTAACCAATCTTGATAAAATTTTTCTGGCAAACCTCTAAATCGATACAAAATATCCCAAGCTAAAGAAATAGCAACAAATTCAATATGAGCCAAAGCATGAAAAAACGCCTGTTTACCCTCTAAAGAATTTACTCTTCGTCGAGGCATATCTCTGGGTTTTAATAACTGAGGCTTGTCGGGAAATTTTGTTTTAGTGATGGGTAATATAGGCGAAGATGATTCAAACGACAGTAACCCGTTTTTAAAAATTTTTCTGGCTCGATGAGTTTCTTCAATTTTTTGAGTAACATCTGAGTGATGCAAACACAGTTCAGCAATAGTAAAAATATTTTCCACTTTCAAAAATAATGATGCTTAAATTTGTAAATGTAACTCTTTTGATAATATATTGCAGTTTTATTTACTGGCTTTCTTCAAAACCCTCTATTCCTACCCCAATGTTTTTCATTCATCAAGATAAAATTCATCATATGGGTGCATATTTCATCATGGGGGTTTTAGCTTGGCGTGTTTTTAATGAGTTTTTTTCAAAACCATTATTAATAAGCGTTATCAGCTTATGCTTTTGTAGTTTATACGGACTGTTAGATGAGTGGCATCAATCATTTGTCCCAGGGCGGGATGCTGATGTTTTAGATTGGACCGCTGATACCTTAGGTGCAACAATTGCTCTTAGTATAATTTATTTTAGAAAAAAAATGTTACCCTCGTTTAATTGCAACTAATTCATATTTTAAAGCGGGCTTTTGCCCGCTATAAATAACAATGTCTTTTTTCGAGGCGCGGACAAAAGTCCACTCTACTTTAAACCTGGTATATTACATATACAATGCTAAAAAATATAACTATTGCTCTTATTGAAAAATTGCTTCAAATGAGAAACCACCAACTTCTAGAATTTCTTTTAATCTTTTTAAACCATCCATTTGAATTTGTCTAACACGCTCTCTAGTTACACCTAGTTCTTGAGCTACTTGCTCCAAAGTTGAATTTTCATAACCACACAAACCATAACGTCTACAAATAACTTCTCTTTGTTTATCAGCTAATTGATGTACCCAATCCGTAATATTTTCTTTTATATTATCTTCTTGTAATTGCTCTTCAGGAGAATGTCTGTTCTCATCAGAAATTGAATCAACTAAAGGTTTATCATTTTCCTTTCCCATAGGAACATCAACAGAAGAAACTCGCTCGTTTAGTTTTAGCATTTTTGAAACTATTTTCACCGGTTTATCTAAATACTCAGCAATATTTTCTGCAGTTGGCTCATGATCCAGAGTTTGTGTTAAAAGCCTCTGAGCTTTAATATACACATTCATTTCTTTTACCACATGAATGGGTAAGCGAATCGTTCTTGTTTGATTCATTATTGCACGTTCAATCGTCTGTCTAATCCACCATGTAGCATAAGTTGAAAACCGAAAACCTCTATCAGGATCAAATTTTTCAACCGCTCTGATCAAACCTAAATTACCTTCTTCAATTAAATCTAAAAGCGGCAATCCACGATTTAAATATCGACGAGAAATTTTAACAACTAAACGTAAGTTGCTTTCAATCATGATTCTACGTGCCTCTTCATCCCCCTTTAAAACACGTTTACCATAAATTTTTTCTTCATCAGCAGTAAGTAATTTAGATTTACCCAGTTCATTAAAATAAACTCTGGTTGCATCAATAGTCGGTGTATTTTGTGCTTCTTCTTCTATAACAACAGTATCTAGCCCAGGTTCTGCTGATAAAGAAGAATTATTGTTATCAGCACTGCCACTAGTATTGTCAACAGTATTTATCGAATCTATATCTAATAGTGCTTCAGTCATAATCATTCATCCAAGTCAGGTGGCAAAAGCCGTTAAATTATTTTTTTGGCAAATAGTCAAATGGATCTACTGGACTTCCATTTTTTCTAATTTCAAAATGTAGTAAAGCTTTATTAAGCCCTACCCCCCCAATTTCAGCAATAACCTGTCCTTTTAAAACATCCTGCCCTTCTTCAACAAATAGTTTAGAGTTGTTTGCATAAGCACTTAAAAACAAATAATTATGTTTAATGATAATTAACTTACCATATGTTTTAAGCCCGGAACCACTATAAACTACTTTTCCTGAAGCAGAAGACCTGACTTTTTGCCCAGTCTTTCCTTTAATATCTATTCCTGTATTACCTGTTTGAGAAAAGTTTTTAATTACTTTTCCAACAACAGGCCACTGCCAAACAGACTGTAACACTTTTTTCTTATCGTTTGAATTTGTTGACTTTTTTTGTGATGAACTTCTCCCAACTCTTGATAGGTTCTGTGATGAATCTCTCTTTTTGCCCAAAGTAGGGATAATTTTTTTTCTTACTACCTGTTTTTTAGATACTTTTTTTGGATTATAAAGTTTTATCCTTTGCCCTTCTTTTAATAAATAAGGAGGAGGAATATTATTTAAATTTGCCAGTTGTTGATAACTTAATTCAGATTGCAAACTAATGGAATATAAAGTATCTCCACGTTTAACAATATAATCTTGAGTAATTCCCTTATAATTCGGCTGTACCCTCTTATGTTCCTGCTTTACTATCTTCTTCAAAGGACTTGAAGAAGACCTAACTGGGGCGAAATTTTTAGTTGCAGTGCAACTAGTACTGTTTAAACCAACTAGAAGTACTATTAATAATAAATTACTCCTTTCTCCTTTCTTATAGACCTTCTTTAAATTTTTAAATCTGTCCAAAATCAACTGATAAAAATTTTTATAAAGCAAATAAAAACAGTTAAATAATTGCTCTATACTTCGCACGGATACGGAATTGATACTAATAAGGGACTGAAATGAACGCATAGCTTGCTAGGGAACCATCTTAACAACGCAGTCTATTGGCAATAATAGACAAAAATAAATCCGCATCCGTGGCCGTGCGAAGAATAGCAATGTCATTAAAAAAAATTGTGTCAAAATTCATTCACCTTTCGCAACTAATCTAATAATATTTTTTTTGCCTGATTAATTTTTGCAGCAAGATAATCAGACCCCCCTTTGTCTGGATGTACCTTTAGCATTAATTTACGATGTGCCATGATAATCTGTTCCTTTGATGCAGAAAATCTAAGTCCCAAAATATCATATGCCTCATCTTTAGTCATTCTTCCCGTATATTTATTATTATTTGGTTTAGAAGACTGATGTTTATTTCTATTGAATGAAGCCCATAATCCATGTAATTGAGGAATGTACCGCATAATATAAGGAAGTTGCTTCATAGCAAATGCAATGAAGACTCCCAGTAGTGCAAACAACCAATTTAATTTCCCACTTGCAGCAAATAAAATTATAGTAGTCAAAAACAAGATGAAACTGGTTTTTTTAAATATTCTGGCTTTTTTTTCTATTGGAATCATTAATAGCTTATTAATTCCCCAAAATACCAAACATATAATCACAAACGATAATAATATTCTGATCAATGATGGCTCCTCTAATCAATTTCTAAGCAAAAGAGTATAACTGATTTTGTTAAATTCAATAATACCTTAGAATACTAAAGTATCTCGATTCACAAAGAACAACTATTCATGAAAACAAACGTTACTCCTATTATAGGATTTGCAGCTGCTAGTGGCACTGGTAAAACTACTTTACTCACAAAATTAATTCCTTTATTAAAAAATTCTGGTCTACGGATTGGAGTGGTAAAACATAGTCACCATAGTTTTGAAATTGACAAGCCTGGTAAAGATAGCTATCAGCTTAGAAAAGCAGGAGCATCAACAATCATGCTAATCTCAAATAAAAGACGCGCTATGATTACAGAATTTGATGTAATGTCAGAACCTAGCCTAGAAGGTCAACTAAAGTTTTTGGATTACGCTGAACTAGAATTAGATTTAATTCTAGTTGAGGGATTCAAAAGTGAAGAATTTCCTAAAATTGAACTTCATCGTCCCTCTTTAAAGGAAACTCTCATTTTTCCAAGAGATTCTAATATTATTGCTATTGCAAGTGATGCCGAAATTAAAATTACAACTCGCAATACTAAATTAAGCAACGAACAAATTCTGTTATTAAAAATTCCGCCTTTATTAGAGCTAAACAACCCAAATCAGATTGCAAATTTTATTCTAAATCGTTTTAAAAAATAAAAAACAATTGATCTTAGAGCCTGATCAAGATCTCTTGGAACCATTGAATTCTGTAGAAATAAAATTATGTAAATCATAAAAAATATTTACATTTATTTGGTTTCCACATGAGTGTTCCCTTTAGAACATAAGCTTGCAAGGAAACATCCAGCAAATCAGC
>CAZHUE010000215.1:0-4897 GCA_964535875.1 uncultured Methylomarinum sp.
AAATAAAAAACAAATATCACGCCAAGTTTCATGAGAAAGCCGCGGTCACACCCCATGTTCTTCAATAATTTTGGCTCGTTGTAAAACATTTAAATTTTAAAAAAACTAATGTTGGCCAGAGCCAAAAACTCCAGTAATCGTTAATTCATTTTTTGCCAGCGGCTTAATGATTTTAACTGCATCCCAAAACATTCGAAATGCTTTCGGGGTATTGATTAGTCCCTCTTTTAATAAACTTTTAACGCCACAAAAAACAACGGCTATAAAGTGTTTAATTAATATTTTTGGATTTCTATTTAATCCCGCTAAAATTGATATAGGTTCAAAGGCACAGTCCCCACCCTGCTTAATATATTGAAAAACTGCATTTTTCAGCAAATCATTCGACATGACTCCATACAATGCATTCGCCATTATATTTACATTGGCATTAGCAAGCTTTCTGTCCCTATAGTACATCTGCACTTTGTTTTGTATCAGCTCGCTATCATTAAAATCAGGCATATTCATTAAATGCGTACTAAGAATTTGCACATCGGAAAAAACAGCAGTAATTCCGCCTCCAGTTATTGGATGACGCATATTAAGGGCATCACCCAGCAATACTGCACCCGGTTTTAATACTGGTTTTGCAGCCATATAATGATTCGGCATGACCTTGAAGTTTTCTTCGCTGACTGCATCAACGAAATAGCTTTTCATACTTTCTGGAATATAAGGTTCAACGTTATTTTTTAAATACTCTTTAATATAAGGCCTTTTAGGTGCCTTATCACCAGCAAAATCAATGAGTAACCTGACTTCATTACTAGAAATGGGATAACAGATAAACGGTGTTGGACCGGATAAAAAAACATGCCCAAAGTTTGAATGCGGTAAAGGACAATCAGTCAGTACCAAGCCTACAAAAAAAGAAGTCACACTTTTTTTATTATTACTTAGCTTTTTACGAAAATGAGAGAAAAAGCCATCACTAGTAATGGTTAATTTTGCATTAATTTGCTCTGCTACACCCGTTGATTTATCCTTATATTTAACACCAGTAACAACGCCATTCTGATCTTCAATTAAACCTGTTGCTTTTCCTTCCAATTTCGTAACTGAAGAGTTTCCTAATGCAGATGCCCTTAATTTCTGGAGAAATCGACCATTATGTAGTCCTACGCCATGATACTGGCCTTTTTGGTTTTTATTGTAGGGTATCGCAATTTGATCATTTTCATGTAATAAGGCATAGCCATACACCTCCTGACCATCAAACCCATCCAGCAAATGACCCAGTCCCATTTGAATTAATGTTTCTACTGCACCAGGTTGAAGAAGCTCACCAACCATCCTGTTTTTCTCAGAAAAGCCACGGTCAATTAAAGCTATCTTAATACCCTTAGGTGCAAGATAAGCGGCTATAGTTGCTCCCGCCATACCAGCTCCTATAATACAGATATCAAAACTTTCGTTGATCTGTTTATTTACTACTTCTTTATACACAAATGCTCACCGGCTTTAATTTAATCAACTGCTTTTTTATCAATTTATTATCAATTAAAGTTAAGATAAGATGTTAATACTAACATAAGAACAGCTTGTAGTACCTATTCAAAGCCCATATAGGGAAGATATTTCTATATGAACTGTACGTTATCATACAGTTATAGTTAAAAACACCCGATATTCCTTCCTGTAACCAGTCACCTAATTCAGTTTGTCTTTCAATCAACAAATGAATTCCTTGGTCAATAACCTTTTTATCTTGATAATCAGCTGCCATCAGCGAAAGTAGTACCCATGCAGTATTAACGACTTGAGATTCAGCTGCTTCTGTATATACCAGATCTGCACATGATTTATAGGTTTCTCCCCAGCCACCATCTAATTTTTGTTTACTTACTAAAAACTCTGTAGCTCTATTAATACTCTGCTCTAAAGCTTTTGCATCATAAAGTCGCTTAGAATAAGCTTTGGTTAATGTTTCCATAGCAAACCAGCTTGCGTAGGTATAACAAACGCCCCAGCCAGCATACCATGAGCCATTCTTTTCCTGTTTACTTATAATAAACCTAAGTCCTTGAATAATAGCTGAATGAATTTGCTTGGCTTTATAGTCTGGATACTCGTCTAAAACCTCCATTAAACTCTGGACGCAGGTTGAGCTGCATTCTGTCCAAGAATAATCAATCATAATATCAGCAAAAATTTCTGACGGATTAAGTTTTTCTAACCATTTTGGCGCGCGTGTTAATTCATAAGTCGCCCACCCCCCATCCTTGTTTTGAAAACCAAGAATAACATCTACGGCCTTTTTTAATCTTTCCTCAGTGATGATTGGTTTTACCAGCCCAGAATGATGAATACTTAGTGTGGTACTAAACCCTTCTGCCGAACAATCAGCAATTGGCCAGCTGTGATCTACTGTTGAAAAAGGCCAGCCACCCGTTGAAGGATGCCGAAAAAATTGTTCATGGGTACTATGTTGCTCCAATATTTGCATTTGCTCAATAAACTGGTAACTTTTTTCAATTGTCGGTTTAAACAATTTACCTATATCACTCTCTAAAATTGCACGGGTAGTAAATGCAACATCCCATAACTGAGAGCCATTGTAACCAGACATTTTCATTCCATCCTCTGCAACCCATAAATAGTCATACCAGCGGTTGACATGATTTTTAAATTGCTGTGAATCTTCACCATGCGCATGCCAAATACAAATTGAGTTAATTGCTTGACTAACAGGACCAATATTAATATATTTAGTCTGCAAATCTTCAGCATGAATATAGTCAAGAAGATAGGCTAATGCTTTTTTTCTTAACCATTTCGAATGAAATTTTTCATAGGTATTGGTAAAAATATTCATCCATTTTAATACTGGGGATTGAATCGTATAAATATCGTTTTCACAGACTTCATTTCTTTGTTTAGGCCAATTTATTTCAGAAAACCCCTCGATAAAAATTTCCTTACGCAAGGATAAAATTAATTCATTCTCAGGTGCTTGAATTCGATGTGCATAACAATAAGCCATAGGTAAATAGACCATACGAGAATGGCACCAATAACGCCAAGGGTGCACAGGCAACCACTTTGGAAACAGCCACATTTCAGGAAATAGACTATTAAACCCATCCCAATGATATAAATTCATCGTTGCTAAATAAAACTTGCCCCAAGATGGAATCCCTGTTGCTCCACCATGATCCATTATCCAGCGTTTTGCTTTCACTAGGCGTTCATTATCTTTATTTAAACCTAAGATTCTTAATGATACATATTGCATTACTGTTCCAAACATAGTCGAATCATCTTCTATATGCATACCCCAACCACCATCTTGATTTTGATGGTTGGACAAATAGATTTTCATCAACTCTTGATGAGGCTTTGGAAATTCAGTTCCTGTTACATATGAAGCAATCAATAAACCCGGCAATAGAAATAAAGGGCCACCATAATCGCCCGACCAAAAACCTTCTTCATTTTGAAGACAGGAAAAATAGTTAATTCCATTAATCAGTGAATCAACTATTTTTTGTTGTTCTGCATCCTGCATAACCGGTCGTGAGCCAGAAAACGCTTTATAATTTTGATTATGATATTGGTGTCTAAATACATTGTCACCAGAATTAGGGTTATTTCGAGTATCAAACTTAAAATCTTTAGCAAATTGCTGAATATGAGCCTCTGTTAAAGAGGACACATTATCTAAATGTTTTTCAATATCACTAGAACCAGGTTTAAACGCCCAAGCTTGCCTGCCTTTTTTAATGAGTAACTGCCAATTTTTCCAACTCGATTTAACTTCTAACATGATTCTTTTATGGTTTATAACTGTCTTTGTAGGTTTAACAACATAAGTACTTGACTAAAAACAATATAAATATAGTGAACACCAAGCTTAAAGCAAGAAACTGATAAACTTATATTTTGTATCTGCAAAGCACATAAGCAAAGCTACACAATTATTTATGCAACGCTAAAAATGAGAAATAACCTTGAACATCTTGCCACATTTTCTACTTTTTTATCATTCAGTAAAATTCTTGTCAGTAACGCACTTGCTTTTTAACTACAAGAAAAACTATCCTAACAGCACATTCTGCAGAAAACGACCTTCTTACTAGCTGTAAGACGAATGGGATATCGATGAAACTCAAAAATACTCGACAGAAAAATGCTCTGACGGTAGTATCCACTCGAATCACACCATACTATATATCGTGGAATACTCCTTCTGATTAGAGAATAGTGCCCCTTGCGTATGAATTTGTCAAAAAAAACCAGTCAGGTAGTCAATAAACATAGAGCTACCTGGCTGGTTTATAGATGTTAATCAAGTAGTTTATAATCAGTTTTGTATATCCACCTCCTTAGGCGGTGGATCACGGCTTCCTCATAAAAACTTGGCATGATATTTGTTTTTATTTAAAGCCAATAATATCAGGTTACCTGACAATTTAATCTTTCGAAATTAATTTTTCACAAGGTGGTAAAATTATTGAAAAATAAAATAATTTAAATATATATTTTATTTCAATCTCTTATGTGAATCAATAAGCATGCCATGTTTTTAGGAGAAAGCCGTGCATGTTCACCTTGCTTGATGACCTTAAAATCAGCCATCTGGCAATGTTATGGTGAAGATATAGTCACCATTCATCGTGAGATCGCCTTTGAACAGAAAAAAGAGGGGGAAAACAGGGAGATCAAGGATGAGCCATTATTTTAATCGCTAACACTCAGTAATAACCGTCAGACTAACGTGTTTTTTGGAATTTAGTCTGCGGTAAATAGCGGCGGGTTTATGTCGACGCTAACAACTGATTATTGGCAGCCCTATGAGCATTTATTCCTAGCGAAAAACACGTTCAATCCAAAGCTGAAACATATACAGTTGAAG
>CAZHUE010000216.1:0-4895 GCA_964535875.1 uncultured Methylomarinum sp.
AGATTATTGGTCAGATAGAGAATAAAAGAACATAACAAAAAATTGCAGCTGACCACTGGCAGCACCACTTTTTTGCAGAGGTCATCTTTTATCAAAATTCAGCGTATTGGCGAAGTTCATCGAACACCCACCAGCGTCAGCTGAATTAGGCGTTATGTGTAAAAAATAGAAATGGATAAATTTAGCAATCTGGAAGTTAAAAAAGTATTTGATGCTTACCCAAATAATATCCGTCTAAAAATGATGTTTCTTCGTCAGTTAGTTTTAGACACAGCTAAAGAAATCGAAGAAATAAAAAGCATTGAAGAAACGCTAAAATGGGGTGAGCCTAGCTACCTAACAAAGATCGGAAGTACAATTCGAATGGATTGGAAAAAATCAAATCCAGATCAATATGCAATATATTTTCATTGCAAAACAAAGCTTATTGATACATTTAAGGAAATATATAAAGACAAATTCAACTTTGAGGGTAACCGAGCTATTGTATTTAACATTAAAGACAAGGTGTCTGTTAATGAGTTAAAACATTGTGTTTCCTTATCGCTCACTTATCACAATATTAAACATTTACCTATGCTTGGCGTATGATAAAAGCACATAACAAGCGCATGCAGCGGAACGCAAAAAGCGTCACAATTTTTGCTGTCGCAAAAACTGTGCCCCTTTTTGCGCCCGCTGATGCGAGACGTTATGTGTCAATACAAGTGAGATAAAACAATGAAAGTGATACCTTTATTTTTAGTGCTTCTCATTTTGGTGGGTTGCTCTAATAGAGGAACTTATGGGGGCATTCAGACTGGCAACCGAAACGAGTGCTCTATACTTCCGCCTTCGCAATATGATGAGTGTATGGAAAATGCCAGCAAATCATACGATGAGTATGATCGAGAGAAAAAAGAGGCTTTAAGTGAGTAAGGTTATTGTTTAGTAAAATTTGATCTCATTGTGGTCGATTCTATGCATAATAAGTTTATCAAACATCGTTCGGCGCAAAGAGCCGCGCCGCGCCGCGCCTCTACTGGTCGCAGCAACAAGCTGCGCCGTTTATAAAGGCATTATGTGAAGAAAGCACGGAGAAATAATGAAACTTCTGAAATTGACTGATAAAAATATAGAAGATGAGCATATCTGTTGTGCTATAAGTGATAAGAAGTGCCGAGACGGCTATCAAAAGAAAAAAACTGGCTGAAGTCGGAATTCAAGGAAGGGTATATATTCCAAAAAATGGATGTTAGAGGAAAGGTATTCATCGAATACGTTCCAATTGAAGACTCCTGGCTTCCGCTAGAAGGAGTCAATTTTATGGTTATTAATTGCTTTTGGGTTTCGGGACAATACAAAGGAAAGGGTAATGGTAAAAAACTCTTAGAGCAATGCATGAAAGATGCAAGAAAAATGAATGGCATTGTAGCTATTTCAAGTGATAAAAAACGACCATTTATGTCTGACCCAAAATTTCTAAAGCATCACGGTTTTGAAATAATTGATGGAGCCCCACCATTTTTTAAACTATGGGGGCTAAAGACAAAAGAAAATGCCAGCTATCCAATAATTATGGAAAGTGCAAAATTAGGTGTATGCCCTGATGCTAAAGGAATTACAGCCTATTACTCAAATACTTGCCCTTTCACTGACTATTATACGAATCAATTACTTAGAGAATACGCAAAAAATAAAAATGTCTCACTTACAGTAAACTATATAAAAAATAAAAAAGAAGATCGTAAAATGCCAATACCTTGGGTGATCAATAGTGTTTTTTATAAAGGTGAACTGGTAACTTTAGAAATGAAAGCTGAAAGGCATTTAGATAAATTAATCACATAACAATTGCTTGCACGCGGACTCCCATAAGCGTCACGGTTTTTGCTATTCGCAAAAAACCGCGCCACTTATGGGAGCCGGTGAAGCAGACGTTAGACAATACTTAATTTTATCAACTAAAAATGAACAAGGAAAAAATATGAAAAGAAAAGCACTTGTAATAGCAAGCTTATTAACTATCACCTCAACAAACATATTAGCAAAAAAACAAGACCTTCAAGAGCCACCTACTGTCTCGAATGAGATACACAAAATTTTCCCCTTTAAACCGCTCGTTAGAATAGAAAAAAGAGTTCTCCCAGTTAAACCACTTAGAACAAGACTCATAGAAGGAACGTATCAGGAAAAAATCATCATAAAATTTTCTGAAAAAAATAAAATACGACTCATTCAAGATAAGTTTGTAATGCTGACGGGCAATAAAAGCCTTGATGAAATTGATGATAAAAATTTAGAGCAGGTGAATGGCTTAATTATTAATGCACGAACGAAAGCAAATCGTCTCTTCAAAAAGACAGAACAAAAATTAGATCAAGAAAAAATTAAAGGGGAAAAATTAAGTCATAAAGAATTAACTGATTTAAATTCATTTTATAAAATAGCCGTTGATGGATTTGAAAAAGAAGAAATTGAAGAATTACTAAACAGGCTAAACCAATTAAACCTAGTTGAAATAGCTTATGCACCTGCCGTACCCACTATACCGGTCATTGGAACACCAGCAGACATTCTACCGCCTACAACACTTCAATATAGGAATCTCCAAGGATATCTTGATGCTGCCCCAGTGGGCATTAATGCACAATGGGCATGGGATACATGGCCATATAGCACCAATAGTCGAGGCAATGGTATTCGCCTGACGGATATTGAATTTGGTTGGGATTTGGCTCATGAGGATTTAGGATTTGCTAATGGTGATGTTTTAAATAATTCTAACACTATAAGCATTGATCACGGTACAGCTGTTTTAGGAGAAATTATAGGAGCCGATAATGCATACGGCGTAACAGGTGTTGCTAACCAGGTTGATATAAGTATGTTTGGCATAGCAAGCAATATTTCTGTTCCTTTTGGGGGTATAGCTAATGCCATTAATACTGTTTTTGCCAACCCGTTAAGGCCGGGTGACGTGATGTTGTTAGAGCTACAAATTCCCCCCAGAGCAAACCAAGGGCTAACTTCATTGGTCTGTAATTCAGTTGGAACTAACCCATTACTCATAAGACTTCCTGTGGAAAATGAACCTGCGATTCATGCAGCAATTCAGACGGCAACAGCAAACGGTAGAATTGTAATAGAAGCCGCAGGCAATGGTGGACAAAATTTAAATGGACTTTTTGCGCAAAATTCGGGCGCGATTATAGTTGGTGCAGGTACATCAACAGCTCCTCATAACCCTCTATGTTTTTCTAATTATGGCACACGGGTTGACGTACAAGGGTGGGGAGAAAATGTTGTAACTACAGGGGCAGATATTTCTGATGATCCTGCAAATGATAATCTGATGACTACAGCAAATCAAAGGTATACTTCTAATTTTGGAGGTACATCTTCTGCATCACCGATAGTAGCCGGTGCAGTAGCTGATCTTAATGGATATTTTAAAGCCAGAATTAATAGTGTAGGTAATGGTAATAGCAATGGTACAGGACGTATTTTAGATGCTGCGGCTATGCGAATGCTGTTAAAAAATACAGGAACCGGACAAGGAAATATCAATAGTCCAGATATTCCAGCAACAGATCCCTTGCATAATATAGGTGAATTACCCAATCTTAGAACGGCATTTGAGCAAGGTCTTCCTATTGCTGGTATTACTGCAAATGGTTCTAATGGCACCATAAATGTTAATTCAAATACCAACGTACAAGTATTAGCAAATCTAGCAACTGGCGGACTTGCAAATCTTGATGCTGATTGGTGGGTGATTGCACAGATAGGAACAACTTCATTTTATTTAAATTCAGCTATGCAATGGACTACATCAGTTAGTCCTGTCTACCAAGGTGGTTTGTTTAATCTGCCCAATTTTACTATTTTTAACAGTCTATTATCATCGGGCTCATACACTTTATATTTTGGGGTTGATACATTAAGGAATGGTAGCCTTGATATAGTCAACGCCCTTTATTTTGACTCGGTTGTTATTAACGTTAACTAAGAAATTAACTTGATGAACATCGCTTGTCTAAAAATGCTAAGTGATGTTATCAGTACAAAGGAGATAAGATAATGAAATATGCAAATTATTTATATCTATTGATAAGCTTTTGTTGCTATTTAATACCTATAAGTCTTGCAAATGCAGTGCAAACCCATGAAATTGAAATCAATGAAGAAGGCTTTGGGAAGTTACAGTCTAACATTTATATGGGTGACACGATAAAATGGACAAATACGGGTAGCAAACCACACCAAATACAAAGCAAGTCAGGGTTGTTTTTGGACTCTGGGTTATTAAACCCCGGTATGAGTTTTGAACATATCTTTAAACGTGCAGTCCCTTTACCTCAAGTTCGAAGCCTTACCAATGAGCTTACATTTATTGATAAGGTGATGCCAGAGCATGAGCTGAAATTTCTGTTATTAAATGAGCCTATTATTATTTCTCCTCGTGACTCGTTATTTTTAAAAAATAAACCTTTTAATATTTTAATTTTTTTAGGTGAAAACATTTTTACATTATTACCTGTTAACCCTATTTCAGTATCAGAAGTTATTAATATTGAATTGAATTTGGATGGTATACCATTTTTTAGTGGTAATTTAATTGAATTTAATAAATTAAATTTTGTTATATCTGAGGGTTTTTATGATAAAATTTTTTTAGCTTCTATTACCGAAATGGATGGGTTCAGAGTATTTAGAATTGCTGTTAAACCTAATGCTTTATCCGTTGGACTACATGTTTTGAATATACAGGTAAAGTTAAAAAATGGGGGAGTGTATGATGATACTGTTCGTTATACGATATTTGAGTAACATATTTCAATAATCAATTTATAGGCCGCGTTCAGATAGCACATGTCTAACAAAAAAATCCAGCGGACAGTTTAAAGCGTCAC
>CAZHUE010000217.1:0-4818 GCA_964535875.1 uncultured Methylomarinum sp.
GACGCAGGACGTACCGGGGCTTACCTATTCGCTGCTCATTTTTTGCATTCTGGGGACAGGACGTTCCCTGAATCCAAAAAGTGAGCAATGGCGCGCTGGCGTGACCGTTCGAAGTATATACAATGGAAATTCGAGTGATTTGTATCACATTGTTAACTAGTGTCTGAATGCCGATTTAAATCAGTTACTTTTTAGCTTTTAATTTAGCCAGCATCAGCTTTTGTTTTTTTAAACGAGCTGCTTTTTCTTCTGCTTGTTTTTCTAATCGTTTTTGTTTATTTAAAAAGCGTTGTCTGGCATTATCTGCATCAGGTTTCCCCCAAATGTGTGCTGAATAATCTATTGATTTCATAATAATGCAATCGACAGGACAAGGGGCAACACATAATTCACAACCGGTGCATTCAGCAGCAACAACGGAATGCATTTGTTTGTTTGCACCCAATATTGCATCAACTGGACAGGGAGGTAGGCATTTAGTACAACCAATACAATCTTGTTCGATGATGAAAGCAACTTTTCTGGGTTGTTCAATACCAAACTTTGGGTTAAGTGGTTTTTCTTCTATTTGTAATAGCTGAGCAATTTTTTTTATGCCTAGGCTACCACCAGGTGGGCACTGATTTATATCAGCATTTCCATCAACAATAGCTTGGGCGTAGGGTTTACAGCCAGAAAAACCACATTTTGTACATTGCGTTTGTGGTAGTAAATTATCAATCTGATGGACTTGTTCTTCTTCTGTTGAAAAAGGCTGACTCATCTTTAATAAATTAGTTTCCAACCATTAACGCTTCAACGTCATTTTCTACGGTATCAATGCCTTTTAAACCATATTTAGTAGTTAATAACTCTAAAATATTTTCTGTAAAAAATGGTGGTAGAGTTGGGCCAATACGAATATTTTTAAAGCCTAATGCAAATAAAGCCAACATGATTAAAATAGTTTTTTGTTCATACCAGGCAATATCAAAAGAAACAGGTAAAGTATATATTTGATCCAGGTCTAATGTTTTTTGTAATGCTTTTAAAAAATCAATAATGACATAAAAATCATTGCTTTGCCCTACATCAAGCAATCTTGGGATATTGTCAATCATGCCAAAATCGTGTTGGTAAAACCGATACTTTGTATCACCAGCCGTAATAATCAAAGCATCCTCTGGTAATGCCTCGGCTAGTTCTGTGTAATATTTACGCTCTTTATGTCGCCCATCTGTACCAGCTAATACAATAATACGTTTGATTTTCTTGTTGTTAATTGCACTCGCTATGGTCTCTGTTAAAGCGGTTAGTGATTTAATGCCATAACCAGTGGTAAATTGTCCCTCCGTTAAGGGCGCCGGAGCTTCACATTGTTTGGCTATTTCTATTATTTCACTAAAGTCTTTACGTTGTCCCTGTTTTCGATCTGCAATATGAGGAATATCAGTCCAACCGACCATGCCTGTACTAAATAATTTTTCCTGATAGGTCTTTTTTGGTTGCTGAATGCTATTGGTTGTAACCAGAATTGGGCCATTAAATTTAGGAAATTCCATTTTTTGGCTTTGCCAGGCACCGCCATAATTTCCAACCAGATTAAAATATTTCTTAAGTGCGGGATAGGCGTGTGCAGAAATAGCTTCTCCATGGGTATAAATATCTATACCCGTACCAGCTGTTTGTTCTAATAGGTCTTCAATATCTTGTAAATCATGTCCGGAAACTAAAATACCTGGGTTTTCCTGAGTATCCAGATAGACGTTGGTAGGGACGGGGTGACCAAACTTAGTATTATTCGCTTTTTCCAGTTGCCCCATTGCTGCTAGGCCAAGTTCTCCCGATTTAATTAATAAGGGAAGAATACTGTCAAGCGTGTTGTTTTTATCTAGCGTAAAACTAAGAGCTTTATGTAGAAAACGATATTGTTCATCATTTTCAATATTTAATTCAAGGTTATGTATTGCTAAAGAGCCAAGCCCTTTGACAGCATAGAGTAGACATTCTTGCAGGTTAAGCACATCTTTATCCAATAGCTCCATATCCCTTTCAATACCAACAAGTGAACCTTTTTCTGTCAATTCCTCTTCGTTTAGGTTGGCAGATTGCCATTCAGCTTCTTCTGGTAGAGGTTGATTAAAATCCTCGTTATATTTTTGATGATAGGCCGCTAAAAACTGGGTTTTGATAGAAATTTTCCGTTTAACTGACTCTTTAATCATGTTAATAAAATCAGCAGAAGAAAAATTAACATTAGTGACCATTGCATAGAGTGCTTTTGCCAAAAACTGATTAGTCTTGTTGGAAACCAGATTAAATTCTTCCGCTCGATAAGTATAAAATGTTAACCCTTTTAGACTGAACATCAGCATGTCATGCAGGCTGGAGACGTTTGCTTTTTTTCCGCAAATTCCGGTTGTATCGCAGGCGATATTTTTTTTAGCTTCTTGGCAGTGATAACAAAACATAGTTTATTTATTTAACTCGCATACCCGCTTGAGCGCCTTGGTCAGGACTTAATACCCATAAATCTTCTCCGCCGGGGCCTGCCGCAAGCACCATGCCTTCTGATAAACCAAAACGCATTTTTCGTGGTTTTAAATTTGCGACCACAACAGTTAATTTACCTTCCAAATCTTCCGGGGCGTAGGCGGATTTTATCCCGGCAAAAATATTGCGAGTTTCACCGCCAATATCAACGGTGAGCTGAAGCAATTTATCTGCACCTTCTACATGACTTGCTTTTACGATTTTAGCAATACGCAAATCAATTTTTGCAAATTCATCAAACTCAATAGTATCAGCAATAGCTTCACATGTTTTTACTTTTGGCTCTGAAATTGTTTTTAGGTTTTCTTTGGATGCTTCCACAACCGCTTCAATTTTATCCGCCTCTACACGAGTCATAAGCGGTTTGAATTTATTAATTTCGTGATCAAGCAAAGGTTTTACTGTTACAGGCCAGTTTTGAGGTTCTATATTTAGAAATTTTTCAGTATTTTCTGCCAATACTGGAATTACAGGCTTTAAATACACCACTAGAATACGAAAAAGATTAATGCCTACTGAGCAAATATTGTGTAACTCAGTATCTCGCCCTTCTTCTTTCGCAATAAGCCACGGTTTTTTCTCATCTATATATTGGTTTGCTTTGTCTGCTAAAGCCATAATCTCACGCATGGCTTTACCAAACTCACGCCCTTCATACAATGCGGCAATAGACTCATTTGCATCAACAAATTGCTTGAATAATTCTGGCTCTGAAAGGGTAGTTGATAATTTTCCATTAAAGCGTTTTTTAATAAAACCACTACAACGACTGGCAATATTAACGACTTTCCCGACTAAATCAGAATTAACTCGTTGAGTAAAATCATCAAAATTCAGATCAAGATCATCTATACCATCAGTTAATTTAGCGGCAAAATAATAACGTAGATATTCAGGGTTTAAATGATCCAGGTATGTACGGGCTTTAATAAAAGTACCACGAGACTTAGACATTTTTTCGCCATTTACGGTTAAAAAACCATGGGCAAAAACCGCAGTAGGTGTTCTAAAATCAGCACCACTTAACATGGCAGGCCAGAATAGCGCATGAAAGTAGATAATGTCTTTACCAATAAAATGGTAAAGTTCAACATCACTGTCTTTGCCCCAAAATTCATCAAAATTTAGTCCTTGTTTATCGCATAGGTTTTTAAAGCTAGCCATATAGCCAATTGGAGCGTCTAGCCAAACATAAAAATATTTACCCGGTGCATCGGGAATTTCAAAACCAAAATAGGGTGCATCACGAGAGATGTCCCATTGCTTTAATCCATTATCCAGCCATTCTGCCATTTTATTTTTAACTTCAGGTTGCAGGTGGCCTTCTGCTTTTGTCCATACGTTGAGTAGTTCGGTAAAATCAGTAAGATTGAAGAAGTAATGCTCAGAGTCTTTTTCAATGGGTTTTTCACCAGAAATAACAGAGACGGCATTTTTTAATTCAGTAGGTGAGTATGTTGCACCACAAGCTTCACAATTATCTCCGTATTGATCCTTAACGCCACATTTAGGACAATCGCCTTTAATAAAGCGGTCGGGTAAAAACATGTTTTTAACCGGATCAAACGCTTGGCTAATGGTGCGCTGAATAATATGCCCACCATCACGCAAACGAGTATAAATCAGTTCAGCAAATTCTTTATTCTCAGAAGAATGCGTGGTGTGGTAGTTATCAAATTCAACACCAAACTCATCAAAATCTGCCCGATGTTCTTTTTCTACCTGTGCCACCAATTCTTCCGGTGTAATACCTTCACTATCAGCGCGTAGCATAATAGGCGTGCCATGTGTGTCATCAGCACAAACGTAATAACATTGATTTCCACACTGTTTTTGAAAACGCACCCAAATATCGGTTTGAATATATTCTACCAAGTGACCTATATGTATTGGGCCGTTGGCATAAGGTAACGCGCTAGTAACAAGAATTTTTCTGTCGGACATGGTGTTAAATGGTGGCTAGGCAAAATCTAACCCATGATTATGGCATAGTTTTAGATCATTTTCTTAGTCCTGATTTTAAAGGGCTGTGATTAATAGGGGGAAAATATAACATTCTCTACTTGTGGGCTAAAGGAAAACTAACTTCGGCATAAATTATAAATAATAATGATTATCGTTAGCATTATGATTTGACAAGGTGTTTCCTTTTGTTTATAGCTTTAAAATATTGACTTTTATAGTTTTTTTTATGATCCAAAAAAAAACGGCATTGTTAATTTAATATAGCCTCCAACGATCCATTCCATTTTAGCATCAGAAGCATGACTGAATATTTGAGCATGT
>CAZHUE010000218.1:0-4801 GCA_964535875.1 uncultured Methylomarinum sp.
TTAAGATTTACAATCAATCCTATAATACTGAATCACTTATAAATATACCACTACCTCTTTTTTTAGCTAGAAGTCACATTTAGATGAAACTGATTTCCCTGACTTTCTCTATTAAGATTTTTATTATAGTAAGGATCTCCTATTTTCAACCATGATTGCCAGTGTTTAAAAAAAAGTGCTTTATCATGTTCGGGAAAATGAGCTAATAAATTATTTTGTTGACTCATGAATTGTGCTTGGGGAACACTAACGCTTCTCCAGTCCATTGCTAAGGCTCTTAATGAAAAGTCCAATAGGGCATAGAATCCATTGTAGTGACTATTTAATCCATTTAATTCTTCCCAAACTTTACGTCTAATCAGAACGCAAAAAGGGTGGGGGGCACTAATATTTCTGACAAGCTTGGTCACTGCCATGTACCCCGCCTCTTCTGTAGAAGACCCTTTGTATGGAATGAGTAAACTGCCGTCTTGTTTATAGGTTGCACCACTGTATTCAATAAGGTTGTCGCTTGTGATAATGCCTCCACTTGCTAATCCAACTCCTGCCATTTTTAGCCATGCGGCTAAATAACCTATCGCATTTTCTTTTACTGGTGTATAAGCCTGACTTATTAACGCAATAAAGGGTTTTTTAGAGCCAGATTGTTGAATTGATTGATTAATCATTTGGCTATAGGCATCATTTGGAAGATCTAAATCGATGGAGACTATTTCAATTTCTTGTAAATCAGGACAGTCTAAATCCAGTCGATAGTTGCCTCGCCATAGTGTTTCTTTTTCTGATGCTTTACCTAAAATCCCTCGTCTTTGTAGTGTTTCATTTAAGGCGGCAACACCTGCTTTAAACGCGTAGTTTTTTGCATTGCTGTCAATTGAAACTGAGCCTTGATACTGCCGCCAATGGTAAAGTACTTTTTGAATATGTTGTACTTTTGGTTGTGTTTCGGTTGCTCGTAAAATTAAATCATAGTCTTGTGATCCGTCCATTTCAGAGCGGTATCCACCGAGTTGATTTAATAAACTACGACGGTAGCACATTAAATGAAATATATAATTACCTGCTAGAAGTGTTTCTGGTGACCAGTCTGGCTTAAACAAATGCATGTAGCGTTTACCATCTTGTGAGATCATGTCTCTATCGGAATAGAGTATATCTACTTCTGGATGCTGTTTAATTTCTTTGGCAATTAAAAAAAGGGCATCCAGTGACAAGCGGTCATCATGATCCAGAAAAATCACATAATCTCCAACGGAATTTTCAATGGCTAAATTACTGGCTTTTGAAATACCTTGAGATTGTTCATTAAAATAGACTTTGATTCTTGGATCTTTGCATACTCCTGATTTTAAAAGTTTGTGAGTTTCACTGTTTGATGATCCATCATCGACTAAAATTAATTGCCAATAAGGATAGGCTTGTGCACGAACAGAAAGAATACATTCATAAAGTACATCAACATCGGTATTATAAACAGGGGTGACAATACTGATTTTAGGAGGAGAGTGCCAATGACAAGCTTGTTGTTGTAATAATCGCCAATCATTCAGGTTTGATAAACTGTTTTTTTCTATCCAGATTTGGTAATCTTTCCAAATGTCTTTAGTTTCCGCTTGATTCCACTCGTTAAAGCAATATTGTTCAGGAATAACAGATGGATAAAATCGTAACCATTGCCATGAATTATTTGTTGTTAACGATGACGAAGGAATGTAATTAAATAATGTGCGTAATGCTCTTTTTCTCCAGTATTTTTTATCCATGCGCGTAACTATTATGTATTAATTACATTACCTGAAATTGCATGAACTTCTATTGACTCAAATGTTGCGCCACTGATCAGGTTTTTTTCTATGATATTACCCGTCACATTTTTCATTAAATGGATGCCAGCAAAATGTTTCCCCAAGATTGTATTGTTAGAAATAGTATTGTTACAACTGGCAAAGTCATGTTGTTCATTATGCTGACGCTCAGCTATGCCAACTAAAATCCCAAAATAATGAAATTTATCATTAACGCCTCGGTTGTTGTTTTCTATTAAATTATTTGCTACCGTTCCGCCATATGCAGATCGAACAAATTTAATTCCATCGCCCCAATTGCATTCGATATGATTGTTTTCTATTCGTGTATAGGCGGCATTATCTAAACTAATTCCTGGTAATTTTGCTTTTGAACTGCCGTCTTCCATTAATCCCATTTCATTAACGAAATCTATACCTAGCTCCACTTCATGTTGCAATCCACGCCATCCATTATTAAAAATATGACAGTTTTGTATTAAGCATCCCCATGAACCATTATCAATGGTGATGCCTTCACAGTCATTGTCTGAAATGATGGTATTTTTTACACTTAGATAAGCGATTCCATCTGTTGTAATCCCCATTTTACGATTATGTTTGAATGTACAATCAATAATATCTGTACGATAGGGTGATGGGTCATCAACGGCAAAAGGAGCGAAATTACCGATGACATGATCTGTATGATTAAGTTGAGCTTGAAAATCCAGTGAGTCAATAGTTTTTGGTAATTTTAAATCCGTTAAAAATACACCGCCTTGTTGACTGTATTCAGCGACACAACTTTTCATTAGAGTTTCAGTGACATCACGGATAAACATAAACCCGACTAGGCCAGCATGCTTTACATGGCAGTTTATTAGTTTAGTTTTGTCAACCTTATCTGCTAATAAAATTCCCACTGCTCTAGGCGAAATGATGTCAATATTTTCTAAATGGAGTTCAGAAGCATGAGTGGCAAAAATAGCAGCACAAAATTTATGATCGCCTTCATGATAAATCCTGAGATTGGTAATACTGATGTTTTTAAGTGATTGTTGGTCAGACCCTTGGATTGTTATTCCATAATCACAATTCTTAAAAATAAAATCAGTTCGCCCTTGTATTCCTTTTAAACAAAGGTTTTGAGTTAAATTGATTGTATTGGTTAATTCCAATTTACCTTCCGGTAAACGAATTTCTCCTCCCGATTTACTTAATGATTTAATGGAATCCATTAGGTTTTTTTCAGTGAATTCATCTTTTTTTATCTCAACAATCGTTTGTGATCGTTGCTTATATTCATTACGTTGTGTTTCGTAATCAATTAAATTGGGGCGATTATAAAGCTGATCTGCATACTTCATCCGTTCAAACAATGTCCATTCAGGTCGGGTTAGCTCGAGTTTAGAAATAGACTGTTGATTTAGCGTATTTTTTTTTAGGACTAAAGACCTAAGTTTGTGTAGCATCATTATCTTGTTATTTTTATTAGGATTGACGCCATTTTTTTATTAACGCCGGTAATGCGGTGACAATTTCTTTTAAATTTGGTTTTGGGCGTAAGCAAATGTTTTCATCGTTTACAAATAGATTTTTATTGGCAATCCATGATAAAGGTAATATAGGCTGATAATCGGATTGCAATGCAAGATCAAACTGATTTCTAAGTCGATAATATTTAAAATAACGTAATAAAGAAAACTTGGGAACTGAAACGGGAATAGAATTTGGGAATTGACAGTTGGGATAGTCTAATTTGGGAGGAGGTACGATATAAAATACCCTTAGTTCAGGACGTTTCCTCATGACAGAAATCAATTCGCGTTGTAATGAGGTTGCTTGTAGTTTAACAGTCCAAGGAATAATGATGCTTTTAATATCAGGATCTTCAAAAATGCTACTTGCTTCTGAAATTGATTGGAATTTATAGGGAAGTTGAATATCTTTTTTGCCCGTAATGCGTTGTTTATAATCATCGATTGCTTGCAAGTGTAATTCTGCTAAATCATTTTTACCTAATAATTGATAATACAGTGTTTTTTTAAGGATTTGCCGAGTCGTATTTTTAATGGCTGTTTCATCACTATGTTTTTCCAGTAAATATAAAACATTACGATTGTCATAATAAAGTACCCAGGAAGGGACTTTTGCAATGGCAGAGACATGCCAAATTAATGATCTAGCGGATACCACAATACGATGTCCTGCTTTTGCAATACGCAAACACCATTCAACATCGTCAAAATGGATAAAAAAATCCATCCATAATCCTGCTTTTTTGGCAACGGGTGTGCGGATTAATAATGAAGCAGCTGCAACATAATCAACATCCATACTGCTTTGGCAATACATAAGTTGCTGACTTAAATCTGCATCATCATTTAATAACTCTTTAAAGGGTTTTCCCTGCCAGCGAGGAATTTCTTCGAGGTGTCTATTAAAAATTAACCGACCACTTCCTTTATCAACAAAAGCACCCATTTCATTAATACGCCAAGGAAAATCCAGTTGCATCATGGTGGAACCTGCAATGGCTACTTCTGGGGTTTCTTCAAGCTCTGTAACCAGTTCTGTTAGCGCATCTTTATGAACGACGACGTCATTATCTAATAGCCATAAGAAATCATACTTTGATTCTGGTTGCTCAAAAGCCCATCCTAAACCCGTATTAAAACCACCTGTCCCACCGATATTTTCAGTATTTTGTATAAGTTTAATATGTTTGAATTTTGTCTTTAAAGCTTCAACAGTTCCATCATTACTGGCATTATCTATCACTAGAATATCCAGTTGTTTTTCGGGAAAACTTAGAGACGATAAAGACTTGAGCAAATCAATAACATATTCTTTTTTGTTCCAGGTAACAATGATAATGAGAATTTTTGCTGTTGATTTCATTGGCGTTTAAATAATTGATGAAATGGATAGGAATTTTAACGCCCTTTCTCTGCTTATGGATGGATAGGAATTTTAACGCCCTTTCTCTGCTTATGGCAAGAATTTAATGGACA
>CAZHUE010000219.1:0-4783 GCA_964535875.1 uncultured Methylomarinum sp.
GTCATGAGCGATGACGATATTATTTTGTTGTTCAAGTTTATTTGAAGCAAAGGTATGGGCAATAACTAATAATCCCTTATCTAGTCCAAGTGAGTGTTGTAATTGCTTGTTTTCTTCTGCTTGATGGTAGTAAACGAATACTCTGACACGATGTAAGTTAGAGTTGTTATCCGGTGTGGTTTTATAAGCCCAATATCTAAGTTTTATGCTCCACCAGGCAATTTTACTAAAGCTGGCATTTGGTAAAGGTGCTTCAGGGGGAAGAGTATTTATTATTGAGCCAAGGCTAGTGAATGTGGGGTTTTGAATAGATAGAGAATAATGTTTGGCTTCATCTTGGAAAAATTGGTCAATATCTTTGAAGGCATCAATTTCAAGTTGCCTGATATATTGTTCAACAGCTTCGCTATCATCGCCGTTCATCGGGTAGATGATAATCTGTAAAGGTTCAGACCACGAACGGGATTTTAATTTTTGTGTTTTTGCGTAAAAGGCTAGTGAGATAAAAACGGTTAATAAAATAAGAATTCTGAAGATTTTGAACAGAACCTTCATTGCGGAAATTAATCAGAGGTCATACTTAAAGAAGCTTCGGTAAAAGATTTATCAATGATTCTAAACCCACGAATTTCAAGTACCCCTTTTGTATTGAGTGAAATTATTAAAAAAAGCGCGTCGGGATAGGCTGCAAGTTCTATATCAGTAGGGGATGGTGTTGCCGGAGCAGTCGGGTGTGAGTGGTAGATAGCAAATAGAGTTTCGTTTTTAGCTCTAATAGTTGACATGGCGGAAATTTGTTGTTTTTCATCCATATAAAAACGAGTTTTAGTTTGTTTCGCTATATTTTTGATAGGATAGCAAGTGTTAGCAATACCCTCTTTTGCACCAATTAGGCCGCATATTTCTTCCTCGGGGGACAGTTGAGCCAAATGTAGTAGTTGATTGGTCATGCTTCTAGGGAGTTGAAATTCTTCTTGTTTCATTTTATCTTCCATTGGCCTGTTGTTACTCTAGGGTTTCCTGAGAGGTCGGGGTGAGTTTTGATGTTGTGATAATTAAATGATTTAAAAATAGCTTGAACAGCTTCATGTTGGTTATAGCCGTGTTCGATCAATAGTGTACCTGTTGGCGTTAAAAAATTGTGTGCTTGAGTGCTGATTTTTTTGATGTCACTTAAACCTCGATCTTCAGCGGTTAAGGCACTTTTAGGTTCAAAACGAACATCGCCTTGCGATAAATGAAGATCATTATTGGCTATGTAAGGGGGATTGCTGATGATTAAGTCAAATTTAGAATCGGGTATTTTGTTAAACCAATTGGACTGAATAAACTGGATATTTTTTGTATGATGGGCTACTGCGTTTTGTTTGGCAATGGATAGAGCTTGGGTGCTAAGGTCGGTGGCGATAATATTTAAGTCGGCTCGTTCTGCTGCGAGTGTGATGGCAATAATGCCAGAGCCAGTGCCTAAATCAATGATGTTAGCATTTTGTGTGTCGGTTAGGCTATCTAAGCTGAGTTCTATCAATAGTTCAGTATCAGGTCTGGGAATTAATACGTCCTTATTAACTTTAAAATCACGTGACCAAAACTCTCTATTGCCAATAATATAGGCAATGGGAATGCCTTGGTGGCGTTGAGTAACAAGCAGGAAAAATTGTTCCTTATTCTGTGTTTTTAATATTTTTTCTGGCCATGCCCTAAGGTGAGATTTAGGTTTGTTTAGTGCATGGCAAAGTAAAACTTCTGCATCCAGTGCTGCAGAATCAGATGTTTTTTCCAGAAGTTTTGTTGCGATCGATAAGGCAGTCTGAATATTAGTCATTACCCAGTTGAGTCAATAGTTCGGCTTGGTGCTCGCTAATTAATGGGTTAATGACATGCTCTAATCCGCCTTGCATAATTTCATCTAATTTATATAAAGTTAAATTAATGCGATGGTCAGTCATACGTCCTTGTGGATAATTGTAGGTACGAATTCGTTCTGATCGATCCCCTGAACCTATTTGAGATTTTCTGTCTTCTGCTTGTTCTGCTTGCTGTTTGTCTTGCTCTGCCGTTAGCAATCTGGATTGTAGGAGTGACATTGCCCTAGCCCTATTTTTATGCTGCGAACGTTCATCCTGACACTCGACAACAACACCCGTTGGTATGTGTGTAAGTCGAATGGCTGAATCTGTTTTGTTGACGTGTTGACCACCTGAGCCAGACGCTCTAAAGGTATCTACACGCAAGTCGGATGGATTAATAGCATACTCATCAATACTTTCTACTTCCGGCATAATGGCGACAGTACAGGCTGATGTGTGAACTCGGCCTTGAGATTCTGTTTCTGGCACACGTTGTACGCGGTGTACCCCCGACTCAAATTTTAGTTGTGAATAAACTTCTTTGCCCACAATGCGTAGAATAACTTCTTTATAGCCACCTTGGTCGCTTCTGTTTTCATTGATGATTTCAGTTGTCCATCCTCGTTTTTCTGCAAAACGCTGGTACATTTTAGCTAAATCACCTGAAAAAATAGAGGCTTCGTCACCACCTGTTCCTGCACGTATTTCTAAAAAGACATTTCTATTGTCGTTCGAATCCTTAGGCAATAATAAAATTTGTAATTGACTTTGAAGTGTTTCTTTTTCAGTTTCTGCTTCAAGTAATTCTTCTTTAGCCATTTCTCTTATTTCAGGATCTGAATCTTTGGACATTTCCTGAGCAGAGTTAATAGTCTCTTCATTTTCTGTGTAAAGTTTGTAGCAACTAACAATGGGGTCTATTTGTGCATATTCCTGACTTAATGAACGAAATTTATTTTGGTCGCTTTGTACTTCTGGCTGAGATAGAAGCGCAGCGATTTCTTCAAAGCGATCACCAAGGTTTTCAAGTTTTGTTTGTATTGAGGCTTTCATTATTTTAGTTTAAATATTTCTCTTGCAGCTGCGACTATGTCATGTCGCTCATTTGCACCAGCTTCTCTCAATTGAGCACTAGGAGTATGGATAAGTTTATTTGTGAGTGTATGGGCCAATTGGTTTAAAACGTCTTCCGCAGAACGGCCGTTATTGAGTTGAGTCATTGCTTTAGCAAGAGCTTCATTTCGTGTTAATTCAGCTTGTAGCCGATAATCTTTAATGACTGATTGAGCACCTTGGGAGCGCATCCAAGATAGAAAATGCTCAACCTGAGTGTCAATAATTTCTTCCGCTTGTATGGCCGCTTTGCGTCTGGAGTCAATGTTTTGGTCAATGGTATGTTGTAAATCATCAACAGTATAGAGATAAACGTCTCTGAGTTGTTCGACTTCAGCTTCAATATCACGAGGAACCGCCAAATCTACCATAAACATGGGTTTATGTTTGCGTTTTTTGATCGCACTTTCTACTCGACCTTTACCTAAAATAGGTAGTTGACTGGCGGTGGAAGAGACAACAATATCTGCTTCGGCTAAATGGTTTGGAATTTCTGATAAGTCAATGGCATAACCATTAAATTGAGAGGCTAAATGATGAGCTTTGTCATAGGTTCTATTGGCTATAATTATCTGCCCAATATTATTTTCAGATAAATGTCTCGCAGTTAATTCTATTGTTTCACCAGCCCCAATTAGCAGTGCAGTCTGATCAGAAAGTGAATCAAAAATCTGTTGGGCTAATTGTACAGCAGCAAAAGCAACAGAAACGGGGCTAGAACCAATTGCAGTGTCAGTGCGCACCTTTTTTGCAGCAGAAAAGGTATGGTGAAATAATTTACCTAGATGTTTTCCTAATGTGCCCGCTTCATAAGCAGCTTGATAGGCTGTTTTCATTTGTCCAAGAATTTGTGGTTCACCAAGAACCATTGAGTCTAATCCACAAGCAACACGGAACATATGTCTTATAGATTGGCTATCAGTATAATTATATAGATAAGGGGTAAATTCGCTGGGCGGAATGTTTTTGTTGTCTGCAATCCATTCAATTAGTGTGTTTGGGGAGTTGTCGTCGGTTTGATAATAAAATTCTGTTCGATTACAGGTAGATAAAATTGCTGCTCCAGCGATTTTCTGACAACTCCATAATGTTTTAAGTGAGGACTCAAGTAATTCAGCAGGGAATGCTAGTCGTTCCCTAATCGCAATAGGCGCTGTATTATAATTGATTCCTACGGCATGAAGTGTCATTGATTGTGATTAATTACCCTATATAGAGGAGCATATTCTAAGGAAAATAGCGATTAAATCAAATATATACTTTAGGTGATTATGGTTACATTTTTATAATTTTTGGTTTTTGGCGAGGGGAAATGTTTCTGAATCAGTTGCGTAGCTTGTGTTGCGTCTTTGTTTCATTATTTTTCAAAAGGCTAAAAAAATGATTAAAAATTCCGCAATAGTGACCTTGTAGACATAAAGATTAAAAATTCTGGTCTAAATTAAGGTGGATTTCTGATATTCTATAACTATGTTTAATCATATTAAATAGAGAATTTGTTGATGTTAATGATGAAGTTATTAGCTGTGCTGATCACTATATTTCTAGTTGGGTGTGCAGGTGTTCAAGAAAAAGAGCCAGATCCTTCGGTAAAAGTACAAAGTAAAAAGACTGTTGAGAAGAAAAAAGAGGCTGTTGTTGTCCCTGAGAAAGTAACGGCAATTACGCCAGAGGTGCTTTATCTTTTGATGACTGCTGAAATTGCAGGACAAAGAAAACAATACGGTGTTGCTTTAGAAGGTTATTTACAAGCAGCAAAACATGTGGATGATCCAAAAATTGCAGAAAGGGCCGCAAAAATAGGACTCTTTTTAAAGGAT
>CAZHUE010000220.1:0-4759 GCA_964535875.1 uncultured Methylomarinum sp.
TTCGGCATCTTTTGTTTTCGGCTTTGATTTCTGCTTTTAATTCTTTATCTCTACGCAGGTGTTTATCAATTAGCGGTATATGAGACCTAGTTGTCGACTGGCCTCATGAATCTGTGGAGCATCATAAGCAGAATCCATTAAATCATAGAGGCTGGTGATTCGATCACTACTGAATCTTTGCTAAAGGAATAGCAACCTAATTGCCATGTACCGATACCGAGGTTAATATACAACTGATGGGAATACCGCCATCTGCTGAATCAACATGTAATTTATAGCCTGTCCAACTTGTTTTATAGCCTTTACTGTTTTTCTTCGTTCCTACGTCACAGGCTTTTGGTAAATCTTTAAGCATGTCTGATAAGTCCATGCCTGTAGAGTCTCATGAATTAAGGTCAGCCATTTCATCTTTATAATGCTTTATGATAAAGCTTTCGTGAACGCGTTCGGGTCGCTGGGAATCAGAAAATTCAGCAAAAACACGTGAAAAAAGTCCACTCATCAGGAATATCGTTTTTGCGTTCCCAGCCACAAATTCGTCTAAGTGAAATATCCGATTTTAATCTATCGAGTAAGATACGGGTGGTTGGCATGTTGTAAATCATTTTTGCAACGAACGCTCTGGCTATTGCACCTCTACCTTTGGATGGATGTCCTGGGTAATCACGACTGGAAACAATAAACTCTTCTATCCGTATCATTTCTAATGTGGTGACCAATTCTTGTTGCTTGTCAGTTAATTCACCTAATTTTTTTGATAGTTAAGGGAATAATGAGTCTTGAATATTTAACTAAATTTGTGCTAATGCACCGTGTAACTTACTAATTTATAGATTATTTTATCTTTTTCCCAAGCTTCATGTTTTATCATTATGAGTAAGTTTTTTATTTTTTTAGCAACTGTCGCTAAAAATACTCTTCGTTTTTATTAGTTTTGCAAGAAGCTTTATCGTTTAAAAAATAGTTTTCGGTACTCTCGTAAGAGATTTTTATTATCTAAATAGATCAAAAGAGTATACGTTGCCCCACCAATTGCAATTGCAACAGCTAGTAATGCTATCTTATTTAACATTCCTGAACCAGCAATAATTGTAGCTTTCACCGTAATAAATATAATGATACTGAATATAATGGGGGGAATTATAATGATAAAAATTTGATATAAATTTATTTTAAGGACTTTACAGTAATTGTAGCTTATTAGAAATGTAATTATAGGAAATGCAATGAGCCAACTAGAGGCTAATCCAATTGCCCCCCACTGTAAACCAATTAAAAAACTAGGAATTAAACATACAAGAATAAATAATTCATTTTTAAAAACAATATGAGGCTTTCCAAGACTGTTTATGGCAGGAGAATACAATTCTGTTAGCATACGCATAAAACACAAAAGCATAAATGGATTAACTGCTGAAACCCATTTTTCCCCTAGTACTAAAGGAACTAATAAATCAGCTACTGATGCGAGACCAAAAAATACTGGAAAGGCAAAAGACATTGCTAGTTCCATTGACTTTAACATATAACTTTTTGTTAATTTTTTATCTGTTTGTATTTTTGAATAAGCAGGCATGGCAACCTGTTTTATAGTAGGAAGTATTTTGTTTAAAGGCAGAACTGCTATTTGTAATGCGACTACATATACTCCCAGTTCTTTTGAAGGCCAAAATTTACCTGCAATAAGAACATCTATACTTACATATGTTTGCCATGCTATTCCTGAAAGCATGAGATAACCACCAAAATGAAGAAACGGTTTAACTTCATTATAATTAAAGCGGGGTTTTAATAATATAGGGTTATAAATATTTGTTAGTAACATTTTTGTTAGTGTTGTACTCATGCCGCCAAAAATAATAGTCCAATAGCCATAATCATGAGTTACTAAATATAATGCTGTGATTGCACCAATAGCTGCAGACATAATTTCTATTTTCCCTAATGATTTAAATTGCATTTCTTTAGTCATTAAACTACTAGGTATGCTTAGAAACATTATTATTAAAAAATTAAAGCTAAAAACTTTTAGAACCAGTTCAAGCTCCTGCATGTCGTAAAAATTAGCTACAAAACCTGCTCCACTCCATATCAAGCTAAATATGAATAGATTCAATAAAACAATAGACCCAAAAATCACCTCCAATTGACTGCGAGTGATGTCTTTTGCCTGGATAACAGCCGTACCAAGCCCAAATGTAGAAAAAATATTTAAAAAACCTGTTAATGCAAAAGCTAAAGAGGTAATAGCAAAATCTTCTGGAACTAATATTCTTATAACAATGAATGTGGAGCACCACCTGAGTAATTGAACTAATATTTTCGAAATCATCATGATTCTTAAAGAGCTATAAATCGTCAATTTGCTTTTTGTTTTATTGGTCATAAAGTTTTAATGGGGCAATTTATTTAAATAGATTAGTAGCTTCAGTGGTTATTTGGACTTTCAGGGAGAAGTCTTGAGTTTTTATGTAGTTTTTATGTAGTTTTTTTGAGACAGTTAGTAATTTTTTTTTTAATTCTAAAGTTTTTAATATTTTACCTTGTTAGGCGCATATAAAACAGGGCGTTCAAGAGTTTTTAGTGAAGAGGGAGACAAAAACATCCTTTGTTTAATGGCAAAAAAGCCTGATTTTTTTATGCTAGACTGCATTCATTCAGCGTAAATTAAGTTCACACAATAGTGTGGGTAAAAACTATCTCAATGATTTAAATTCATGTTCAGAGAGTTATTAATTTTTGTTTGTGATTACTTAACAAAAATTTTTTCCTTAAAAAACAAAAGATTTAAGAATATTTTCGACGATGGTGTTTATCTCATACCCGTTAGTTCGCTTCTTTTAAAATTAGTTACTTTAGGACAGTTTTCACATAATTGTGTTACTTGAAATTTAGTTTTCTATTGTAGCTAAATCACGACTCTTTACTAGCTTGAGTTTTTAATTTTTGGTTGTCGCTACATTAACCCTAGTTTAAAAATAGCAGAATAGGAAGTTTTTTCAATAGAGTAGTTCTATTAATTATGGACTCAAGTTTATCTATATCTTAATGTAAAATAGAGATTCCTTATAAAGAAATATGAGTAATTGTAATAAATTAATTGGGTGGGTTTAGGGTTTTTGTGATGGTATTTTACGATTGGCATAATTAGTGCTAATTTAACTTTCATACTTACCTTACTTCCTATGGTAAGTTTTTTTAAAATATAGAGCTTACTATTCATATCAGAAGCTGAGAATATTAAATTTGGATATTACTTAGTGAGGAAAAGTAAGTAAGAAATGATTGATAGAAGTTTAAATTTTGAGATATTTTTTACTGATGTCCACTGACTTAATAATTCTTGTGAAGAAAAGTACGGTTTTTGAAATATATGAGAACCGCTTTTAGTGGAAAATATATTGTGTGACTTTTTTCACAATCCTTGTTAATAAAGGGGCTTGCGTGAATTGATTCACAAAAAAAAATAAGAAAGCAACTAGGCTTTGTTCTTGAGAAAGAAAATTATTAAGTAAAGGAGTATGAAGTTGTATTGCTTATTTTTATAGGCTTTTACTTAAATTTTTTTAATATGAAAAGTTGCATTAACATTTTAAAAACTTTTCTTTAAATCTAAATTCAACTGTTAATACTTACTATATAAAAACTATTTTAGGAATTATTGATATATAAAGCCAAATTACGAAAAAAATTATGAATAAAATTAAATTACTGACTAGTGCTGTTATTATAGCCGCCTATTCCACTGGAACAGTTCAAGCAAATATTTCTGCTCCTCTTCAAAATATAATCATGTCTTCTGAAGAGAAATTACTTTCAGAAGCAACAAATATTTTTTTATCACCGCCCCGTCTTATTGCTTATCAATCAAAAATTGAAAAAGGAGATGAGAGTTGGTTGATAATGATCAACCGTTTAGACACCTATCTTAACAGAAATGTTTGGAACAAAAATCAATTTTCATCTGCTTATGCTTTGGCCTATCATTTTACAGGTAATGAGCGTTATCTAGAAAAAGCAAAGGAACTATTTTGGCAGGCTTATGCTAATTGGAATTATAAGCGATCTAGTACTTTTTTATACCAAAATAGATTTGCACATTATACATATGACTGGATAAAAAAAGGGCTGACTGCTGATGAGCGTAAAAAAGTCACCACATTGTTTAAACGCTGGGGTAATCATTGGCTAGGAAAAAAAACCAGACATTCAATTGAAAGTACTGCATTATCAGAAGCCTTTTTACTTCTTGGTCAAAGTTTAGAAGAAGATAAAGAGATGTCAGGTCGCTTACTTTCAGCATCTGATAAATTATTAAATGAATACTATAAAGGTACTGTAGGAAATAATTGGGTTAGTGGAGCTAGTTGGGCAAAATATAAGCCAAGGCATATGCAATATTGGTTGCGAACTTCTTTAATAAATAAGGATACAAGGAATATCCCTGTTCCGAAAGATATTGTAGAAGGTTTGTTCAAATATGAATTTAACAATATTGAAAGTGATATTAATTATTCTAAGTCTCGTTATGAATTAATGTTAACACTTCTGAATGTACTTGAAGACACTCAGATGAAATCCACAGGGAAAATTTGGTTAGATAAGGCAACAAAAGATGGGAAGCTTGTAAGATCATCTACTACAAAAATGATGCCTTTTTTGTTTGATATAGATTCTGGTGAAGAGCCTATAGTTGTAGTTGATGCACCAGCACCAGCACCAGCACCAGCACCAGCACCAGCACCAGCACCAGCACCAG
>CAZHUE010000221.1:0-4751 GCA_964535875.1 uncultured Methylomarinum sp.
ACCGTCGACACGAGGATTTTCAGTCCTCTGCTCTACCGACTGAGCTACCTGGGCACGACATCAAGTCGAGCCGACTATTAAACTAAGTTATCAAGGCTTAGTCAAGTAAAACAAACTATTTTATGTTTTGTATGGTGATCTAAATGATTAAATGTTTTTTTATAACGTATTGATTAAGCAACTTCTTTTTGTTGTAGCAGATATTTTGCTGTTGATGAAATTTCTTCATCTTCATCATTAACATAAAATTCAAGAGCATACCCTCGTTTAACGATAATAAATCTTACAAAATCTTTTTCATCCTTAACCAGCTGGTCTAAAACACTGGTATCATCTGTATATTTGGCTACAGTAGCTCGGACACGCCAAGACTGATCATTAACCAACCATTCATGGCCTACCTTTTTTCTTGCTACCGCTGTTCTTATTAATGAGGATTCATCATAGACTAACTTGCTTAAGGCAAAGCACATATCAACTGCTTCCAATCGAATATATTCTTCTTTTTCATTAATTATTGATATTTCATCATAAGTTCTGCCGGATATGACAATGGTTTCCATGCTATTCACCAGTTTCTTCGCCTATCAATATTGTATGCAAATACGACAAGCATTAGAGCAATGTTTTTATCGCTTGTAAACTAAAATGTATCTATATAGTTGAATGGTTCTGTACGAAATTAATAATGTGGTGGTTTTTCAATGCTCTGATTAATGCTTTCTACTTCTTCTCGCGCATTTTTTATGCGCTCACTAAGAAACTTACAAGTGTCTTCTAAACGGTTCATTTGTAATTGTTGATTACTTATGGTTATATTTAGAGATTGTAATAAGTCTTCTTGGTAAGCTATTTTGATCTCTAACTCGGTTATACGATCATCGCTCATTAGGATATTTTCATACTATTTTTATACGACGGTGGGTAAATTATTACACATAATTTTAAGCGAATGAATTAAGTAAATAGGCTTGAAAGCCATTGCTTTCAATTATCTGAATTATTTCTTCTTGATTTAAATAACTTTTTACAACTCCTTTTTTTAATTCGTAGTTAATCTTAGCCTGCATAATATCAGGATTTCTAGTTAACAGCATTTCTAAAAACAAGGCGCAGGAATTACAGCTCATTCCTTTAACTTTAAAGTTTATAGTTTGTTCTGTATTGCCTTGTTTAAGGTGTTCTGCTTCATTGTTTTTTAGGTTATTTTTTGGTTTTTGATCAAAGTTTTTTAAAATAACCTTTAATAAATGTATTAAGTTATTTTCTGGAAGAATGTTTGGGTTAAAATTAATTAAGACTGAGTTTGTTTCAATTTTTACTTTTACTTCTTCAATCGCATCTCGCATTAATAATACGGTTTGCAGAATTGCAGCACGCTCTTCATTACAAAATAAACTAGGCACAATAATCTTAATCCGTTGTTCAGATAGATGTGTTATCGTAAATTGGTCAGATTGTTGAGCCATAATTTAATAGTTTTTTAAAGCTTATTTCGTTTTAATGTACATTCATTGAGTCCACAAAAATAGATATAAGGGATGGGCTTTATATTTCTATTCCTTATTTTTTTTAGAGATATCGTTAACAATATCTTTATACCTTTTTTCCACTATTCTGCTGCCATATGTTCTTTCTAGTGAGCGAATAGAAAAATGTGCCTTTGCCATTGTTTGATAGTGTCTGATAAATAGAAAATTCACTGAGGCTCCGCTGACTGCTCCAATAATTGGCAAGGACTGTGCTGCTAATTTTTTAGATACCGGGATTGAGAAACGAGCTGAAACTGCATTAATGAATTGAACCATGATGGGAGCAGATTCCTTTGAAAGACCATGCAAAGTGATATGGTTTGTAGTGTCCCCTAATGCCTTTGTTAAGAATGAGCGTACTGCATAATAGCTAGTATCGGCAGCTTCTGATGTTTTAGATGGGGTAGTATTTTTACCGCCACTCAAGGCAAAGACAGTTAAACAGGCTATTTTACTATCTAGTTCATCAAGGTCTTCGTCGTAGCTGCGAGCAATGTCAGCAATCGAGCGCAACATAATAGTTGCTGAAATAGGTAGCTCGACTGCTAACGCTGAAATGCCAAATGTACCTCCGATGGCTCCACTGACGCCAGCAAGTAATGTATGGATTTTATTTTTTGGCTTAAGCGGTTTTTTATTGAGTGAAAATAGAGCTGTGTCTAAGGCTTTTTCTAAGGCTTTTCTGGTCAATCGAGAAATAATATTAGACCAATGCCCTGGCAATGTGGCCATTGCTTTTTCAATTGGCATGCCTATCGTATGGCTAAGTGAAGTTGCCAGATTTGATGATTCTAATTGCTGTGCTGCACTTGTTAGTATAGCGACATCTGCCTTTTGCATTACATGCCCTGAATATTGCTCATCAACATACTGATATATTCAATTGCTTTATACATCAATAAAATTAAGTCATCTACTTTTTCTTTTAGAAAATGTAAAAAATTTCGATGTTTAAAATCTTCTTCTACATAAAATGTCAGGCCTTTGTATATAGTATTGAGCCCCATGAAAATCATTATAACGGCTGCCAGTTTTAACATAAGCCCGCGAATATTTGCCCCCATTCGGTTAAAAGCAAAACTAATAAATAACATGGTGGGTAAAGTGCCTGCTCCAAAGGCAGCCATTAATGCTCCACCCTCTAAAATAGTTGTTGCAGAGGTGGCTTGAACATACATGGTAAATGTTAAAGGGCAGGGCATTAAGCCATTCATAAACCCGGCAATCATTGCACCAAAAATTGGACCTCTGGTTCTTGCGCTTGAATAACCTTTACGTATTAACTTCATCGGCAATAGTTTTATTGAACCTTGCCATGGAATCCAGCCTAATATACCGAATGCGAGGAGAATGACGATACTGCCGATGAGCATTTGTAAAATACTCTGTAATTTACCAAATATACCGCTAGAAACCATAACCACACCAAGTGATGCGGCTAATAGGCCTATTGCAATATAAACACTGATTCGAGTAAATTGGTATGCAAAATAGGGTAAATAGGATTTGTTTTTACCTGAATTAATAAAATAACCAGAGACTAAAGCGCCGCACATTCCTAAACAATGCCCACTGCCTAAAAAACCGGCAATAAGGGCTAACGTGTAATCAAACCCAGTAGCCGAAGCTATTTCATGCATCCCGTGCATTGAATGATCCATATAAAATACCCTACTTTTTACTTAGTCTTAAAGAGTTAACAATAACAGAAACGGAGCTTAATGCCATTGCTGCTGAAGCAACCATGGGGTTAAGTTTTCCTAGTGCAGCGACTGGAATTGCTATGGTGTTATAACCAAATGGCCAAAAAAGGTTTTGTTTTATAACTTTGATTGTATCTGTGCTTAATTCAATTGTTTCAGTAACTTTAGATGTATTGCCTTGTACTAGTGTTAAATCAGCTGATTCGATAGCAATATCAGTGCCGCACCCTATAGCAAACCCTACATCAGCTGCAGCCAATGCCGGTGCATTATTAATATCGTCACCAATTATACCAACCTTGTTGCCTTGTTCCTAAAGTTGTCTAATAATTTCTAATTTTTGCTCAGGTTTAGCATTGGCAACAACTTGTTTTATCCCAACTTTATCAGCAATATAATAAGCTGTTTTTTCTGTATCACCAGTTACCATTAGCGTTTGAATACCTGATTCTTGTAGGGGAGTAATAGAGCTCGAAGCTTCGTTTCTTGCTTTGTTCATGAGTTTATCAACATTTACATTGCGGACATCCATCCAGGATCTATTACCTAGCAATAGTTTTTTTCCATTAACTTCTGCTTCAATTCCTTGGCCTGTTTCACTGTAAAAATGACTGCATTTTAACTGATCGATTGAATGCTCTTTTGCGTAATCAACAATAGCTTTAGCTAAAAAATGTTCTGAGTTATTTTCTGCAGAGGCTGCTAAAGCAATGTTCTTTGTTTTCCTAAGCGTGATATTTTAAAAAAATCGGTTGCTTTAGGTTTACCTTCAGTAATTGTGCCTGTTTTATCAAATACAATGGTATTTAATTTTGCGGCTACTTCTAAACTTTCACCTTTGCGAATAAAAACACCTTTTTTTGCAGCCTGACCAGTACCCACCATAATTGCTGCAGGGGTGGCTAAGCCAAGCGCACAAGGACAGGCAATCAATAACACGGTAATCGCGCTACCAAATGCGGTGAAAAATGGAGCGCCAATAAATATCCAGCTTGCAAAAGTTAATCCGGAAATACCCATCACAGCGGGTACAAAAACGGCTGAAATTTTATCGACTTGTTTTTGAATGGGTAGCTTTGTTGCTTGTGCCTGGTCTACCATATGTACAATATCAGCCAGTACAGTATCCATGCCTATGGCTGTTGCTTTTATATGTAAAACACCATTTCCATTAACGCAACCACCTATGATTTTATGACCAAATTTCTTTTACAACAGGTATGCTTTCACCAGTTACCATCGCTTCATCTACAGTTGAAATGCCAAAAACCACTTCACCATCGGTTAGGATTTTTTCACCAGGTCTGATAAGTAAAATATCATTAAATGCAATATCATCTACATCGATCAATATTTCTTGCTTATCACGAAGTAAAGTGGCTGTTTGAGGTTGTAGATCTACGAGTTGACGAATGGCTTCCCCAGCTTTTCCCCTAGCTCTTTCTTGGACATGATGCCCTATCCCCCTGTGTCAGAATAGTTGTCGCCTCTAAAATTAACTTTAGAGGAAAGAAAA
>CAZHUE010000222.1:0-4747 GCA_964535875.1 uncultured Methylomarinum sp.
TTAGTGTGGATGAATCAAGTCTGTTAAAAACAGTAGAAAAATAATGACCGATGAGATAAAAAAAAATCAATTACTGGAAGAGTTTCGAGGTTTTTTGGAACAGGATACACCAAGCCAACTTGAGCTTCAAACACCCCCTGATTTACATTCTTTATTAAGTGAATTAACTGCCCTGAAAACAGAAGTAAAAGCACAAGCCAGGCACTATAAAAACACGCTGGATACTTTAAGTTCCGGTCTTAATACTATACAGGAAGATAATAAAGCCCTGTCTGCTGAACTGCTTCTTTATCAGCAGCGTTTAGAGCAACAGAAAAACGAGTTAATCAAGAGTATGTTATTGGAAATGGTCGATATTTATGACCGTTTGAATACAGGAATGAAGACTTTAGAATATTATCGCCCTGTGTCTGGTTTATTTATAAAATCAAGAAAAAAAGATGTGCGATTTATTGAACGGTTCAAGCAAGGGCAGGTGATGTCGATCAAACGTTTTAAACAGCACCTTCAATCATATCAAGTGCAAGCGATTGATTGCATAGGAAAAGATTTTGACCCGAAAACGATGAGTGCGCTAGAAACAAGTTGTAATCCAAAATACGAAAATGGTATTGTACTGGAAGAATTACGAACAGGTTTTATATACGGTGATCAAATACTGCGTTTAGCCGAAGTGAAAGTTAATAAATTACACCCCTCAGAAAACAAATGAACGAAATAATTATTGGTATTGATTTAGGCACCACCAACTCAGAAGTTGCTATTGTAGAGCAAGGAAAAGTAAAGGTTATTGCTGATAAAGGTAAAAAAATATTGCCTTCTTTTGTTGGTATTGATGAAAGCGGCCAAGTTATAGTGGGTGAAACGGCACGCAATCAATATCTGGTTTATCCAGAACGCACGGTAAAATCAATTAAACGATTGATGGGGCAAAATACACAAGTTGATTTAGCAGGGCAGGCTTATACGCCTCAGGAAATTTCAGCCATTATTCTAAAGCGGCTTAAAAGTATTGCAGAAGACTATTTGCATCAATCTGTTAGTAAGGCCGTGATTACCGTGCCGGCATACTTTTCTGATGCACAACGACAGGCAACCCGTGAGGCTGGAGAAATTGCTGGTCTGGACGTAGTTCGTATGATTAATGAACCTACAGCCGCAGCTTTAGTTTATGACTCAGGGCAAGACGAATCTAAGAAAGTTCTTGTTTATGATTTGGGCGGAGGAACATTTGATGTTTCTGTGGTCAATATTGAATCGGCTGTTGTTGAGGTGTTATCTAGTCATGGAGATAATCAGTTAGGCGGTGATGATTTTGACCAGAAAATTATTAATTATTTACTTGAACAGCTAAAAACAGAGCATCAAGTGGATGCTAGTAATAATAGTAAAGCCATGGCACGTCTTACTCGTGCGGCTGAAAATGCAAAACTGGCACTTTCAGATCAACCTTTTGTGCAGATTGATGAAGAATATTTACTTGAACATAAAGGCGAGGCCTTACACCTGTCGATAGAGTTATCCAGAATTGAATACGAAGGAATGATAGACGATTACATTAATACAACCATGGATGCGGTTTATGTTGTATTAAAAGGTGCCAAGTTAACTAGTTCGGATATAGATGAAATTATTCTGGTTGGTGGGTCAACCCGTACCCCTTGTATTCGTGAACGGTTGTTTAATGAATTTGGGTTTGAGCCACATGGAGAAATAGATGCTGATTTATGTGTGGTTATGGGAGCCGCTATTCAGGCGGCATTGATAAATGGTCAACAAGTGGATACCGTGTTAGTTGATGTGACTCCCTATACCTATGGTACAAGTGCTATAGGTATGTTAGATGGTGCTGATTATCCTTTCGTGTTTGCACCTATCATTCATAAAAATAGTGTGTTACCCAGTCGTAAAACAGAATCGTTTACGACTAATTATCATGGACAGGAATTTGTTGATGTGAGCATTTATCAAGGAGAAGATCACGATGCTTTGAACAATGTAAAAATTGGTGAATTCAGAGTAGAAGGCTTGCAGGATGTAAAAGCAGGAAATGTCATAATTTTAAATTTAGAACTTGATCTAAATGGTATTTTACAGGTATCAGCAGTTGAAAAAATGACAGGGTTAGAAAAAACTATTACCATTAAAAACGCATTTTCTTATACAGAAAGTGGCAAACTGGATACAGCCAAGCAACGCATTACGTCACTTTTTGGAAAGCTGGATTCCAGTTTGTATGAGCAGGATGAGGTAGAACATCTTGTTAAACCAGAGGTTGATCATGCCTACAAATTAATTGCTAAAGCCGAAGGGTTATTTAATCAAGTATCTAAAGAAGATAAAGAAGATATGAGTGATTTAATTGGCATAATAACAAAGTGTATAGACACGGATAAGGCGGGTGAAATGGAAAATGCAGTGGCTCAGTTAAAAGATATTATCTACTATTTGGAATCTTGATGGAACGCTGCCCTTGCTGTAAGGCCCGGTTAAACGAATTAACAAATTGTCCCAGGTGTCAGGCTGATTTAAGCGTATTGAATAGTGTGGATCAAATGGCAGAATTGTGGTTTAAAAAAGCTATAAATTATTGGCTGGATAATCATATTGATAAAAGCCTTGATGCTTTAGCACTTTCTTTACGCTTAAATAAAACCAATGTGGCTATGACTTTTCAATATTTTATTATTAATCAACAATGTCAAAATGTTTTGGAATTATTAGCACAAAAAAAGATTTGCTTAGCTAAAAAATGTTTGTATCAAATGCGTCATCTATTTTTATATCATCAACAATTACTGAAATTGAATTTGTTTGTTGATAGTTTATTTATAAAGGAATGCCGGAGCCATCCTACTAATTATTAAGCTGGTTTTAAAAAAAAGATTAAAGGCTTCAGATTTGAAGCCTTTAATGTGAAGTTTAATTATCTCAACTCTATGTTTCTTTCAATTTCAGATAGCTCTTTTTCAAATCCTTTAGCATCAAAGTTTTGTTGGAGGTCATGAAGTTCTTTAGTATACGTTTCGACACCATATTTATTCATTAATTGTTGTACTTCTTTATGATGATCAGGATAAATATGTTCTAGAATTTTTTCCTTAAAGTCAGGAGGACAACTCAAACCATTCAAGCAAACGGGAGGCAATGGGAATGGAAAAGGAAAAGGTCTTAGGTCAGGAATGGTTGGTTCTCTTGGATCCACAAATTTTTCAAAGTTAATTACAGGGAAACATTGTGTTGCATTTGTAGTTATATGCCCACGAGGGGAATTATTGATTGCATTAGTTCTCTTAAATCCACACTCAGTAAAAGTTTGGGCGATAATGAACTCACTGGTAGCGTTACTATACGATACTGTTGCCGTCTATAAATCTCTTGCTTGAGCTTGAGTACCAAACAAAATAAGGGCTGCAAAAAATAAATTTACAAAGATAAGCTTTTTTCTAATCATGTTTTTCTCCAGAGTATTTTTACAGAAAACGGATGAATTATTATTCATCACAAGGACATGAAGGGTAATAGTTAGGCAACTCACAATAAATAACCGACCATCTTGCTTGCCTTTTTGTCCGTCTTTACTGTTGTAGTAACAGTTGCGTAGCCAGCTATGCCTCGTTACTACAACAGTAAAGACAAACAAAAATTCTGCGCAATATGGGTGGGTTATTTATTGCGAGTTACCTTATTTCTTAGAGGAGTATCATTACTCCTGAAGGGAAAAGTGTTCTTTATGATAAAAAATTTTTAATTTTACTAGAAAAAAAACCTGCTTTATCGGCTGCTTCAACCATTGTCTCAGATATCCCATCTACTGAGTTTGAATTGTCTTTTGTTACGGCAGGGAAGTCGTTATTTACATTATCGGATAGTTTTTGTTTAATCAGTAATTGATTAGTTAATTGATCAATAATTTGTTGATGTTTTTGCCAAATATTTTCTGATTGTTGAACAACCAAGTCTTGTTTATTAAGATTTTGATCAATAGAATAAGGTTGGTTCTGAGTGGAATCTATAAGTAATAGAAGTTTTTTATTAAAAATTTCTAGCTGTAAGTTTTGTTGTAGAATTGTTTTGTCTAATTCCAGTTTGGAGTCATTTTCATTTTCTTTATTTTCTACTGCTTGTATTTCTTTAATTTCATAACCTCCACTCATTTTGTCTAGCTGTTGTTTAAGGGTATTCAATTCAGAAGCAGACTGAGAGGCTTCTTTTTCTAACTCTCTAATTGTACCCCGTGCCTTGGAATAAAGATCATTGTTATTCTCATAAGACTTATCTTGTAATTGTTCAATAAGCTGGTTTTTTTTAATAATCTCAGAATTTAATGTATCAATCTCTAATTGTTTTTTGTTGGTTTCTTTTAAAAATAATTTTTCATTTTCAAAAACAATGGATTCCAGCTTAACTTTTTCTTCCAATAAGTTTGAAGAAGCCATATCAATACGCAGTTGTAGAGATGCTACTCGCTCGGCATCAATAATTTGTTCTTTCAATAAGTCTTTATATTTTTTTTCAGCTTTGCTTTGGAGATGTTTTAGTTGCTTAACCCTTTTTTTTAATCGAATAATTCTTTTTCTCTTTAAAATGGAAATAGTATAGCCGCCAATAAACATCGATATTGTAGCTAAAACAAGGGTGTAGGGTAGATTATAAATAGCAGTTTGCTGCCAATCTATCCAATAAAAAGCTATTGTTTCTATAAATTTCTGCATCGATTCCCTCTGAAACTTCTTTTCTACTAAGT
>CAZHUE010000223.1:0-4729 GCA_964535875.1 uncultured Methylomarinum sp.
TGCTTGGGCTGGGATGCCCAAAACAAGCTTTCGCAAAAATAGCGACTCCCTGCGATTCCCTCAAAATTCCATGCTTAACTGATTTTTTTAGAATTAAAGATTAGAGTAAAAGAAAAAAAATCAATCGTCCCTCTTTGTTTCTAAAATGTAAGAGTAGTAAAAAGTTGTGACTAAAAGGTATTTTCTGCCATTTTTTTGAGAGAGATGAAAAATATATTCAAATTTATTTAATCTATTGTTAAGCAATAAGTGATTGATGCTAGTAATTATTTTTATTCCTCAAATAAGAATATCGTAAAGTATGTTCAACCCCAGCAGTTATATAGCTTTACGGAGTATTAATTGTTGTATATATTGCCCGCTTAGAAATTGAAATTGTTTAGATTATTATGAATTCAAAAAAGCATATTCTTGTAACTCGTTGTTCTTACATCATAGTGATGTTTTTTATTACTTTTGGTTTTGCCAAAGCTGGGGCACTTGATCCACTTGAAGCAAATGAAATAGAAAAAGTAAAACAAATTCAACTTATCTATATACGAGAAAACCTTCCCCAAGTATTGACAGATACATCAATTGAAATAGAAGTCTTGTTAGTAGAACGTCACCCTGTAAAAAAGGGACAGGAAAATAATGTAGCGCGATTAGCTGATATCTATACCTATGATTACGGTTCTAATGTTTTGCACCAAGCGATTGTTAATCTTGAAACAAACACTGTTTTATCGTTAACTCAAGATACTGAAATTCAGTTACCTTTGACAGAAAATGAAATTCAAAAGGCCGTTGATATTCTTAAGGCAGATGAAGAACTGTTTAAATTTATTTTACAAGAATATAAACGAATAACAGGGCAAGAATATACTAATGCCGATCAAATTGAGATTAAAGCATTTGCTTTTTGGGGGGATAGTCTTCCAGGTGTTAGTAACACTGAATCTTTAAAGTGTGGCGTTTATCGTTGTGCCCAGTTACTTATTTACACTCCAGAGCAGGTTGCTTTTGAAGTAAGCCCTGTTGTTAACCTTTCTACAAAAAAAGTAACTCAGAATATTAACTTCTGATTTTTTATATCAAGAATTATGGTAATGAAATGAATTTACGAATTTTTACGGTTTTTTATGTTGTATTTTTTACGGTTTATACGCAGACATCAATTGCAAGGCCTAATGATATAAATTGTCCAGCCGGACATACTATAAATAAAGTCTTCTCTTCTGGTGCAGAATGGAGTATCTGTTGGGAAGAAAAAGCCAACGAAGGAATTGTTTTATCGAATGTTTTATATTCAACGCCAGGAAATAATCCTAGAAAAGTTTTGGGTGAAGCCTCACTTTCTCAAATTCAAACTGATTTTGACGATGGATCAACATCATTTTTTTCTGTTACAAGTGCCGGTTTAGGTGGTGATTCCTTAGTTAACCTTTCTTCTCAAGACTGCTCGCAAGGTCAACTAATAGAAAACAATAATAACTCAGTATTGTCTAAGACAACTAAATCTATGGGCTATATTTGGAAATATCGCTCTCAACATAAACAGGGTGATTTATTAGAGTTGTTTAGTATTTCAAAAGTAAACTCAATCAGTTATGTGGTTAAGTGGAAATTTTATGAAAATGGCATTATAGAGCCAGCCGTTGGTATTAGTGGAAAATTAACGAAAATCGGATCTAATCCTGATCATGGCTGGCTTGTAACTGAAAGCGATTTAATTGCGGTTGGATTTACAAACCATTATTTTTGGCGTCTAGATTTTGATATAGATGTGGACAGTAATAATGATTTACTTGAGCAGATTTCAAGCATCCCTTCTTCCAATAAGTTAAAGAAAAGTAAAGTTGTTACTTCTATTAGTACTGAATCAGCTTTATCTCTTAATCCTGTCAATAAGGTGTTTTGGCGCGTCAGGGATAATTCTGAACAAAACTCTACGGTTGGCCATATTTCTTATGAGCTTAATTTATTAAATTATGCACATCAAGGGAAGGGGAATAATCAAGAGCCTTGGTTAGCTAATGATTTTTTCGTTACCCGCTATGACCCATGCGAACGATTTGCCGTTAAGAACTCAACTCAAGATGGGTGTGCAGAAAATATTACTCAGTTTGTAAATGGACAGAATATTAATGCTAAAGATATAGTCGCTTGGTATCGTGCTAGTTATCATCATTTGCCAAGAGATGAAGATATTAATCAAATTGCTACTCGTTGGACAAGTTTAAAGCTTATTCCTCGTGATTGGTCACCAAGTAACCCATTCTGATTTTGGTATTAACTTTTTTAATTTAAGGTACTGGTAATTAATTATGTTACAAGTTTCATTAATTTCTATTTTTAGAAAAACTCTACTTATTGGGCTGCTGTTTTTATCCTGGAGTCAAGCCTATTCTGCTGAATTCTGTTCAGATCAATATTATATTGAAGCAACGCTACCTAATGAATCGAAATGGGATTTATGCTGGGAACATCGTAATCGAGAAGGTATAGTTTATCATCACGTTTTTTACACACCAAAAAATGGTGTTCGTCAACAAGTTTTATACAACGCTGCTATTGCTCAAATTCATGTGCCTTATGATGATAATGGAGCTAGATATCATGATATAAGTGATTATGGTATTGGTAGGGCAATCGGGCTTAAATTTATGGCCAATAAAATCAGCAGGTTACGTTTTTTAAAAACACAATAAAAAGCTATTTTCTTATAAATTTTAAAAAATTAAAACCCAACCCATTGATTTACCTGTAATATTAAAAGTCAATATAATTTAAGCCCGATTGCCCTGATGGTATTGGCGGTTTGTATATGCAAAACTTGTCTTCTGGAGAATGTTTAAATGGATCTTTAAAACAATACTCTGGAAAAAATGTAATCTGTCAGCAAATTGAAAGTAAACATATTGCTCATCATGCAGATTCAGGCACAAAACTGGGTGATGCATTAAGCCTTTTTAGTGTTTCAAAAGTTGGAGCGTATCAATATATTCCTCAATGGCGTTTTTTTGATGACGGAACTATTCAGCCTTCAATGGGGGCAACAGGATCATTGCAGCGGTCTAGTAATGGAAATGAAAATCATGGCTGGTTAATTGATAGTAATAGAACTGGAATTGCACATTTACATAATTTTTTCTGGCGACTTGATTTTGATTTAGGTTCTTCGGGCACAGATGATTATGTTGAAGAATTAAATTTTTCTTTGGCTTCTGGAAAGCGTAAACGATCAACCACTAAATTTTCTACAGAAACAGCAAGAGAAGTTAATCCATCAACCCTAAGGTCATGGCGAATTGTTGATGGAAATACGAGCAATAATAATGGACATAAAAAATCTTATGAAATACTTTTAGCCGAATCTGGGCATAAAGATAAAGGCCCAGATAATGAGCCTTATACCCATAATGATTTTTTTGTAACTAAAGCAAAGGAATGTGAAAGATTTGCTTCTCATAACCCTACATCGAATAGTTGTAGCAAAAATTTAGCTGAATTTGTTAATGGAGAAAGCATCTCGGGAAAAGATATTATCGTTTGGGTTGGCTTAACTTTTTATCATATGCCAAGGGTTGAGGATGCGCCTCATATGGATGCTCATTGGAACCATTTTAATATTGTTCCTAGAGATTGGCATGAACATAATCCGTTGGGTACTGCAGGCAATCCTGGCCCAGTAAATACAGTTCCAATTATTACGACTCCAGGTGATCAATCGAATCAAGTCAGCAATGTTATCAATCTTGCTATTATTGCGACAGATACCGATTCTACTAGTTTAAATTATTCTGTGAGTGGTCTTCCAGCAGGTTTGTTTATTAATAGTTCTACTGGTCTTATTACAGGAACAATTAATACAACTGCTGTTGGAAACCATAATGTAACTTTAACAGTAAGTGATGGTGAGTTAAGTGATAGTGTTTCATTTGATTGGAATGTTAGTGCCGTAAGTATAGGAGGAAATGGTATTCAAATTGATGGTAATGATACTGATTGGGCTCAAATTACTTCTTATACCGATACTTTGAATGAAAACCTTTCTCCAGTAGATTTTGAAACGGTATCTGTCTCGGGGGATAGTAATAAGGTTTACATTTCTTTTTACAATCGACAAATAATTAACACAGATATATCCTGGGCGTGGCAAGTGCTAATTGATAGTGACAATCAAAGAAGTACCGGGTTAAATTATAAAGGTGTAGGGGGTGATTATCTTTTAATAGGAAATCAACTTCGTAAATACACTGGAGATGGCAGTAGCTGGTCATGGGCTGATCACGGTACTGTTGAGGCTGCTGTGAATGGCAAATTTGCTGAATTTTCTATTGAACGCAATATCATTGGACAATCCAATGCACTAAAAATGACATTTTATGGTGCTAATACTTTTGCGGGAGGCTCTGCCAATGATTATTTTACAATTATTGTATCCAATGTAAATGGTGAGGAAAATCCAAATAATGGAATAATTATTGATGGAAACTCAAGTGATTGGGATTCTGCTCAAGCAATTTCAGATGAAGCAGAAGCGGATACATCACCTGTCGATTTTCAATCAGTTTGGTTTAAACAAGATAGTCAAAAAGCTTATTTTGCTTATACAAATCGAACAAATATTGATACCGATAAGTTTTGGGCCTGGATGATTTTAATCGACAGTGATAAACAGCTTAATACCGGAATTAACTTCTATGGGCAGCTAGGTGCTGAATTTATGGTATTAGGCAATAAACTA
>CAZHUE010000224.1:0-4715 GCA_964535875.1 uncultured Methylomarinum sp.
ACCGATGAGGCAGTTTCTTTATGGTTAAAGCGAGATGAAAAAAACCTTTCTGCCAGAAAAATAGCTATTCTGTCTGCTTTACAGGGGGCAGATAAGGATAAAGCTGTCATGCATTTGAGTAAGTTTTTAGATGATGATCCAGCCGGTTTTGAATCTACAATAATGGATGTACTTCAAATTCTGAAACAAGAAGAAAATACTGGGTTTGTTTTTGATGTAATGGAAGATGTTGCTGTCAAACATCCTAATCAAGCAGGCGTTCTTTTTGTTCAGGCTCTATTAGCTGGGCAGTTAAATAAGCAAAAGGTTGCAATAACAAAAGTAAATGAGGCATTAGCTGTACAACCTGATTGGGAAAAGGCCTTAGTATTACGGGCACAGTTAGCCGTGCAAAAAGATGACTTTGGGGGGGCTAAAAAGGATTTGGAAAGGGTTTTGGAAAAAACACCTGATAATGACCGGGTGCAAAAGATGCTGGCTCAGATTTTGGTGAAAGAAGAAGATTTTGATGGGGCAATGCAGATTTATCAAAAAATCTCAGAAGCTAATCCTGAAGATGGAGATGCTCAATTTTCAATAGCTTTATTATATCTTCAGCAAGAAAAAGACGAAGAGGCAATAGAAGTTTTTGAAAGTTTGGTAAATAAGCCTGGGTGGGATGCACCTGCAAGTTTTTATTTAGGTAGGATTGAATACAAGAAGGAAAATTATGATAAAGCCTTGGTCTGGTTTGATAAGGTAACCCGAGGACCTTTTGAATACGAGTCTTCAATGGTGGCAATATCAATGTTGTTGAAACAGAAAAAGTATGCTGAGGCTGAAAGCAGAATCGAAAGAATGTCTAAAAAATTCCCTAAACAGAAATCAAATACTCAGTTATTGAAGGCTGAACTTTATAGTTCACAAAAAGAATTTCAAAAGGCATACGATGTGTTAACTGATGGACTGAAAGAGTTTCCAGGGCAAAGAGATTTATTATACACCCGAGCTTTAATTGCAGAAAAACTGGATAAACTCGATGTGCTAGAGAAGGACTTGTTACAAGTTATAAAGCAAGACCCAAATGATGCAGATGCTTTGAACGCGTTAGGTTATACATTGGCAGATAGAACAGATCGATATGAAGAGGCTGAAAAATATTTGCTTCAGGCTTTAAAGCTTAAACCCAATGAGGCAGTGATTATTGATAGCCTCGGATGGTTGCGATTTAAGCAAGGAAGGTTTGAAGAAGCGTTAGATTATTTGGAACGTGCTTATGAAAAACAGGCAGAAAACGAAATTGCAGCCCATATCATTGAAGTGTTGTGGGCAATGGGTAAAAAGAAGGAAGCAAAAGAGCTATTTGATGAAGTCTATAAGAAATCACCAGATGATGAATACTTATTAAAGATTCAGCGTTTGTTTAATGATGTAAAGAGATAAGTGAAAGTTAACGTTTTTATCTTGTTACTTTTAACGGGTATATTGTCTTCATGTAGTAATAAGCCTGTTAAACCAACGGCCTCTTTTCAGCTGGAAGAGCGAAGTCATTTATATGCTAAAGATAAATGGGCATTTTCAGGACGGCTTTCTGTTTCTGATCAGAACAATGCAATATCAGCATCAATTAATTGGAGGCATCTGAAAAAAAAAGATGTAATTGACTTGGTAGGTCCGCTTGGGATGGGGCGTGTAATTGTCAGCATAGATGGCTTGCGCGTAGTAGTGAATGTTGACGGCAAGAAAGTTCATCATTATGGTTCTGCAGATGATTTGGTTAAAAGATATACGGGGATTTCAGTACCTGTTTCGGCATTAAGATACTGGGTACTCGGTTTGGTTGATCCAGGAAGCACATATACTCGTGTGGCAGAAGGTTTTATCCAAGCGGGTTGGCGAGTTAATTATCAACAAATGCAATTAGTCAAGCAAGACAAATTACCAAGGAAGATTAAAGTTAATCAAAAAAACTCAACGATGAAGTTGATAATTGATCAATGGGAAGAATAGCATTCTAAATGTAAGAACCTCTTCAAGTTCTGCTGCGCAACTGACAGCGGCTCGTAGAGATCTTGAGCAGGTTCTAAGGACAATAAGGTAAGAAAGTATGGGATGGGGTAAAAAATGGCCTGCACCAGCAAAATTGAATTTAATGTTAAGGATAACAGGACAAAGGGAGGACGGTTACCATTTACTCCAAACAGTTTTTCAGTTTATCGATATGTGTGACTGGATTACATTTCATCAAGTCGAAGATGGAAAGGTAACTTTTTTATCACCAGTTTCTGGGGTGCCAGAAGAAGAAAATTTGATTGTTCGTGCTGCTAATATACTAAGGCGTGAGACAGGATGTAAAGAAGGGGTTTTGATTGAGGTAGAAAAAAACCTGCCAATGGGTGGAGGTCTAGGTGGTGGTAGTTCTGATGCAGCAACAACATTAGTTGCTTTAAATAAATTATGGAAATTAAATCTTTCTAAAAAAAAATTAATGCAATTAGGTTTGGTGCTGGGAGCGGATGTTCCAGTTTTTGTATATGGTGAGGCCTCGTGGGCTGAAGGTGTGGGTGAGAAAATAGAGAAGATTACCCCCCCGGAAAAATGGATTGTAGTCATAAAACCTGAGTGTCATGTAAACACAAAAGAAGTTTTTTCAGTGAAGGAATTGACAAGAGACAGTAAATCAATCAAAATGTCTGATTTTCTTGCAGGGCAACATCAAAACGATTGTCTTGAGGTTGTTTGCAAGCAATATCAGCCAGTAGAAAATGCTTTGCTTGATTTGGCCAATTTTTCTGAGGCTAGATTGACTGGAACAGGAGCTTGTGTTTTTGCCGAGTTTGATTCTGAAGAATTAGCCCGTGAGGCATGGATTGATCTGAAAGAAAGATGGCAGGCTTACTTAACTAAAGGATTAAATAAGTCGCTATTGATTGATATGTTGGACTAAAGTTTTTATTGGGCTGTCGCCAAGCGGTAAGGCACGGGGTTTTGATCTCCGCATACCCAGGTTCGAATCCTGGCAGCCCAGCCATTTTTTATCTTCATCTTAAATTAATTTTAGCAAGGTACCTAAATGCAAGATTCCTCAGTGATGGTGTTTTCTGGAAATGCAAACAAAGCATTATCCGAGGGAATAGTGAGGAAGCTAAATATGCGCCTTGGAATGGCAACAGTTGGACGTTTTAGTGATGGTGAAATAGTTGTAGAAATTGAAGAGAATGTGCGTGGCAAAGATGTATTTGTCATTCAGCCCACATGCTCTCCTGCTGATCAGCATTTAATGGAGATGCTGGTGATGATTGATGCTTTAAAGAGAGCTTCTGCGTCACGGATAACAGCCGTTATGCCATATTATGGCTATGCACGACAAGATAGGCGTTCAAGGTCGGCGAGAGTGCCAATTACTGCAAAATTAGTTGCCAATATGATTGATATAGCAGGAGCAGATAGAGTTCTGACGGTTGATTTACATGCTGAGCAAGTTCAAGGCTTTTTTGATATACCAGTTGATAACGTCTACGCCTCGCCTTTGTTACTTGGGGATGTGTGGCAGCAAAAGTATGAAAATTTAATCGTTGTTTCGCCTGATGTAGGTGGGGTGGTAAGGGCGAGAGCATTGGCGAAACGATTGAGTGATGCTGATTTAGCAATAATAGATAAGAGACGCCCAAAAGCAAATGTATCTGAAATAATGCATATCATTGGTGATGTTTCAGGTCGAACTTGTGTCATGATTGATGATTTGGTTGATACGGCAGGAACCTTGTGTCATGCGGCGGCGGCATTAAAGAAAAATGGAGCGACTAAAGTAGTTGCTTATTGCACACATCCTGTGTTGTCAGGATCAGCTGCAGATAATGTAAGGAATTCGGTTTTAGATGAATTGGTGGTTACTGATACTATTCCATTAAATGATGAGTTGTTGTCAATTGAGAAAATCAGGCAGTTAAGTGTTGCAGAAATGCTGGCTGAGACCATCAGAAGAATTGCGGAAAGTGAGTCGGTCAGTTCGCTTTATGTGGATTAATATTGTTTTTAAGTATAGTGCTTGTTAAAGAGTGGGTTTGGAGAAAAAGATGTCTAACGTGTTTGAATTTGTAGCTAAAAATCGCGATCAATCAGGAAAAAGTGCTGCGAAAGCGGTTCGTCGTGATGGTCAGATTCCTGCGGTAGTTTATGGTGGAGATGCGGGCCCCCAATCAATTGTGTTGACTCAAAATGAAGTCAACAATCATTTGAGCCATGAGGCTGTTTACTCTCATATTTTGGATTTAAATATAGATGGAAAGATAGAAAAAGCTATTTTGAAAGGTATTCAACGTCATCCTGCAAAGTCTCGAGTTATGCATATGGATTTTATGAGGGTAAGTGCAACACAAACTTTAAAGGTGAATGTGCCTTTGCATTTTATAAATGAAGAAGCTTGTGTGGGATTTAAAGCAGGGGGTGTTATTACTCATGCTATCGTTGATGTTGAAATATCCTGCTTGCCAGCAGCGTTGCCAGAATATATTGAAGTTGATTTGGCCGATCTTGATATAGGTGATTCAGTGCATCTAACAGATATTGTTTTTCCTGAGGGTGTTGAGTGTGTGGCTTTGGCTCAAGAAGGAGATCATGATCATACGGTTGCCCAAGTAGTTAAAACAAAAGTGGTGGAAGAAGAGGCGGAAGATGAGGGGGCTGAGGCGACTTCTGATGAAGATGGTTCAGAAGAAGCAGATAAAAGTAGTGAT
>CAZHUE010000225.1:0-4698 GCA_964535875.1 uncultured Methylomarinum sp.
ACCAAATTGAATAATCTTATCCCAAAACTGTTGCCATCTATTTGTAGTCTGAACTAATGCTCGTAAGCTTAGCACTACTTTTGCACCTTTATTTTTCCAGCGCATACCCGAACCACAAAGTCGTTGTTTAACTAAAGTTTTGCAAGCTGCTTCGGTGACACCAGAGCCAATCGGTAATTGTTCTTCAACATGTTGAGCATAGTTTATCCTGTTTTTAGTCATATTATTGCTAAAGTAGCTGATGGTTGCGTCCAGGTCATTTTTTATAGATTCGGATAGTTTAGTGTCAGTGAGGGCTTTTAACTCGCCTAAAATAGTTTGTGCTGCATTTTTTTCGTGTTTGAGTTGTGAACGACGATCCAACAACCATTGTTTAAATTAAAGCTTAAAAATTAGATGCTTAGCAGGGTTGACAAATTTAATATTTTGTTATAGGATTATAAAAAAGTGTGACGCATTACTCATTTTTAATTAAATAGCCTTAAAGTTAGTCACATTTCATAATGAGATATGAAGCTATTAGGTTTGTGAAAATAGCAGAAAATATCTTTTAAAAAAATAATATAAACAATTTCAATAATTTTATGAAATTGTTTTATGTGATTTTAATTATTAGGTATATAAAATGATTACTAAAAAAAATAGAAAGTCGCTCGTAATTCTCACGATGTGTTTAAGTCTCCTGATAAATCCATTATTGTCCTTTGCCAGTTCAAATATTGCTGATTGGGCAAAGATGGCTCGTATAGGAGGTTTTGATGCCTGGGTTGAAATGACTGATCAGGAAATTACAGATCTTATAAATAAACGCATTGCAGAGAATGTGTCCGTATTAGAAGTAGACTCTGGCCTTAGTGAATATTTGAATGAAACAGAGTTTCAGAACCAGATTAATTTTCTTAATCGTGTAACTACCTTAGCTAAAAATCAAAATTTGCGAACTGTTGTGTATTACCCGGCTCTGGAAGTAATAACTCAAAATGGTGAAACGTTAGCAAATACCATGTTTAAGGATCATCCCGATTGGATCCAGAGGGGAATTGATGGAAGTGCAAATGTATTCTATGGTTCTCAAGAGGTCTGGGTTGACCCGGGAGCCGAAAGCGCATGGGTTTCACCAAATACTGACTATAAACAATATTTTATAGATCGGGTAAAAAGATTAGCTGCCACTGGGCTTGATGGCATCTGGATTGATGTACCTATTTATTTAGGAACAGGTGCTTCATGGGCTGGTGCAGAACCAGCTGCAAGTGCTGATTTTTTAGCTTGGACTCAAGCACAAGGGTTGAATAGTGGTAATGGATATAGCGTGCCTACAGCAGTTGATTGGGATAGTCCTGTTTTTAAAGCATGGGTTCGCTGGCGTCATGAAAATTTAGCAGGTTTTTTAAATGATGTTCGCTCAGCTGCTCATCAAGTTAATCCTGATTTTATGGTTATTATAGAGAATTTTCCAGCTGATTATATGGATGCCAGTGAAGCTGGTTTAGATGGTAATTATCGCCGTAGTACAGATAATTTTCTTCGTGTATGGGAAATTGATAGTGTTTCTAATACTAAAGCGATGAGTTGGTCTTCTATTGAAGAATTCAGCAATAAAATAGCGATGTATAAATGGGCTCGTGGTGTTGATAGAGAAAATCCAACTTGGGCATTTTCTTATGGGTTTAAGCCATTAGATGCTGGTTTAACAATGGGGGCTGCTTTAGTTACCGGAGTTTCGCCATTTGAGTCACAAACACCAGATATGACTAAAACAGTTGATACAAATTTTCGTTCTCAATGGTTTGGGTTTATTCGTAACCATCAACAAGCATTGTTAAATACACCGCGTAGTGCAAAGGTAGGAATCTGGTATAGCTCACCAACTCGTGATTTTCAAGATTACAAAGCCGGTGGTGGTTATGGAATGTACATCACCACCACCGCACCCACGAATGATCCAGATTGGTGGGCATCAGAGTTGGGTGATAGTGCTGTACCCAAGCCTCATCTTGGTGGCTATAGAGGAGCATCTCATGCGCTGATTAAATCACACATTCCTTATAAAATTATTACTGATCCAGGTAATCCGGCTGAGCAATTAGCTGGTGTTAAATTTTTGTGGCTACCAAGTGTGGCAGCAATGTCAGATTCAACGGCAGACTTAATTAAATCGTTTGTCAATAAAGGTGGTACAGTTTTTGCGACAGGTGAATTGCCAGGAACACTAGATGAGTTAGGTAATGTTCGAGCACATAGTGCTCTTAAAGACTTGTTTAATTTTCCAGACGGGTTAACGTCAATAGAAAGAACAAATGTTCTTGGGAAAGGCGTGGCAGTGTACAACCCAAGTGTTCGTGGTTCTGATATGTTTGCTACAGTTGGTGACCTTAACACTGCAAACGAAGCACTTAGTACTGCTGAACAATTAATTAAAATTCATGTAAAAGAAGATGTTGTAGTTAAAGCTGTTGATGGTGTTCATATTGAAGTTGGAAAACAATCTGATAGTAAACACTTTTTATATGTTTTAAATTACTCGGGGCTTCAGCAACCTATCGTTTCTTCTCCTCAACAAATATCAATTGATTATCGTGCGCCTGATGGTTATAAAGTTGCCAGTGCTTCAGTTGTTACGCCTAACTTAGGTGGTCAAACAGGAAGTATCCCTGTCTCACGTTCTGCTGAACAATTCTATAAAGTTGATCTGACTGTTGATCAGTTTGCCTTGGTTGAACTTAACTTAGTGCCTGAACCTTCTCTTTCTCCACAGGCTGGCCCAGTTTTGAACTGGTTAAATAACGATCGGAAAGTTGCAGCTGAAAGTGGGTTGAATTTTATTAAAAACTCAATGAGACATTCAAATCAGACGGCACCGCTATCCTATGGTATTTACACAAACCTTATAAATGACAGTGGCTTGACAGAAATTTATGCACATGGACATCATGTGACCGCAGAACATATGGGGCTTATGCTTAGAGCATCTGCATGTATGGGAGATGCTACGGGGTATCAACAATCTTATCAATATGTTGATGAAGTTATGGTTGATCCGGTTTATAAACTAGTTAATTGGGCAATTGATCGGGAGAGATATAAACCGTTAGTCGTTTTGGATGATGGCTGGATAAATTCTAATGCACCTTTAGATGACTTCAGAGTTATTAGAGGAATTATCGAGAGCTCTTTTACAACTAATAACCCTGAATCAAAAAAATTGGCAGAAACTTTACTGACGGGACTTTATTGGACCTCTGTAACAGATAGGGATCATAAGGAAGTACTCCAATTTTCTAAATACCCTGATGGGTTGGTTGGATATGCCTGGGATTGGAGTGGGACAACGGATGCTACATTGAACCCTGCTTCAGTTGCAACAGGTATTGGTCAATTAACTACTGATCCTATCCCTGTTGATTATAATGATCTGTATGTTCTGGGTGAAGCTGCAAAAATAAATCCTCGCTGGTTACCTTTACTTACTTCATCAACAGATTTACTTCTTGATTCTCAAGTCCCATTTGTTTCTGGTCTTTTTTATAATGGATACCAGGATAACGATACATGGACTGGTGATTTTGAAAATCGAGATACTAACCAGGGTAAACATTTAAAAACAATTCAAACATTATGGATTGCTTTACATCTTGCCCGTGCATCTCAACTTGACCCTACGTTATTAGATCTACAAAGGCGTGATAAGGCTTTAACAGCGGCGCAAAATAGTTTGAGTTTCTTTAAAAATTATTATGCTAGCAATAATAAAATTCCTGAATATTTCACTTTTTCAGGCGTTGAAGTTGCCAATTGCACAAGCCCGAACGTACCGGATGGCTGTTTAATTCATAGTGATGAAAACTTAATTGCTGGAGAGGCAAGAATATATGCTTTATTAGCAAGACTTTCATTACTTCTTGATGATTCAAGTTTTGCCCAGACACTGATTGATCAAAAAATAATGACTGATCGTGTTTCTGACACTAACGATCCTCGGTACGGGTTAATTGGCGTTTCTACAACAGGCGAGGGAAATGCAGAAGCCTGGAATGTTCTTGAATCTGTTCTAACACTCTGTTTAGAGGCTTCAAATCGTAACTAAATAATTGCATTTTTTAGATTAACCGGACTTTTTTAAAGTCCGGTTACATGACAATAAAGAAAGCAATATTATTTAGTAAATAGAATAAAACAGAATGTCAATTTTTTCTATTGATATTGAGTATGAATAGAGATAAAGAACAGAAGATCGGATTCCCATTTCCAGTACCAAATTTTGTTACCAATGAAAAGAGATGAAATCTAATGCGTGATAGGTTCAGTCGAGAAGATGAAATCATCGAAATCAATCGTCTCGTTTCGAGTAGGCGCCCATTGGGAGCCTGTACCGCCGAAGAAAGTACTGAAGTAAAATCCATCAATGGCAAAGCTATTTACATGGCGGTATCGTATATCGCGTTTGTCTAATTCTAACACACCGTTATACCAACCTTGTAGGATGCCATTTTTATCGCCTGGTGAGTTCATTACGATGCGTTGTTCGATTTGTACCCATTCGTTAGCAGGGAATAGAATGGAGTGATCTTTGCCCCAAATGTTATCGTCGCCCCAGGTTTTTTTCATATCAGCATGGTAGACATAAAAAACAGCTGCTGTTCTGGCACGCCACATCATGCGAGCACTCCAGCCATCATAGCCGGTTGCTTTTTTCCC
>CAZHUE010000226.1:0-4686 GCA_964535875.1 uncultured Methylomarinum sp.
GCGTAGCCAGCTATGCGCCCATTTCAGCGCCTTGCTATCGACAAAAATCAACTCGTTATAAAATCCGCATCCGTGACCGCGCGAAGTAATTATATTGTTACCAGCAAGAATATTTCATACCCAATCAAAGCAAGATAAATAGCTAAAATACTTTTTATCATTATTTTCATTGAAAGAACTCTGAACATGTGAAAATTAATATGCACAAGACAAAATAGTACGCAAGTGACAGTAATCACTAGCTTACTAAACAAAAAAACTTGAGTATCATATTCAAGTAAAGCCTGCATAAGAGGGTTAAGCTCAGTCCCTCCCTTTTCAAGTATATTCAATGTAAAAAAACCATCTAATGTACTTAATAATACAATGGCAATTGCACTCCAGCCAACCCATTTTTCATACCTATCAGTATAATACCCTTGTTTTAGCTCCTGTGATCTTCTTGCATTAATTCGCCTGCTAATACTGAAAGAACTAAAAAAAGACTTAAAACTTAAAGTTCTTCGATCTTTTTCTCCCTGCCTTCTTAACAAATCATTTGAACAAATAAGGGGTTGTTTCATAAAAATCACTTTCCAATGTTTTAACCTAGAAAAATCACGCTAAGGTACAAGAGCTTAAAAAGCTCCTGAAGCTTGACGCATAATTCATTAAATCCTCAAACCTATAGCTTAAAGTAAAACTTATCTCTATGTATATTGTACTCAGGTACAATAAGAGAAAGATATATTTCTTATTTAGCCCCGTAATCCTTTAGAAAATGTAATAATCCAACTGACTTTTACCTAGTTTAAAATGTCATAATTTTTTTAATGGTAGAAAAAGCCTTCATCTACCTCTATATTCATGAGAGATAAAAATGAAAGAGTTAATCGTTTCAGCAAAAACTAAAACGGTATTGCTTTATATTACAGTAGCATTAGTTATCTATTCACTAGTAGGGTTTCTGATAATTCCTGCTGTTTTAAAAAATCAAATACCTAAAATAGCAAATGAAAAATTGAACCGAGTTGCTCAAATTAAAGATATTGAGTTTAACCCCTTTTCATTGGCACTTAACCTTCATGGTTTTGATCTCAAAAACCTTGATAAAAGCAGTTTTTTTAGCTTTGAAAAATTGAATGTCAATATCGCTTTTTTAAAATCAATAGCAAATTTAACTTTAACGATAGATCAAATAAGCCTGGATCAACCCAACACCTTAATAAAACGATACAAGAAAGGTGATTTTAATTTCACCGACCTACTAAGTACTGAGGAACCAGTAAAAAATGAAGAAGAAAAGGATGACAGCCTTTTTCCCATTATAATTGTAAAAACAGCTATTTCCAAAGGTAAATTAACGTGGGAAGATGATTTTTATTCCCATCCCCAAAAAGAAACTATCTATCCTCTAGATTTGAATCTGAATCAGTTTACCACCAAGGTTAACAAGCAATCTCAAATGGAATTTGCTTTGGCATTAACCTCTGGAGGCGAGCTAAACTGGAAAGGAGACTTAGTTTTAACACCTTTAAAATCAATTGGTAAAATTAAACTACATAAAGTTAATTTCAAAAAAGTTTGGGAACTTTTTTTACAAGACTCTGTTAATTTTGAAATTTTAAAAGGATCTGAAGTCATAGAAATTGACTACCATCTAAATGATACAAAGAAAGGTCTCCAATTCTTAATTAAAGACGCCCATGTTGATATTAATGAATTACAAATTTCCGAAAAAGGTAAAACTGACTCACTCATTAACATTCCTGACTTTAAAGTATCAGGAATCACCATGGATCTGCTTAAAAAAAATGTAGCCATTAGTAAGGTTTCAGCCGCTGATGCTCAGTTTAAAGCGTGGCTTAATTCAGAAGGAGTAATAAATTATCAGACCCTTTTTAGCTCAAATACAGAACAAGAAAAGAAATCAGCACAAAAGCCCTCACCTCCTGAAAAAAATGAAAAGCCTTGGACTATCAGCCTTGCTCAATTAGAAATAAATGATTTTGCTTTTAATTTTACTGATAGATCATTAGCATCTACGCCTGCAATTATTGACTTAACCTCAATTAACCTTAGTGCTACAGACTTAAGTAACAAGCCAAATGCTAAGCTCCCATTTAAGCTAGGCATAAAAGTAAATAATGCAGGATCATTAAATATAGATGGAACCGTAGTATCCGCTCCATTTTCCAGCGATATGAAAATCAATGCCGATAACATTGCTCTTAAAGATTTTCAGCCCTATTTAAATGCTGTTGCCCGTTTAGATCTTATTTCTGGGTTATTTAATCTTGATGCCAATATATCCATGCTTCAGGAAGAAAATAAACCTTTTGGCCTAAAATTTACAGGCGATAGCCATATCAATGAATTTGTAACCAGAGACCAAGTTTCAAGTAAAGACTTTCTCAAATGGAATCTGCTAGAAATAAAAAAGATAGATGTAGACCTTGCGGCTAATAGCTACCTTATAGATTCTATAAATATTGACAAGCTCTACTCCAGAGTTTTAATAAGGAAAAATAAAAAGATTAATGTTACTGATATCCTGGTTAAAAAGGATAAAAAAGAACCAGTAGAAAAAGAGCAATCTATTAGTATAGAGGAAGTAAAACCCACTTTTAAGATTGCTCATTTTACCTTAACCAATGGTATTTCAGATTTTACTGACAGGTCGCTTATCCTGCCATTTTCAGCGCACATCAGTCAATTAAAAGGAACCATTAAAGGGATTTCTTCTGAGCAAAATGCTGTTATTAAGGTTAAATTAGATGGAAAAGTCTCTAACCTAGCTCCTGTCCATATTAGAGGAACAATCAGCCCTAATCAGGGTGATTCTGACATATCTCTTGATTTTAAAAGTATGCCAATGCCTTTAATGACCCCTTATATGGCAGAGTTTGCTGGTCGAAAAATCGAAAAAGGCAATATGTCCTTAAACCTAAAATACAACATTCAAAACAAAAAACTGTCAGCAACTAACAATCTTTTAATAGATCAACTGGTTTTAGGCGATACAGTAGAAAACCCAAAAGCAGTCTCTTTACGGTTAGATTTAGCGATTGCTTTATTGTCAGATGCTGACGGAAAAATAAAGCTTGATATGCCCATCACGGGGAGTCTTGATGACCCTCAATTCAGTGTCTCCGGACTTATTTTTGATACCTTGGTTAATGTATTGACAAAAATCATCTCATCACCCTTTAATGCTGTAGCATCACTAATAGGTAGTGAGGAAGATATAAGTACAATTACATTTTTACCGGGGGAATCAACCTTAGACGATAAGCAAAAAGAAAAACTGGGTAGTTTAGCCACTGCACTTGAAAAACGCCCTGCCTTAAAGCTTGAAATTAAAGGTGCTGCTTTTAAAAAAGAAGATTGGCCTCATCTACAGGCAGAAGCATTAGATAAAAAACTATTAAAAATACGTGCTGAAGAATTAAGCAAAGAAAGTGGGAAGACTGTTATGCCGGAACACCTTAAATACTCAAAAGAAGAAAACCAACGAATTCTTGCTGACTTATTTATAAAAGAATTTCCTACACAAGCAGATCGCTCATTGTTTGGAACACCTCGCCTTATTGACTCCGAGAAAGATTTTTATGAGGTTGCTCAAAGCAAAATGGCAGCCTTAATCAAGCCTAATACTCAACGTTTAGAAAAACTTGCTGTAGCTAGAGCACAAGCTATCTCTAAGCATTTATCAACACAAAAAATTGCAATAGACAGAGTGTATTTATTAAATGTAGTTGTTGACCCAAAAGATGCTGAAAATGTCATTGCTGCTAAATTAAACCTTACTGTCAACTAAAAGAATGAAGTTAAAAATAGAGCAGATTTTCAAACAAATCCATAAAGTACCACAAGTTCCCGAAGTGATCAGGATCTTAATTACTCAATTAAACGACCCTGATACCAATTTTGATGATATTGCCAGAAATGTAGAGAAGGAACAAATCATTTCATTGAAAGTATTAAAATTGGTAAATTCTGCTCATTTTGGCTTAGCAAGAAAAGTAGGTTCTATTGATGAAGCTGTTATTTTGTTAGGCACATCAAAACTTAAAACTCTAGTTATTGCCTCTGGCATCGTCAGTTCAATACCTGATATTCCAAACTTTAATTTCAAAGAATTCTGGTCTGATAGTTTTCATACGGCAACATACTCAAAATGGTTAGCTGATGAAATTAAACTTGATAATAGTGATATAACATATACTGCTGGTTTAATCAGTGGTTTAGGAACAATTTTACTTTATCTTAGTGATGCTAAAACTGCAACGAAGATTGACAAACTAGTGAAAACAGGAAAAAACAGGCCTGAATTGGAACTTAAATACCTAGGCTTTACCAATCAAGAAGTGTGTGCTGAACTTTGCACCCGCTGGTATTTTTCTGAAGAGCTTATTAATACCATCGCTCAATCAAACAAACCATTAAGTTTTAACAAAATATCATTACATGCATGTGTCGTTTGTGTGGCACGTTATATCAGTGAATCAATCAGACCAGAAATGAATGAGGAAGATATTGTTTTAAATTTTCCTGTCAAAGAATGGCAACAGTTAGGTTTAGATATTAATGAAATTACTACACTTTTACCTACAATTATTGCTCTTGAATCTGGACTAGACGGACTTGTAGATTAATAAAAGTATTTTACACCTTAGTGAATCCTCTATGAAACAAGTTATCTTA
>CAZHUE010000227.1:0-4630 GCA_964535875.1 uncultured Methylomarinum sp.
TTTGTAAGCGGTCGAGAAATATATAAATTATAAACGACTGCACGATATATCTAATCTCTTACTTTAAATTGGTCGGTTATTTATTGCGAGTTGCCTAACTGCTCATTATTAACCCCTAAAATCAGTTGTAGAAAGTAAATTTCATGGGTATCAAGACTTAATAACAAAATCAATATTAACTCGTCTATTTGCAGCTCTGCCTGCCTCAAAGCGATTAATTCTTACTGGTTTACTTTCACCATAAGCTTTAACGATCACTTTTTTCTTATCTACTCCAATACTCAGCAAATACTGCTTAATCACATGACCTCTTTTTTTTGAAACTCTAAGATTAGTTGCTTTAGATCCTTTGCTATCGGTATGGCTTCTAATAACGATTTTGCTATTCGGTAAAAATTCTTCTGCGTATTGAGCAAGAACACTTAAACGTTTTTTTTCTGTTTGAGTTAAATTAACATTGCCCTTCCGATAATAAATAGTTCTTAGCCCATCTGGGCCAAACAAGCCTAATTGGACAAATTTATTATCTTTTTTTGCTGCCTCTCTTTTTGTTGAAACACTCACTTTATTTTTAGGTAATCCCAACTGATTGAGTTTAGCTGCAATTTTATTCGCTCTCTTCAAAAACCATGTTTTATCCGGCTTGCCTGCTATTTCAGTTTCACTAACAATAACGACTCCTGCACCCTTTATTTCATTTACATATCTGACTGTATCTTGTAATTGCTGTAAAACACTCGCATTTAATACTTTGCTTTTTGGTTTAAAAAAGATACTTTTTTCTAATGAATCTTTAAAACCATAAGGCAAAAAGTCTTTTCTGCAATCAGCAAATTGATTATATGTATTTAAAAAATTTACAGAAGAAATCTCCACATTAGTTTCTTCATTCTCTCCATCATAAGCCTTTCTTTGATAACTAAAGGTTGGAGTCAACCCTTTTAATAAAGCATCCAACATACTTTCAGCCACTTCGCCATACACACTAAGACGAGGGTAGTGTTGAATCCCTTCTGCATGGTCAAGATTAACCAAAAAATTTTTTCCTGGTTTTGCCTGATGAATCCAGGAAGAGTTTTCTATTGTTAAGCTAGCATTAATAATACTTGATTTAAAACGATTTTCTTTAATGGAAAATCGTAAAAGCTCCCCTGACTGATGCATAAAATCGGTCAGTCCATATAAAGGGATATCTTGAGTTAATTGACAATAGACATCTCCTCGATTTAACGTCCATTCAACTTCATGTAATGGCGTCGTATAATTATCTGCATTAGTGAAGGAACTAATCAGGACTAAACTCATCCCTACAGTTTTTAATTTTGTCATTAATCTGATCCGCTATTTTCCATACTCTTTAATAGCGGCAAAAATGAAATAATTTTTACCCGTTTTTCAAGAACTCAATCACATTACTCACAAATCCATCAGGGTCTTCGACATGTAGCCAATGATTCGTTCCTTTTAATACAGATATTTTAGCTTTCGGAAAATAGTTAACAATGGCATCTTTATTGGTGTAATGGGAAATTCCTCCCATAATAAAAAGCACTTCCTTATTATTTGGCTTTAGCGAACCAAGTGCAGGAAAACCGACAATATTATCAGCAGTTTGATAAAAAATATCCAGATCAATCCGCCAGCTATATTTTCCATCAACTAGTTGTAAATTTTGCAATAAAAATAGTCGGTATGATTGCTCTGAAATTGACGATGACAAAAAATCATCTGCCTGCTTCCTATTGTTGACTTTCTCTAATGGTAGATCTTTTAATGCTTGAATTGTATGATTAAAACTGTGGTGGTAGTCTACAGGAGAAATATCAGCAACAATTAAATTTTTGCATCTTTCTGGATGTTTTAAGGCAAACCACATGGCAACTTTACCCCCCATGCTATGACCCAGAATATTTGCTGATTTTAAATCGTGCTCATCCATAAATGACTTTAAATCCTCTGTCATCAACGGATAATCCATTTCAGGATGATGGGAAGATAAGCCATGATTGCGCATATCCAACACATAAACATGAAAAATTTCAGCCAGTCTTTTTGCAATTTGTCGCCAATTTCGCGATGATGCAAAAAAACCGTGGATAAGTATTACCGGCTCGTCTAAGTCATCGCCATATTCCTCAAAAGCTAATTTAATCATCTTTATGCAAAACTAAAAGCAGCACCAATGAGTCCACCAAAGATACCACCCCAAACCACTAACCAGCCCAAATGTTGACGAATAATTTCTTGCACCATTTCTTTAACCAGCTGTGGGGTTAATTCGTTAAGGCGCTTATCAATCACCGTTTCCACTTTTCCTATAATATCTTCGCCAATTTTATGTGCATCTAAACCCTGCTCTAATGCTGCTTTAAAGCGGTCGGACTCAACCATTTCAGTTAAAGTAACTTTCATTTTTTCTGTAAACGGTTCTTTTAGAGGGATCAGTGCTTCTTCACCGCCCATCATTTGCAGCATTGCACCAAATGATGATTCCATAATTGATGAAATTAAGTCTTCAAAAATTTTATCATAATCAATAGCCGCCATTAAAGGTTCAAGGTTAAGTACATTCCCCCCCTGTTTTTCTTCATTGTATATAAATTGCTCTATATTTTCCGCAGTAAAAAATTGATTCATCATCAAGTCTTTAATAGCGGCTTTAAACTCTTCAAAACGGTTGGGAATAACACCTGAACCATAAAGCAAAGGGACTTTCTCAAACAGCATATGTATCGCTATCCAGTTAGTAATTGCACCGGATAAGGCAAAAAAACCAATTGACTTGATTAGCTCTGAATAAACAGGTGAAAAATATCCCGCTGTAATAATGGCTAAAGCGATTAAATTGGTAATGAAGCTTTTATTAAAAATTCTTTTCATTTTTTCTTAGGAAATAAATCTGTAATGGTGCCTTCAATCATCTCAGCAGAAAAACCTAAAGTTTCAGACAAAGTAGGATGTGGATGAATTGTCAGCGCTAAGTCCTCAACACAAGCACCCATTTCTAACGCCAAAACTGCTTCTGAAATTAATTCTCCTGCATTTGTTCCTGTAATCCCTACGCCTAAAATGCGGCCAGTCTGTTTATCGCTCAATATTTTAGTCATCCCTTCTTTTCGCCCAATACTTAAAGACCGCCCACTTGCCGCCCATGGGAATGCCCCTTTTTCATATTCAATCCCTTGTTCTTTTGCCTGATTTTCTGTTAAACCCATCCAGGCCACTTCAGGATCAGTATAAGCAACCGATGGAATCGTTAATGCTTGCCATTCAGAAAGTTGGCCCGCAATAACTTCAGCAGCAATTTTACCTTCATGAACCGCTTTATGCGCCAACATAGGATTACTTACTACATCACCAATTGCATAGATATTATCAACATTCGTTTGTTGTTTTTTATTGACTTGAATAAACCCTCTTTCATCAATATTAATCCCGGCGTTATCTCCATCTATTAAGTTCCCATTTGGTACACGCCCTACTGCAACTAAAACTTTATCGAATAACTGATCAGGATTATCATCTGAAAAACTTACATTTAAACCATTCTTTTGAGCTTCAATGGAAGTTACACGGGTTGAAAGTAAAATATTTTCATATTGCTTTTTTATTCGCTGCATTAAAGGTCTGACTAAATCCTTATCACAGCCTGGAATTATCTGGTCTTGCATTTCCACGATGGAAATTTTGCTGCCTAATGCACTATAAACCGTTGCCATTTCCAAACCGATAATGCCACCGCCAATGATTAACAGATTTTCCGGCACATTTTCAAGATTCAATGCATCTGTAGAGTCCATCAACCGAGGGTCATCATAAGGAAAGTCAGGAATTTTAACGGGTTTAGACCCAACAGCAATAACTACCTGTTCAAAATCAATTTCAAAGGTTTCATCATTATGCTCAACAACGATTTTATTTTCGGAAACAAAACGTCCAAATCCTTGCACAATTTTTACATTACGTTGTTTGGCCAACCCTGAAAGACCGGTTGTGAGTTGAGTAGTCACCTTGTTTTTCCATTCTCGTAAACCATCAAGATCAATTTCAGGTTTATCAAAACGAATACCTGAAACACTCACCTCCTCTGACTCATTTATAACACTTGCTACATGCAATAAACTTTTTGAAGGAATACAGCCCACATTCAAACAAACACCCCCTATCACTGGGTAACGCTCAACTAAAACGACTTGCTTGCCTAAATCGGCCGCTCTAAAAGCGCCCGTATAACCACCAGGGCCACCGCCCAAAATTAACACTTCTGTTTTCACAATTGCACCGACTTTTAATAAACGGCTAATTATAAAGCAAAAACACTTTCTGCGGAGACGATTGAAGTTACTTGGTAAATATATATTAAATCTTAGATAACCAAATCCTGTGGGCATGGATATTGAATTTTTATGGATCAATTAGGAGGCAGACTCGATTGATTATCCGAATGTGACATCTTGATTCTTTTAGAATTTATGCGAACTTCGTAACTACCTTAGCAAACAAAAATACAGAACCAGTGCAGAATGAGAATATCCTTTACACCTCTATTTTGCAATTCAGTGATGAGACGCCCAACCAAAACTTGGCACCTTCATTCTCTGACAGCCACATGCCCAGCAGTTCCTTTTGA
>CAZHUE010000228.1:0-1095 GCA_964535875.1 uncultured Methylomarinum sp.
CAAGCAAAAATTCTGCGCAATACCGGTAGGTTATTTATTGCGTGTTACTTAACTCCAATCTGGCTTCTTACCGAGCAAAGTTTTAAAAGGTTAACTATCATTTTTTATGTTTAACCAGCTCTGCAATATAAGCTGTGCCGCCAATTGGTCCTGAACACTCCATAATTTTCCTGCATTAACTTTAAGATCATCAAAAAGTATTTGTTTAGCTTCAAAGGTAGAAAATGCCTCGTCTATTTGAAAAACAGGGAGGTTAAAACGCCCTTCTAGTTGTCTACAGAATTTTAACATTCTAGGGGTAATTGGGTTATCCGATCCATCAGCTTGTCTGGAAATTCCAACCACAAACCCTGCCGGCTGCCATTCATTAACTAGCTGGCTTATGAAAGCCCAATCAGGTTGCTGCTTAAGAGACCGAATGGTATTTAACGGACTTGCAATAGCTGTTGTGGTCTGTCCTACAGCAACCCCTATTTTTTTATTTCCAAAATCAAACCCCAAATAAGTATCAGAATTTATTCGATTGGCAAGTGGGTCTATATTAGCCATGCCCAGCAGGCACAGTTAATTGTGTAATATCAACACCTATTTGATTAGCTGCTATCAACCAGCGTTGACCAACAGGGGCTTTGTACAAAACATTTTCTTCATAAGGGGCGTTCAACCAAGTATTATCAATAATTTCTTGCTCTAACTGACCCGCACCCCAGCCTAAATAACCTAAAGCAACCAGAAATTTATCAGGACCTTTATCTTCTGCAATAGCTTCCAAAATGTCACGAGAACTTGTTAAACAAGTCGACTCTGAAATTGAAATAGATGAATCCCAAGCTCCATCAATTTTACTATGAATAATAAAGCCTCTTTCAAGTTGAATGGACCCTCCAGCAAAGACAGGTGAATTTTTTATTTTTTCAGATGTAGCTGTTATTTTCATTTGATCAAAAATATCACCTAATTTCATCCCAGTTGGTCGATTAATAACAATTGCTAAAGCCCCTTCCTCATTATGTTGACATAAGTAGCTAACGGTATGGGAAAACTGAGTGTCAGAAAGATTAGGCATAGCCACTAAAAATTGATCACTTAAATAAT
>CAZHUE010000228.1:1105-4611 GCA_964535875.1 uncultured Methylomarinum sp.
GTTATCAATAGCCCTATGGTTCAACAACCAGGCCACCTAGATCCTTAAAAGTCATTATTCTTGTTATTACTAAAACATTTAGTTCTTCTAATAATTTATCTGGTAAAGCTGGAAAAGGAGCACTAAGTTTTACAATACGTTTTGCTGCATCATCAAGTGCTTTATTCCCTGATGATTTTCTAATACGTATACTGTAAATAGTTCCATCAGCATTTATACCAACATCTATCATCAAGGTACCCTCAGTTCTCCTTGCAACATCAGGATAATTAAGAAGCGCAACTCGCTCAATCTTAGCCTCCCAATCTTTCAAATATTGGGCTGCAACATATTTATGAGTACTTACGGAGTTCACAAATTTAATTCTAGTTTTCTCAGAACTTTGTTTAGCATATCTGATTTGCTCTCCTAACTCAGCCACGTGTTGTTTCAAAGCTTCTTGTGACAACTTAGGTTTTTCTATTTCTGAAGGAGGCGTATCTTTATTGATTATTTTAATTTTTTGATCCGCCTGCACATGCGTAATCAGTTTTTTTTCTGCTTTTGGCCTATTTTCAGTTTGAGATTGGTGCTGACGAGGTGGTCTCATCTCACTATCACCTAGGCTCGCTAATTTTTGTTTTGTCGGTTCTGGCTCATTCATTTTAACGCCACCACCTATTTGGTTATCCTGAGCAAGGTATTCAGCCTTTTTAGGTGCTTTTTTAGATGGTAGGCTTGCTAACGTTATTTCAATTTGTTTATTTAGCTTTTCTGGTTGAGGAACACTAAACCTGACACTCAATAAAATTATCACATGAATAACTGCAGCAATAAACAGCGTCATAAGTAAAGAGTCTTGCACAGAAACTGCGGGCTGTAAAAATGAATGTTTAGATGTAGTTGTTGCCATTATTAAGTTCTATAGTAAGCTGATATCATAATTTTTCGTTTTTCCACTATGAAGCTATCAATTAAGCATAAAGTCATACGCTGACACTTTGAATATAATTTATATTATATACTTCATTCAATTTTAGACGAGATTTTCTATCGCTTATTTTGTTCCAATTTTTATTTAATTCTAATTTTTAATTCACTTTCAATATGATTCATAAGTTGCCCACTTATATTAAGACCAAATTCTTTATCTAATTCTTGAACACAGGTTGGACTAGTCACATTTATTTCAGTTAAATAATCACCAATAACATCAATACCAACAAAAACTAACCCTTTATTTTTTAGTGTTGGCCCCACTTGTTTAGCAATCCAAAGATCTCTTTCTGTTAGCTCACGTCCCTCCGCCCTACCTCCAGCGGCAAGATTACCCCGTGTTTCACCTTTTGTAGGTATACGAGCTAAAGCATAGGCTATAGGTTCACCATTGACTAGTAAAATACGCTTATCTCCGTGTTTTATTTCAGGAAGATAACGTTGAGCCATAATAAAACGCGTGGAATATTCAGTCATCGTCTCAAGAATTACATTGAGATTAGGATCATTTTCGCGAATATAAAAAATCGACGCTCCTCCCATTCCATCTAAAGGTTTTAAAATAATTTCTTTATTTTTTTTCAAAAAACTTTTAAATCGCTGAGGCTCGCGGGCAACTAATGTTTCAGCACAACATTGAGGAAACCAGGCAGTAAAAAGTTTTTCATTGGCATCCCTTAAAGATTGTGGCTTATTAACCACATACACACCTTGTCGCTCCGCCTGTTCTAATAAATAAGTTGCGTAAATATACTCTTGATTAAAGGGTGGGTCTTTACGCATAATAATTGTATCTAATAGATCCAGAGGAATATCCCTCTCGTCAATGAATTGATACCAGTTATTTTTATCTCTTTGGACTGTCAAAGTTCTAGTCCGTGCAAAAGGAAGACCATTATCCAAATACAGATCACTAAGCTCCATATAATAAAGCTCCCAGTTTCTTGATTGCGCTTCCAGCAGTATAGCAAAACTAGTGTCTTTATTAATATTGATATGGTCTATGGAATCCATTACCATGCCGAGTTTTATAGCCATTTAAAGCCTCAAGATAATATAAACATGAATAATTCTACCAAATTTATTTCATTATTGTTATTTACCTTGAGCTATTTTTTTGGTATAAAGGTCGGCTAACTTTTTGAATTCAAGGCACGACAGAGGTAATCATGTCCAAAGTATGTCAAGTTACAGGAAAGCGTCCTGTTTCTGGAAATAACGTATCACACGCAAATAATAGAACTAAAAGGCGGTTCAACCCCAACCTTCATCACCATAAATTCTGGGTTGAAAGTGAGAATAGGTGGATACGATTAAGAATTTCTACAAAAGGAATGCGGATTATTGATAAAAAAGGTATTGATGTAGTTCTTGCTGATATTCGTAAATCCGGCCAAAAAGTTTAAGGAGACAATACAATGCGCGATAAAATTAAATTAGTATCTTCAGAAGGTAACGGTCACTTTTATACCACAACCAAAAACAAAAGAACCATGCCAGAGAAAATGGAAATTAAAAAATATGATCCTGTAGCTCGCAAGCATGTAATGTACAAAGAAGTAAAAATCAAATAGCCTTAGCCTTCTGCAGACCTATCAGGCTCAGATTAGAGCCTGAAAGATCATACAAAAGAAAATACATCTATCAAGCGAAAAGTTTGAACATGATGCTCTGTATTCTCAAAAAAATAAACGTCTACTTTTCTCGCAGAGCTGATTATAATCCAGTTCTATCATGAAAACTATCCAGTAAAGTCCGATCACTTTAAAGCTCGTCTTTCAGGAAAGCTGGAATACGTTTCTTGCTACCCACCAGATACTCGTTATCTGGTATATCGCTTACAATGTTTGGAAGATCATGAATTGCCGAGAATCTGATGGGCTTGTTTTCTCTACCTTTGCTTGCCTCATCGACCCCTGTGAAATACGTTATGTTCCTCATTCCTGCAAAAGCCGGTTTTGCTCAGTCTGTGCCAAAGTTCAAATTGATAAGTGGGTGGCAGACATGAATCGGATTCTCCAACTGTTCTTATTTCCATGTAATGTTCACAGTCCCTTCTCAATTCCGAACACTGCTTTTTGAGAAAAGAGAATGACTCAATGTCGTTTTTTCAGCCAGCACTGAAGTTAATCTCTTTTTGCAAAGAACAGGGGCTTCTTCCTGCGGTGACAGCTGTTCTTCATACTGATCTAAACTACATGTTCACATCATTATCAGTGCGGGTGGTTTGAAACTATTCGGTAAGGCTGAACGTTACACCTGGTTCGAGCAAGGAAACAACAAAATCCCAAAGCCAGAACGGAGAAAGTATCGGTATTAACCCGCAATCCTGAATGGATGGTATGGACTAAATTCCCCTACAAAATACTACAAAAACGTTACCAGGCCCTTCTCATCAACCATCTAAAAGAGCAGATTGATAGAAGTATCAATTCTGAAAACCCTGATCAGGCACTCATGGTCTTTTCTGACCCTACCATCGCAAACACTTTTTTTGATGATCTTAAAAAAGAGTATCAAAATGGATTCTA
>CAZHUE010000229.1:0-4520 GCA_964535875.1 uncultured Methylomarinum sp.
CACATCGCCGCATTGCAGCAATAGCTTTTCCATACACGACAAAAACACGAATATCAGAATATCCCTGCCCTTCACATTCCACAAAACGTTGCAAATAATAGATGCCATTACTACTGGTTAGCCAGAATAAGTCCGTTGTTTTCTCAAACCGGCGAACCCCTTCCCCTTGCGAACCAAACAGAGGCTTACTAATCAAACGATGCCCTTTTGCTAATTCCTGTTCTGCAATAGCCAACGCTTCTGAGCGATCTTTAAGCACCCAAGTTAAAGACGTATTCAAACCCGCAGTATTCAACAAAAAACTGGTCATTCCTTTATCCACACTTTTTTCTATCGCGTATCCATCGTTATAAACTGGAATACCTAAAATTTTTAGTGCATGCAATATATCCAGATAAAAAACAACTTCCTGCAAAGAACCACCAGGCACACCTCTGACAAAAACTGCATCTGGAAGCTCATCCTCAAACCCGGGTATTTGAATGGAAATTTCAGTCGAACCAAGCGTAATACGACACTCTGTTAAAGAAACATAAACCCCAGTAAAACCTCTACTAGCAAAAGCCAAACATAATTGTTTACCATGCCATCCAGGTTCGTCAGTAAAAATTGCTATACGTCCCACTGATTATTATGCACCAAACGATTGATCTAACAATGCATTGTCCAGTTTTCCTGCACGAAAGCTTTTGCCTGATTCAACCGCCGTAACAATCACACTTGCCGGGCTAAACAACATACCATCAACTTTAAAAAAATCATATTCATAAGCTTTAAAAATTTCTGCAAAAGGTTTGCCGTAATCCTTTGAAGTTGAGCTAGGTAATTCTTTCGCTAATTTTTCAGCATCTTCATCACTGCCTTTTACAAAAATATGTACCTGTCCAGCAAACAAAATTGCATCATTTGTCCGTCCCATTGCTTTAACAAAATCGGGATGTGGTGGGCATACAGGAGCACTCCCACTCCCGTCAATAATATTTTCCAGTGGAAAATGTAACTCATGCGCTTTGTGCATTGCCACTTCAAGCACCCGCCCAACAACTTGCACTGCACCTGCTAAACTACTGGTTGGCGTTACTATAATAGTGAGCTTATCTGCTGGTATACCACAAGCAGAAGATACTTTTTCAATAATTTCTACAGGTGGGATTTTGTCGTTTTCTATGACTAAAGCAGTAGAATCAGCACTATCTGAATAATCTAATTCCTTATAAAGCTCTTCTACAGGAACATTAACACCGTCCTTTTCTTTTCTTGCCATTGCCCGAGCAGGGCCAGATCCCAAAGCATAGTATTTTTCATGAGACATACTCCAGCCAGCATATTGACTACCTAAGCAAGCTAACACCGGATTTGTTGAATGTACATTAATCGTTAATGGCCAGTTATCGGTATAACAACTTTGTAAAAGTGAGGCAGTCCCCATTCCACCCATACAAATCTCAGTAATAATACGCCCTGCTTCTAAGCCACCTGGAGCATTAATACCCGCGTCAATAATAATGCAGCCATTTTCTAATTTTTGTATCCCTAATCTATACTTATCTGCATTATCAATCAGATCTTGAACTAGTGGCTGAGTTAATTTATTAACACTCGCTGAGTATTGCATTTTATGTCACCTTAGTTTATAAGTTTTTTAATTATTTGTTGTTTTAACAGCAACTCGTCTAAAACCTGCTGTTCACTGCCTCTGCGAGCAATAATACTGCAAATTGGCATTCCTGTGTTAATTAATGACCCAGCTTGTGGCCTATCTACAATCCATTTTGGCCATTGAATATTTTTTTTTATAACCACATTAGTTTCAGCAAAAACAACTTGATATCCGCTATATTCTTTTAGGCTTATTTGAATATCTAGTGATTTATCCAAACAACTATTAATATGTCCCCTAATCAAGTTAGCATCATACAATTGCATACTGGCAGATGGTCTAGGATTGACTTCTAAAACATAACAATGGTTATTTTCTAATATAAAATCAACAGAATTTAATCCTATCAGGCCAAACTCATTTACCAAACTGGAAACCCAGCCATTTAATTGCGCCTTAATTTCACTATCTAACCCCGGATAACTTATAATCCCAGAAAAAACAAATTCATCACCATTAATACTAACAACTTGCTGCTTATGAAAACCACAAATTTTAAAACTGGAGCCATTAGCTATAAACAGAGCTGATAGAGGAAATCCATTGATAAAACGCTGCCAATAACAGGTATCATTTTTCTCCCTCAACCTTTCAAATTTCTTAATCCCTAATCCGCCCTCTCCTTGCATTGGCTTTATTAACCAATCATCATTAAATTCGGGCATTTGAAAAGAAACTTCTGGATACGGAACTTTTAGTTGCTTTAATGTAGAAAAAAAATGGGCTTTGTTTTGAACTGCAGAAAAAACACTAGCTGGATTACCAAGAACTTTTAGCTTTTGATGAAGGAATTTTAGACTAGAAAAATAACGTTCAAACCCACTACCAATTATTGCAAATGAAAGCTTGTATCTAGATGTTAAAATACAGATAGCTAGTTTTATATGTTCCAGGGCTAAACTATTAACCTTTATACATTCTAAAGATAGTGCTTGTGTGTCTGTATCAGAAAAACAGTCAATAACCACTACATCATATCCTGCTTTTTTTAACATTTGGGCTAACATACGCCCAGAGTTAGCAATAATTAAAACTTTTTTACTTTCAAGCACAAACTCTAAAAAATTACATTTACTTTAAATTAAGTGAGTACAAAAACCATCAATCTCAGCTTACTTATCACCCTGCAGTAAAACATGTTCTTCTTACTATAATGAAAGGACTCAATATAGGAACGATTAATATAAAACACTCCCAATTTTAACAAAAATTTCTTAAGGGTTTCTCTATTTAATTCCGGCTGAATAAGTATGCACTTAAAATGCCTGAGTACCAGTCATGAATTATATGAGAGGTGCTCTAAAAACTAAATGAAAAATATTTTTACTTTTCCATCTAACCAATTATAATATAGTCAAAATTTATTAGATTAACCCCATTCTCAGAAGAATTCTGACAAGTCAATTTTACTCCATCTGTGATTTCTCATCGTTTCAGATATTGTTTATTTCGTAGTCATACTTCCGTCTATCAAACCATCTAGAGAATCAAAAGTGATTGCTGAATGATGTCAACATTTTAGGGTAATAGATATGCATTACTTTCCATACAAAAATAAGAACAAAGCGCGCTATGCAAGTTAATATTATGTTTCCACAAAAAACCATTTCAAATCGAAAAAGATTATCCAGGGTTGACAAGAAATATTCTGCGAATACTTTATGGAACTATTAATAGGTTCATAAACCAACGAATCTTTACCAAAGATTAACGTAATTTGAACACTTACACTTAACATATATTACTAAAAATAATTAAAATGTTTAATAAATATAAATTTTTACATGGACTTATTTTATTAATAGTCGCAACCAATCTCTATGCTAATACTGACAGCAATGATTGCTCAATAACGACCCATTTAAACCCAAACCAATGGCAATTAATAGGTATTCCTTGTATAGCCCCAAATAACGCCAATACTGTCGAGGCAATTTTTGCTGATGATATTACGGGTAATTATGCTACCGACTGGAAGCTAATAAGCTATAACCCAACCAAAAATAGCTATGATGACGTTGATTTACAGGATGTACTACAGATAGGAACAGGATACTGGATTATTGCTTTTTCAGATCAAACCTTATTAGATATGCCTGCTGGAAGTAAGCCAGCCACTCAAAAAGAATCAACACAATGTACTCGCTCTGCATGTTTTGAAAAGACACTTATCAGTAATAACACAAACCAATTACAGCTAATTGCTAACCCTTTCCATCATTCATTTAGTTGGTCAGCAATGCGCGGTAAAGTAGCTGTAAATAATAGTACTTGCAGCGACAGTGTTGGTTGCACACTGGAAGATATGCAAACAGCAAGCTTTGTTGAAAACCAGGGGTTGTATTACGATGGCAAAAAATATATAACATTAAGAGAAACAGAGGTTTCTCCCTGGATGGGAATATGGATAAAAACACTTGATGCAGCAAGTAGTACCCATGAACCTACACTTCTCTTTCCTGGTTTCGAAAACAATACTAATCCCAGCCCTATACCGGCAGATCAAAGAATCTTTCACCTTAATTTCTCGAAAAGCCCTCTTGGTCATTATAGTCATAATGATATCAAACGTGACTGGCCTGGCGTAATATGGTCTAACTCGTTCGACCGAGTTAATGTTATTAAGGAATCAGACAATCGTTTTATCCGTGTCAACTACCCTAAAGGAGGGGTAGGACCAAAGAATGGAGGAGCCCAATGGAAGATTGATTTCTCAGATGCGTTCGATACAACCTACAACGAACTCTATATATCATTCAAAGTACGTTTCGCTAAAGACTTCAATCCAGTAAAAGGTGGAAAACTGCCGGGTCTGTGGGGGGGTGTTGGTAATACTGGTGTGAAAAAAGCAACCGGCTAT
>CAZHUE010000230.1:0-2039 GCA_964535875.1 uncultured Methylomarinum sp.
AAGACGGACAAAAAGGCAAGTAAGGTGGGTGGGTTATTTGTTTCCAGTTGCCTTACTACTGTTACTTCTTTAATTATGTATAAAAAAATTGCGATTCTTCAATCTAACTATATTCCCTGGAAGGGATATTTTGATTTAATTAATCAAGTTGATGAATTCATTTTATATGATGATATGCAATATACTAAAAATGACTGGCGTAATAGAAATTTAATTAAATCCTTCACGGGTATTCAGTGGCTTACTATCCCAGTTAAACATAAAGGTAAGAGTCTGCAAAAAATATCAGAAACTGAAATTGCCAAATCAAATTGGGGCAAAAAACATTGGCAAACCTTAGTTATAAATTATAGTAAAGCACCCTATTTTAATTGTTATAAAGAAGTATTTGAGTCATTATACTTGGGCAACAAGGAGAAAAATTTAAGTCAAATTAATTACCTTTTTTTGACAGCAATTAATAAAATACTTAATATTAATACCACTATTTCATGGTCATCAAGTTTTAATTTGATTGGAAACAAAACCGAACGGTTAATCTCTTTATGCCAAGATACCGGGGCAAACGAATATATTTCTGGCCCGGCAGCAAAAAGTTATATGGATGAAGCACTTTTTACCAACGCTAATATTAGTATTAACTGGATGGATTATTCTAATTACCCAATATACCAACAGCTTAACCCACCCTTTGAACATGGCGTTTCTATCCTTGATTTGATTTTTAATCAAGGGGCAAATGCTCCGAAATACATGAAATCTTTTAGCACTAGCAGTTAATTATTAGATGAAACTTTCTATCATCACAACACTTTATTATTCAGAGCCTTATTTAGATGAATTCTATTGTAGAATTACTACTACGGCTAAAAAAATTACTTCAGATTATGAACTCATTTATGTCAATGATGGTTCTCCAGACCAAGTTCTTAAACTAGCACAAGCCCAACAAAAAAACGATTCAAAACTTACTATTGTGGATTTATCCAGAAATTTTGGCCATCACCAGTCTGGAATGGTTGGGTTAGATCAAGCAAAGGGAGAACATGTTTTTTTAATTGATTGTGACTTAGAAGAAGCGCCTGAATTACTGGAAATATTTTGGACCGAATACTCAAAAAACAATAATTTGGATGTCCTTTATGGCGTGCAGGCTAGTAGAAAAGGAAAATGGTTTGAGCGCCATTCGGGCGCATTTTTCTACTCTCTTTTTAACTGGCTTAGTTCGGTTAAAATACCTAATAATATGTTAACTGTGCGCTTAATGAGTAAACCTTTTGTCTCGGCCTTGCTTGAATATCAAGAAAAAAGCTTATTTCTTGGTGGCTTAATGAGTCACGTTGGATTTAAGCAGCAAGCCATCATTGTTGAAAAATCATCAAAAAAAAACCGAAGCTACACGCTAACAAAACAGCTCAGTTTGTTTACCACAAGCATAGCCTCTTTTTCTTCAAAACCGCTAGAATTTATTCTTATCCTTGGCGTTATATTACTTGGTTTATCGTGTCTTGTTACTCTATTAGTCTTTCCATTTTTGGAGAACATATCAAACCTTCAAATTACCTTACTTTCAATGAGCTTCTTTTCTGGCCTGATCATTTCTTGCATCGGTATATTAGGAGTCTATCTAGCTAAAATCTATGAAGAAGTTAAACAACGCCCAAGAGCAATCATAAAAAAGGTTTATCGTTCAGAATGAAACAGCAGCTCATCATTTACGGCGCAGGTGAATTTGGCAAACTCATGCATTACCATTTCACCCATGATAGCCATTATGAGATTATCGCCTTTTGCCTGGATGAGCAATACATAACGACTAAAACTTTTTGCAACCTGCCCGTTATTGCTTTTGAATCTATCAAAAATCATTATCCTACTTCTGAATACCCAATGTTTATTGCTATCGGCTATAGCAACATGCGTAACCGCTCTATCATGTTTAATAAAGCTAAAGATGAGGGCTACCAACTCATCAACTTTATCAGTCGCAAAGCGATTGTTAGAGATGACTTAATTATCGGGGAAAACAAAGCAATTTT
>CAZHUE010000230.1:2049-4490 GCA_964535875.1 uncultured Methylomarinum sp.
CTAGTTCAGATGTTGAACCTAATGTCACTATCGGTAACAATAATATTTTTTGGACCCGTTCAATACTAGGTCATGGTGTCAAAATTGGTCATCACAACTATTTTTCAGGTGGTGCAGGGCTTGGTGGGAATTGCATTATTGGTGATTACTGTTTTATGGGTAATGCCTCTTTAATGATCAATGGCATTACAATAGCCGATGAAACTTTTTTAGTTGCAGGTGCTGTTATTTTAAGAGACAGCGAACAAGCTACAAAATATCATGGAAACCCTGCCAGACGAGTATCTCAACATCTTGAAACAGGGATAATAATACTATGATTGGTTATTTTTATATTTTCGGTACTATTGCCTTTACCGTTTATGGTCAGCTCGTTTTAAAATGGCGAATTACACAATATGGAGAACTTCCACCATTATTATCTGAAAAATTTATTTTTCTGGCAAAATTATTTCTAGACCCCTTTTTAGTTTCAGGACTTGCCTCTGCGTTTATAGCATCCATTTTCTGGTTAATGGCAATGACTAAGTTTGAAATTAGTTATGCCTATCCTTTTATGAGTTTGGCTTTTGTTTTTGTTTTGATATTTTCAGTTTTTGTCTTTAAAGAATCACTAAATCTCTACAAGGTTATTGGACTTAGCTTTATCGTGTTAGGCATAGCAATAACAAGTCGAGCATAAATATCATTCTTCAATTAAATAACTTTCAACCCCAACAGCTTTGCTTGAAGTAAAATATATTTTATTTCCTAATGCAACAGGTCTGGATAAAGGAATACCAGAGCCAACCATTGATTTTTTTGCAATTAATTTTCCATCTTTAATACGAATTCCATAAAGAATTCCTCTATCACCTATATCTACCACCCAAACAACCTCACCGTGTTTTTCCAATGTAGTGATCAAAGGCAATGTTGGAGCAGAACGAAATTTTTTTAAAGCATCTGGATCTGAAACTTCAGGATATTGCCAAAAGGGTTCAAAATGTGGTTTTCCATTGTTAGAAATAATTTTTAAAGCAATAATACCCGCAATATGACTCTCATCCGAGACAAAAGTAGGAATAATCACCAAAGGTGTTCCATCAACCTTTGAAACCACAGGGTGAGTTACCATCATCCCTCTCCATGATAACTTACAAGGATCTTTTTTTGTACCGCAGGTTTCTATTAATTGCTTACGATCAAACATAGTGCCTAGGTGATCTGCATCTAACAGATAAACAGCTCCTTCTTTACTTGCCTGAACAATGACTGACTGTTTATTATTAAGCTTTATTTTTACTGGCGCATTAGCGCCCAAATCATAATCCATCCAGGCAACACATTCTGCAAAGGAACGTTGATCACATTCACCAGTTACTGGCTTTATCGGTTTATCTCCTGGCTTAAGCCGAGGAATAAATAGATTTTTGCAAGATTGAATACAAGCTAGTGCGGGATTAACCGGGTTAAAATTTTTACAAAGGGTAACATCACATTCGGGATTAAATTCCAAACCAGGTTTTACACGCATTAAGGTATTAGCATAATTCTGTCTGCCTAGATCTAATTGACCATTACCTGTAGGCACTAGTAACTCATAATCATCGCCATTATATTCGACTTGAGACCCCGCCGGCGCCCATATACCACCGCCACAGATCATTTCACGTGTGCCGGCTTCAACAGTAACATTGCATTGGCTTTCTGGTGTGGTTAATAAAACATTTTTGATTGCATATTTCACACCTTTATTTTTCCAGGCGTCCATATCTATCTCAAATAACCAACCATGAAAAGGTTGAATATCTCCCGCATTACCAAATGAAACATAGCTGAACCCTAGTTTTGATCCCATTTTTTTTGCATGTTTCACTTCAGAACGTGAATAAGCAAATGCCGGATCAAATTTAACCATTGCTTTGCCATCAGCTTGAGGTTTTTCTGCACTTAATTCTAAAATTGGAAAATTTGGGTTTATTCGATATGTCGAAATATCTACCACTGCAACTCGATGGCTTTGACGTCCGCCTTTTCCTTGCATTTGATAAAGCACTATCAAATTATTTCCCACCTTTACAGGTGTTGACGCAATAAACACTTGTAAATCAGGAGATCCAGGAATAATAGCCTGTCCAGTTTTCTGACCTGTTTCTGCATCAATAAAAACAATCGTACCATCAGTCGTTGGTACGATTATTTGTGGTGTAGCTTTCGTCGATACATCAAGCAACGGAGATGCTAAACTTGCTGCTCTATACTTGATTGATGGGTTTGATTCAGTTGGAAATTGACGTGTGAGCTTTACTGCGAGCGTTTCACTCATTGTTTCTAGTGGCAATGATAGCAAGACCACTACAATTACAAAATATTGAATACTTCTCATAAGCTAATCATAATTATTCTATCGTTAAAAATATAGAGGATATTAAAAAAGGTCAAAAATTTTTATTTTTGAA
>CAZHUE010000231.1:0-4427 GCA_964535875.1 uncultured Methylomarinum sp.
TTGTGACTATTCGACCCCTAGCTAAATAGTGGTGGGTTATTTATTGCGAGTTACCCTAGTTTTTTCAACCTTTTTGTTTAAAGTAAGGCACGGGCTGATTTCCGTTGTTTTAGTGATTCTGTTACTTTCATTATTTCAACGTGAATTTTATCGCTCCCATGCCCTGCTTGAATATATAGCTGTGGTATGAGTCGCGATATTATTAATCCAGTTCTTTAAGCAAAATTTTTCCTTCTGGTGTCAATTCTATTTCCCATTCTTGGCCATCACCCTCAACATCTACTTCATATTCAATGCGCCCATCGGGGGCTTCAATTTTCTCAGCTTTTTCAATTTTAAGCTGTTTAAAGGTCTTCTCAAGTGTCTTTACAATGGCTTCAGGCAGTTCTGAAAGTGGAATTTCTATTTCCTCACCAAAATTCTCGCCTTTTGACGTAAACAGTGTCTCGAATTTTATACCGTTGATTTTATATTTAACCTCATAAAGTACCTCTCCAAAGTGGACTTCTTTGTCAATTTCAATGAGTTTTGCTTCAGGGTGTTCTTTTTTTATCATTTTGATCACTGCTTCAGGCACTTCAGAGCGGGGTATTTTCCCCGCCTGCACTGAAAACACAGGGAAAACAAGTGTTGCAATTAATGATGCTAAAATTATCTTTTTTGTATTCATGACTTTCCTTTTTAATCTATCTATCGTAAAAAATAGGGTGCCGACAGCTTGAACAGTAAATCAAGGGTTCACCGTATAACTCGTAGAATAACTTTTCCCTGGGGCACAAACTTTTCTACTTGTTGGTGACTCACAAGATGTATCTCTAAATTCTGCTTTCAGCTCACCTTTTTTATTCGGTACGAAATAAAACCTGAAATTAGGGTCAGCACTAATCGCAATATCAATTTTTGCAGTTAATACTGGTTTACCATCAAAAGTCACTTTTACCTGATCAACAAAATGAGACTTTTTAATATAGCGGGTTACCTGATCCATTTGCATACCTGTAATATTAGGATGACTAATCAATAACTGAGTTAATGTTGGCTCTCCTTCCTTAACACCCTCATCCATTCTAAATTTCATTTTTCCCAATCGTTTCATTGCTGCATCCAGATCAGCACCAATGGGAGCAGAGCATCCACCACTTGCTTTAACAAATTTTTTACTCATGTAAAGTTTTCCATCATTCATCTCAGCAACGGCTCTAATATAACTATAACTATTGACACGTACTCGCATTGCTATATCGGCCTTTCCGCTCTCAGGGGTAAATTCAAACTCACCTACAAAAGGAAAGGGATTTTTATCCACAAATACCGTCAGCTTTTTAATGTATTTATCTTTCGTTTGATTTATTTTACTAGTGATTTTCACCGGCACTAATGCAGGGTCTTCAGCTCGATAAGGTGCATCAATCACAATGACAGTGTCAGATTCTTCGATTGTTTTTCCTGGAAAATACTGATTCTTTAATACATTATTCCAATTCGTATCATCTTTTGCAGCTGTGGCCAATAACGGCAGCATGATAAATACAATAAAACTAATTTTTAATCGTTGTTTTTTCATATTTTCCTCTAAGCTTACGTTCATTATTCTTCCCATTCCAGTTCAGCAAAAGCTTTTGTTACATTTCTTTTATGAAATTGATCAAATAGCTTCCATTTACCCTGTTCTGAATACCCGACTTTTTTTACTGCTTCTTCCAAAAACTTTCCTTGTTTGATCATTGCTCTAATTTCAGTAAGTAATGTCTGTAAGTAAGTTTTTTGTGCTAATAAACTTTTTGGCCAATCAGTCACTATCGGCCCATGCCCAGGAACAACTAATTTATAAGATTTTTTCTCCATTCGTTCCAATTCTTTTAACCAGCCTAAGAGACTTCCATCAATAACCGGCAAATGTTCCAAAAACAGCAAATCAGACATCCATAAAGTTTTTGTTTTACGATCAAAAATACTCACATCATTATCAGTATGAGCCGTTGGATGAGCTGTTATGGATAATTTTCTTCCGCCTAAATCAATCGTTAAATGTTTTTTAACTGGCATATCAGGTGGAATAAAATGTTTAGATGTCAACTTAATATCAAGTAGATCAGAAGCTTTATCTATATAGTATTGCCCTCTTGTAGACATTGCTCTCGCCAATTTATGATGACCAATAAATTTAACATTAGCTTGCTTAAAGGCAATGTTTCCATAGATATGATCAGGATGCACATGTGTATTAATTACATAACAAACAGGTGTTTTGGTAATATTTTTGATGGCTTTTTTTAATGCATACCCCTGTTCCGGGTTTCCGCCTGTATCAATAACAGCGACACAACTGTCGCCGACAATAAAACCTATATTAGCAATAGCACCATGGTTTGTTTTATTCGGCATCTCATGTTTACCGAAGTGTACATAAATGCCTGGTGCAATTTCTGTCATTGATAGTGTCGTAACTGCATATGCATTTTGCAAAAACAATAGACAAATTAAAAATAATAATCTCAACCTCAACCTTTCCCTCTCTTTCTTCTACATTATCAAAGAAGAATGACTTTTTGAATAATATTAGATTTTAATAATATCATTAAAAATGATGCCTCTGTCAAGAAAAGAGGACTTGATAATAATGTGTTAACTGCGGTACAGTCTTCATAATAAGTCAATACAAATAATTTTCTAATTCAGATCCCTTTCAAAACAACAAAACTAATTTAAGGAAACACAAGTGGCAGTCATAAAGATATCCCCTGATCAGATTTCTAGAAAAAAAAGACGTGGACCCAAAGGTCATTCTGTTGATCTTTCTGCTTTGGAAGATATAAAGGTACTATTAAGTGATGAATCTCGACAGAGAGATTTACTAATTGAACATTTGCATAAAATTCAAGATCACTATCAGCATATTTCATCAAAACATTTGGTTGCCTTAGCCCATGAGATGAACCTATCAACAGCCGAAGTTTATGAAGTTGCTTCGTTCTATCACCATTTTGATGTAGTTAAAGAAGGACAAAAACCCCCTCCCCCCCTTACCGTTCGTATTTGTGAATCACTTGCTTGTGATATGTCTGGCGCACATAATCTGATTGGTGCATTAGAAAATGGGCTTGGCGATCAAGTACGGATTCAAAAAGTACCTTGTGTTGGACGTTGTCAACATGCGCCTGTAGCAGTTGTAGGGCAAAACCCTATACATCAGGCAACTACTGAATCGGTCACTACCGCAGTTAAAAATCTGGATATTAAAGAAAAAACGACTAACTATATTAATTTAGAAAAATACAAAACCAATGGTGGATACCAAACGCTTAAAAAAGTACTTGAAGGTAATATAGAAACTGAATCCATTATGAAACAAATGGAAGACTCAGGTTTACGTGGCTTAGGTGGCGCCGGTTTTCCAGCAGGCAGAAAATGGCGTATTGTTAATGGGTTTGATACTCCACGATTAATGGCTGTTAATATTGATGAAGGAGAGCCAGGTACTTTTAAAGACCGACATTATTTAGAAATTGATCCACACCGGTTTTTAGAAGGGATGATAATTGCAGCATTAACCGTTGGGTGTGATGCAATCTATATTTATTTGCGTGATGAATATGCAGGTTGCCGAGATATTTTATCCAGAGAAATTGCTAATTTACAAAACAACCCACCTTCTGATTCAGTTGAATTACCCCCTATTTACCTACGCCGAGGAGCAGGTGCATATATTTGTGGGGAAGAATCAGCCATGGTTGAGTCTATCGAAGGTAAACGAGGTATGCCTCGGCTAAGACCACCTTTTCTTGCTGAAGTTGGCCTATTTGGTCGCCCGACGCTAGAACACAATATGGAATCAGTCTACTGGGTTAGAGATATTATAGAAAAAGGCCCAGAATGGTTTTCTTCTCATGGTCGACATGAACGTAAAGGCTTACGCTCTTTTTCTATTTCTGGTAGGGTTAACAAACCGGGCGTACATCTAGCGCCAGCTGGTATCACCATGCGTGAATTGATAGATGAATATTGCGGTGGTATGCAAGAAAATCATAAATTTTATGGCTATTTCCCCGGTGGTGCATCAGGTGGTATGTTACCTGAGTCGATGGCTGATATACCGATGGATTTTGACACCTTAAATGAATATGGTTGCTTTATTGGCTCTGCTGCTGTTGTCGTTTTTTCTAATCAAGACAGTGCAAAAAAACTGGCTCTTAATGCCATGAAATTCTTTGAAGAAGAATCTTGTGGACAATGTACTCCTTGCCGTGTTGGTACTGCGAAAGCAGCTATCTTAATGGAAGAAAAGGACTGGAATACTGAGCTATTAGAAGAACTCTCATCCGTTATGGTTGATGCTTCTATTTGTGGTTTGGGACAAGCAGCACCAAATCCGATGCGCTGTGTGGTCAAATACTTTCCACACGAACTTTAATCCCCCTGTTAATAAT
>CAZHUE010000232.1:0-4409 GCA_964535875.1 uncultured Methylomarinum sp.
GCGATGCCTTGCCATTCACCTCTATGATGGCTGGTCGCGCATTTACCCGATCTTTGTGAAGGCATCCTAAAAACCCAATAAACACGAAAAAAACGTGTCAAGTACTTTCTTAAACTATTTACGCTGAGTAGTTACTACATTTTTTACATTCTATGCTTAAACAGATCTTGAACAGGTTCTAATGAATCTCAGCGTACAAAGCGCGATATTCATCAGTTAATTTATGGTTAGGTGCATAGTGAACTAAAGGTTGTGATGCCGTATGAGATTCTCTTACTTTAACAGAAGGAGAAATTGTTGCTCCTAACACCGGTAAATTTTCTGCAATTAACTCCTCAACTAATTGGCGAGGTAAATTGGCTTGTTTTTGATATTGATTAACAACTATACCCTCTATTTCAAGGTTTTCATTATGATCTTCTTTTACCTCTGCAATTGTATTCATTAAGGTATATAAAGCTTCTCTGGCAAATGTATCGCAGTCAAAAGGAATCAGGCATTTATTTGCGGCTATTAATGCGGATTGACTAAAAAAATTAAGAATAGGCGGTGTATCAATATAAATGTTGTCAAAACCTTCCAGTTTATCTAACGCTTCTTTTAGTTTAAATATTTTATATCTGGACTCTAAACGACTTTGTAGAGCTTCTAACTCAGGGTGGCTAGGAATAACAAAAAGATTTGGGTAGGGCGTTTCATGAATCAGTGGCTTTAATCCCCCTTTATCACCACCAAAAAGACTGATGCCTAAGGAGTCTTTAAAAAAATGAGCAATGGTTTTCTCAGAATCAGTCACTTTCTGACCCAAAAGGTATTGGGTAGTATTTCCTTGTACGTCAAGGTCAAGAACTAGTGTTTTCTTTCCTTCGACCGCACTAATTGCAGCTAGATTACAGGTGATGGTTGATTTACCTACACCACCTTTTTGATTGAAAATGACCCTGCGCATGTTTTTTCCCTCTGGAAATCAAATAGATTAACGTTTATTATAAAACTTGTGACATTAATATCAACTACGTGAGAAAGATTCTTCATCACAGTTAGGACAATTAGGTATTTTGCTGGTCGATTTAAAGGCTATATGTTTTCTACATTTATCGCAAATAAAGGTACCTGGTCCTGCAATATCACCACTTTTATAGGGATGATATTTTTTTGCCTGGTTTTTGATTTTAGCTAATTCAAACTGTGTTTTATCTGTGAGGCTGCTAAAGGCATCCAAGGCAAAATTTTCAATCAGGTCTACATCAAATTTAAACCACTCTGAAAGCGAATCTTTATCACTAACAGCGGGTGTTGATTCAGCTGCGTGTTGAATATCACGCATAAGGAAATCCGAAACCTCATTTATTTCTTCTTGAGTCAGTCCACCGAGTTCACTGGTTTTTTCTTTAGCAAGATCTAAAGCATCGGCTACAGAATGTAACGTATCATCCATTATTTCGTATAAATATCCCATGAGATCATCGTAGGCTTCAATAAATTTTTTGTCGCTCATAAATTTCTCCTTAACTCCAATATGAAAATTAATGATAGTCTATCAATTGTATAGGTCTTTAGTGTACTTTAAGTACTCGACCATAAATATTTTATCATCTTCGACGTTGCATAAATAGTTGCATAGTTTGCTATGCGCCTTGAATATGACAAAAAATCCTGCGCAAAATCATAAAATATTTATGGTCGAGTACTTAAAGTTAGTAGTGAAATTGAATTCAGTCGATAATTATTAAAATTTCAAGCTCGAGTGTCAAACTAACAGACTTCTAAAAATACATTTTAGATTTAGCACTCTCTGCTGTATTCTAACGCTTTTTGACCTGTAAAAAATGAGTAGGATGGAAGAGAATTATAACCCTTTAGCAATAGAACAAGCATCACAAGCACAATGGGAAGAAACAGGTGTGTTTAATGTGACTGAAGATACTGAAAAAGAAAAGTATTATTGCTTGTCCATGTTTCCTTATCCCAGTGGAAAATTGCATATGGGGCATGTACGTAACTATACGATAGGCGACGTGATTAGTCGTTATCAAAGAATGATGGGGAAAAACGTAATGCAACCAATGGGTTGGGATGCGTTTGGTTTGCCAGCAGAAAACGCAGCAATGCAAAATAAAGTACACCCTGCTGACTGGGCTTATAGCAATATAGATTATATGCGTGAGCAGTTAAAGCAGTTAGGGTTTGGTTATGACTGGAGCAGGGAACTTGCAACTTGTGATCCCGATTATTACCGGTGGGAACAATGGTTTTTCTTAAAGTTACTAGAAAAAGATCTAGTTTACAAGAAAACATCGCCGGTTAATTGGTGTCCAAATGATCAAACTGTGCTTGCCAATGAGCAGGTGATTGATGGTTGTTGCTGGCGCTGTGATACTAAAGTTGAGAAAAAGGAAATTCCCCAGTGGTTTTTAAAAATTACTGCTTATGCCGAGGAATTACTTGAGTCATTAGAAACGCTTGAAGGCTGGCCTGAACGAGTAAAAACCATGCAGGCTAATTGGATAGGTCGTTCCGAAGGCGTGGAAATAGGTTTTTCTGTTGCTGGAGCTGACCCTATTAGAATTTATACCACTCGTCCTGATACTTTGATGGGTGTCACTTATCTTGCTGTGGCAGCAGAGCATCCTCTTGCTATTCAAGCCTCAAAAGGAAACGATCAGATAAAAACATTTCTTGAAGAATGCAAAGTGATGGAAACCTCTGAAGCCGCTATGGAAACGATGGAAAAGCGTGGAGTGGATTCTGGTATTAAAGCCATTCACCCTATTTCTGGTGAAGCGGTTTCAGTCTGGATCGCTAATTTTGTGTTAATGGGCTATGGAACCGGGGCTGTCATGTCTGTACCTGCACATGACCAAAGAGATTACGAATTTGCAAAAAAATATGATATTGCTATTAAACAAGTTATCTTTTCTGATAAAAATGAAGATGATTCAACATCTGAGAAAGCTTTTACTAATAAGGGTGTGCTTAAAAATTCAGCAGAGTTTGACGGCTTAAGTTCTGCTGATGCTTTTGATGCTATTGCAAGCAAATTAGAAGGTGATAAAAAAGGCGAAAGAAAAACCAATTTTCGTTTACGCGACTGGGGTGTTTCCAGGCAGCGTTATTGGGGAGCACCTGTTCCAATCATTTATTGTAATGACTGTGGCACAGTCCCCGTCCCAGAAAGTGATTTACCCGTAGTGCTACCAAAAGATGTGGTATTGAATGGTTCTCAGTCACCACTAGCGGCACATCCGGAATTTCCAATTACTGATTGTCCAAAATGTGGAAAAGCTGCAAAAAGAGAAACGGATACCTTTGATACCTTTATGGAATCATCCTGGTATTTCGCCCGCTATGCAGGTAAAAACAATGAAAGCATGTTGGCAGAAAGTGCAAATTACTGGCTGCCTGTTGATCACTATATTGGTGGTATTGAGCATGCCATTTTACATTTACTTTATGCTCGTTTTTATACTAAACTGTTGCGTGATGAGGGGCTAGTTACATGTGATGAACCGTTTAAACGTTTATTGACCCAAGGCATGGTGTTAAAAGATGGCGTAAAAATGTCTAAATCAAAAGGCAATACGGTCGATCCACAGGGCTTGATTAAACAATATGGTGCCGATACTGTACGTATGTTTATCATGTTTGCTGCACCGCCAGAACAATCGCTGGAATGGTCTGACAGAGGTGTTGAAGGGGCTTACCGGTTTTTAAAGCGTTTATGGCGGCAGGTTTTTTTACATGTTAAAAATACTCAAACAATTCCAGAATTGAACAAATCTGATTTAACAGGTGAGCAAAAATCTATTCGCCGTCAGTTACATCGGGTTTTAAAGAAAGCAAATGATGACTATGGAAGGCGATATACCTTTAATACTGTTATTGCAGCCAATATGGAATTGATCAATACATTGTCAAAATACAGTGATGATTCTAAAAATGGACAGGCCATTAAACAAGAGGTTTTAGAAACTATTTTACTTATGCTTTCTCCTATTATCCCTCATATTTGTAAACAGCTATGGCATGATTTAGGATATGAAAAAGATATTGTGATAGAAGCCTGGCCAAAAGTAGATGAATCAGCATTAGAGCAAAACTCAATAAAAATGATGCTTCAAGTGAATGGTAAGTTGCGTGGAGAGATTATCGTGTCGGTTTCTACCAGTAAAGAAGAAATTGAAAAAATGGCCTTGGCTGATGAAAATGTGATGCGGTTTATAGAAGATAAAGTAATTAAAAAAATTATTGTAGTTCCTAAACGATTAGTTAATATCGTTGTTTAATGGGTGCTATTAGTCTTGTAGGTTGGGCCGCCATCTTTTTGGCAATCCAACATAACTCTCTTAATTACTATGACTCGGATTAAACACACTTTTTTACTAATTTCTTTCTTATTAATATCCGCT
>CAZHUE010000233.1:0-4405 GCA_964535875.1 uncultured Methylomarinum sp.
GTCTATCGGCAAAAATCAACCGATAGAAAACCGCATCCGTGACCGTGCGAAGTATCTCTAATAAACTTTTATTTCTAGTTTTTTTTATTCATTGAAGGCTACTGGCAACTTTCATATCTGGGATTTGAATTTAGATATAAAATCCATACTATGCTAGTATTTAGCGTTTTATTTTAGACAGTCTCGTTTGTTGATCATTTATGCTCTAAGAAGCATATGCTTGATCATAGTTAATAAATAGTTTATTAACAATTTTACGCAGGATTTTTTTCATATTCAAAACACATGAATAGACGCATAACTGGCTACGCAACTATTTCAACAACACAGCCTATCGGCAAAAGCAACCGATAGAAAACCACACCCGTGACCGCGCGAAGTCTATGTAACACCGAAGATGAGAAAAAAGACAAGTAAAAGGTTAAAATAATTATGTTTGGGTACTTACTACATAAAGGTTCGCCTTTATCTTGAATATTTTATTTCTCACCGTTCTCTTCCACAATTAGGTTAAAGATGTACCCATTACTAAATCAACCCCAACCACACAAAACGAGCTTATGAAGGATCTCTAAGCATTTAATATCCTTGCTTTAAATATTTTACAAGAAGACCTTAACTGAAAACAACACAGGATTATCTAGTACATGATAAATTTAGCACTGGTCGGTGTAGGCAAAATGGGCATGTCCCATTATGCAATACTATCAGCCCACCCAGAAGTTGATATCACAGCTATTTGTGATAACGCGACCTTTCTGACCTCTACTTTTAATAAACAAACAGGCGTCACAGTATATAAAGATCATAAAAAAATGTTCAAAGAATGTGAGTTGGATGCTGTTGTCATTTCTACGCCAAATTCAACACACTTCGAAATTGCTAATATGGCTTTGGAAAAAGGTATTCACGTATTCGTGGAGAAACCTTTATGTCTCGACCCAAAGCAAAGCTTACATTTATCTGAAGTAGCAAGAAAAAGCAACCTTGTCAGCCAAGTAGGTTACCACAATAGATTTATTGGCACATTTCAGGAAATGCGCCGACTAATAAAAGCGGGTGCGATTGGTGATATATACCACATTGAAGGTAAAGCATATGGTCAGGTCGTTACGAAACCCAAATCCGGTATGACATGGCGATCAAAAAAATCAGAGGGAGGCGGTTGTCTTCATGATTATGCATGCCACGTACTTGACTTAATGAACTTTGTATCAGAAACACCAAAAACAGTTAAGTCAGCACAATTACAATCAATTTTTTCTTCGGACATTGAAGATGCGGTCTATGCCACTCTGGATTATAAGTCGGGTGCAACGGGTTATCTGGAAGCCAATTGGAGTGATGAGTCAGTTCGTAAAATGAGCACGACAATCACTGTTTATGGAAAACACGGTAAGATTATCACCGACAGGCAAGAAATCCGTATTTACCTTAAACCCAAACAGACCTTCGAATCACTAGAAGAAGGCTGGACATCCAAATATATTACTGAACTTCAAAAGCCAGTTAATTTTTACTTACGTGGTGAAGAATACTCAGCTCAGCTTGATCAATTTATAGATGCAATTCTGGGTAGAGATGTTGATGTTGATAGCTCTTTTGTTAATGCAGCTGAAACAGATATTATCATTGATGAAATTTCAAAATTAGGAAAAGCTTGATCATGACACCACAAAAAATTCTATTTGGTGATAACCAGTTTTTCGGCATAAACCACATGTCGGAAGAAAAAGCCCGCTCACAATCAATGAAATTTCGAGATACTGCTTCAATAATGCGCGTGTTGGATGACGCTTATGACGCAGGTATCAAAGTTTTTATGTGCACAACCTATGACCGTGTAGGCGAGATAGCCGAGATTGTAAAAAACAATCCACAACGGTACCCTGATTTTGAATTCTATCCGTGCATGCCTTATGCACATAAATATGCTAATTCAGTTGGTGAAGTAGGCATCCTTAAAACCTTAAAAAATTTTTCACCCTCCAGTGTAATGGATACCTTAGTTCGCGGAGCTGTTTCAGTTGTTACTGAAGATATCAATAAAATGATGCAATTATTGGTAGATACAGAAATGAAAAAATTTGAAGGCGTAAAAACGCCAGTAATATTTCTGCAAAATGTTGTGACCGACCTTCTACTAGGACTTAAGTTCTATGATATGTTAGGAGAATACTACAAATATATACAAAGTAAATATAACGCAGAAGCTGGTTTTATTACCATGAACTTACCTCTACTGTTAAAAGTATTGAATGAGCAAGGTGTAAAAAACCCTATTGTTTGTGCAAACATAAATAAAATTGGATTCCGCATGTGTGGAGGAATTGAGGAATACAAAAAAGTCATCGCTCAAGGCAATAGCAGAGTCATAGCAATGTCAGTATTAGCTTCAGGCGCTATACCACCAAAAGAAGCGATTGAATGGGTCTGTGATATTGAAGGTCTTGATTCAATAGTCTTTGGTGCTTCATCCGCAGCAAATATAAATAACACCAAGAGCTTAATTGATGAGCTTTGGAACCTCTAATTCCAGATTTATTTTATAATAATGAAACCCAGAAAGAATCCAGTAAAATACGAACAAATAAACATACTTAATGCAGTCGTTGACAATATCAGCATGGACGAACTCGTGAATGATTTTGATGAAGGTCTCTTGCTAACCTTGCATGTAGACATGCTGATGAAACTGCAAAAAGATAAGGCGTTCTATGATATTTTGCCAGAGTTTGACATTATCACCTGCGATAGTCAGATACTTTATTTTGCGACAAAATTTCTTGGGACACCTGTAAAAGAACGCGTCTCAGGCTCAGATTATTTCCCCAAATATTATATGAAACACAAGGATAATAAAAAGGTCACTATATTCTTGTGTGGAGGTGCGCCCGGAATTGCAGAAATAGCCCAAGAAAATGTAAATAAAAAAGTTGGAAGAGAAATTATTATCGGCACATACTCTCCACCTTTTGATTTTGATAATAGCCAGGAAGAAATTGATAAAGTAATTGATAAAATTAATGATTCTGGTGCTACAGTATTACTTGTTGGTTTAGGTGGTGGTAGACAAGAAAAATTCATTGTCGAATATCGAAATCGTTTTAAAAATATCAAAACATTTTTGCCACTAGGAGGAACTATAGATTATGAAGCCGCAACATTTAAAAGACCGCCTACTTGGATAACAGAAGGAGGGTTCGAATGGTTATACCGTCTTTTAAAAGAACCAAAACAAAGATGGCACCGATATATTATCCATGAACCCCCAGCTCTTTATTACTTGCTGGCACAGAAACTTGGTTTTTATAAAAACCCTTTTTCCTCTTAAACTAATGAGGAATACCCCAGCAAATGTTAACATACACTAAATTTTTTTAATCTATACAAGTCTTCTTATATTATTCTCATTTTTTCGAAATAATTGATGGTACTAACGCAACTGGTGATAATTTGATGGTCAGTAAAATAGAAAAATTTATATTATGTAACCTTTGTGGAAGTGACGATTATTCTACGATCTATCAAGCTGGAGAAGCTCAAGTTAGTCAGATAGTTAAATGCAATAAATGTGGGCTAATGTATGCAAACCCTCGAAAAAAAAACGAAGACCATATCGATATTGAAGCTGAGGATCCTGAATTAGTTCTTGAAAGAATCTATTCAGGTAAATCAAACCAAAGAGTTTTAAAGGAAAAAATTCAAGTTAATGATTATAAAAAAACTCACTCTTATTTACAAAAAAGTTCCCCCAATCAAGGAAAATTAATAGAAGTTGGTAGCGGATTTGGTTATTTACTAAAATCTTTTAAGGATATTGGCTGGGATGTTACTGGGGTTGAACCTAATGTTGCATTGTGTCGATACGCTGAAGAAAAAAATAAAATAAATACGATATCAACTATATTGGAAGATTCAGAGATAAAAAGTGAGTCCATTGATGTTGTTTTAATGATGCATGTTATTGAACACGTACCTGACCCCCTTTCTACCTTTCAAGAGGTCTATCGTATTTTGAAACCAGGAGGCATATTTATCGTTGAAACACCTTGCTACGATACATTAATTTTCAAACTATTAGGCAGACGCGAACGAAGCCTAAGCTGCGATGGCCATATATACTTCTTTACAGCTGACACACTAACCCAAATGGCAAACAAATCCAGTTTCAAACTGAAAAAACTTGAAAGAGTGGGGCGAACATTAACACTTGACCGGTTGCTTTATAATGTTGGGGTAATTAGTAAGAATAAAAAAATTTTAAAATTTCTATCTACGCTCTCTTACAAACTCCACCTCAACAAACTTATGTTTTCTTTAAATTTTAGAGATATGCAGAGACTGTACTTACAAAAAGACAGATAATTCTATCAATATCAGATAGCCTCTTTTTTTTGGCTTT
>CAZHUE010000234.1:0-4308 GCA_964535875.1 uncultured Methylomarinum sp.
CCGACTCAGCCCTAAGCATTTGTTTTATAAAAACTATAGAAAAGTCAGACAACCTGTGTTTTTTTTACAAATAATAACAAAGCTTATACAATTCGGTTACAAATCATTTTACAGATCTTATGGTAGACTATTATACTTCAGGCAATTCAGTTCAAAAAAGTAGGCCGTATATTATATGAGATTGCCCCCCATCTAAATACTTTCCGACTAGACACATATTCTCCCAGAAAACTTTGGCAGACAAAACCTTGCATTGGTTGAAAAGAGAGCATCGCTTTATTACCAAAATTTAATACTCCTTAGCTTATACAATTCTAATAAGAACCCGAGCAACAAAGTTCAAAGAAGGTTAAAATACTTCCAGTAAATGTTCTATTCATAGAAGAAACCAGATGAAATTTACCTCTTGCACAGGTCAATGTACTTACGAAGGTACACATTGCGAAGGATGCGGCCGGTCGCATAAAGAAATTGCTGAAACCAAAGCGTTAGTGATGAGTATTGTCAGTTTTGCCCAACAACAAGATTACGAAAATATTGAAGAATTTACTGCCAAAATTAGTAAAAGTGTGATTAAAAAATTTCAAGCAACCTCTTAATTTCAGGTTCATCATGGAAACTATAGATGCAATAAAATCTCGTCGTTCTGTTAAACATTTTGATGCAAATCATCAAATTCCTGAAAATGAAGTTACAAAACTATTAAGTCTTGCAACTCTTTCTCCTACTGCATTTAATATTCAACATTGGCGTTTTGTTGTTGTTAAAGACCCTGAATTAAGAGATAAAATTCGCAAAGTTTCATGGGATCAAGCCCAAGTAACGGACAGTTCTCTGTTGATTATTCTTTGTGCTGACTTAAAGGCATGGGAAAAATCTCCCAGTCGATACTGGAAAAACGCAGTACAAGAAGTGCAAGACTTTATACTGCCAGCGATTGATGGCTATTACCGTAATAAAGATCAGGTTCAACGAGATGAAGCCATGCGCTCTTGTGGCATTGCGGCTCAAACACTGATGTTAACAGCAAAAGCTATGGGTTATGACTCTTGCCCCATGGATGGCTTTGATTTTTCAGCCGTTGCTAAACTTATCAATTTACCTGATGACCATGCCATTGCAATGTATATTGCAATAGGTAAAGGCCTAACTGCTGCCTCTCCTCGTGCCGGTCAATTAGCCCTTGATGAAATTATTATTGAAAATTCATTTTAGGAAAAATAGAAAATTTATGACTCAAGTTCTACGAACAAATTTAAAAATATTATTTACTAGAAACCAGGCTTGGGCACAAGGAATGACGGAAAAAAATCCTGTTTTTTTTAACCATTTATCCAAACAACAATCCCCTGATTATTTATGGATCGGATGTGTTGATAGTCGTGCCCCTGCGAATCAAGGGGTTGATCTTGACCCGAGGGAAGCTCCAAATGTTTACCGTACCACTATCGTACAAGATGCCTGGAATGTAAATAATGATTTATCGGTACATGGCTCGATTTATTCAATTAATAATGGATTGCTAAAAGATCTTGATACCGAAGTTAGCGATACAAATTTGTTTCTCCGTCTGTACTCATTAGATGATTAGAAATAAGTTATGAACAGCGAAGATACCCTTGATTTTTCAGAATTTGAAAACCTCACCAAATTACGAACTGCTTTGGCTATTTCTCAAGGGACGAAATTATTTTCTACCTTACGCCAGGAGTCTGAAGATACCGTCTCTCACGACCAATCTAAACGAGTCACTTACTTAACTGAACTTTTCTCACGTATTCATCGTGAAATATTTTATGACTGGCGAACACAGGCTACGGTAGATCATCGCCCTGGTACTATGAAATATGCAGCAAAACGTAAAGCCTTTCGCTTAATCGTTGAGCAATTAGTTCTGGATGGTGATAATAATCGTGACACAGCTATTTTTGATAATAATGGTTTTGTTATTCATACCAATAACATTGCGGAAAGATTGGCAGATTTTTACCAGAAAATGCGCCAGGTTAGGCCTTTTTCTTATGGCAATAGAATCACTCTGGACTTTTTTATGACCGCCTTGGGTAAATTACCGGCATTTAAAAGTGTTCATGAACAAGGCATAGATTTTAGACGATTGGAGGCGACTGATACATCCGCATTACATGATCTTGATAGTCATTACCGAGCTGTTACCACCGCTTTTGAGCATGCACTAGACCCTTCAAGAACCAAAGTTTTAGAAAATGAGGCTAATGCCTATGGAACATGGCCTGAAAATAAAGTCTTTATTTCCGGCGTACCCTTTTTATCTCATACCACTAAGCAAGGTACTTTATGCATGGTATTAGTGAATGGAGGACTGGTTCCTCTTGAAACGATTAAAGACAAAATTTTTGTTACAGGAAAACAATTTGCAGACAATCCTGTTGATGCCACTCGTCATATCATTAGTTATTTGCCTGATACAGAATCTTTAAGATTGCCTGAGAAAACTGATATTGATGGAATTAGTGTCAGTCCAGACCAAACTCCACCCCTCTTCTGTCTGGATGTTAATGTTCTAACCAGTCTTAGATCCCCCAGTCATACTGAACTTTTAGAACTCATTCAACAATGTGAAGGTGATGATAAATACCTTATTTTTACCCTTGCTAATAATAAGAAACTTAAAACAAAACTATTAAATGCTGCTAAAGGAGATGAACGTCTGATTCGATCAGTAGAAATAGCCTATGCCCGATTAAGTAAAATCAGCGAAAAACTGGATCAGGCTTTAGAAGCTATTTTTATAGGCAAAAAAGCCGTCAAACATCCTATGCTATTTATGAGCATGGGAGGAGCCGGTGCTGGAAAATCTGCCGTAGAAGAAATTGCTGAAGCGCATTGCGGCGATAATTTTGTTATTGCTTCATTGGATGAGTTTCGTAAAATCAGTGATTTATATACCGTCCTAACCGCCGCAGATCACCATAGTGATGATTATAACTACGTTGAACCCTTTGCAAACAGACTAAGACAAATGGTTGCAGATCATGCAAAAAAGTCTCGCATTAATATACTTTATGATGGCACCTCAATTCCTTATAGTCCACGTTACCAGAAAATTGTTGAACAATTTAAAGCATCAGGATTTAAAACCCAAATTACCGCAGTAGATGCCTTTATTGTAAAACCAAGGGGTCGTGAAGCTGAACTCATGCGATCTGACGTTATCTCCAGTGTAAAAATGCGCTATGAACAAACTGGAAGAGCCTTACCTTGGGTTGTTACTGTCGATAAGCATATCAGAGCGCCATTACAGTTTTTACAAGCCCTTGAACATCAAGATTTAGAAAAAATTTCATTGTTTGCTAATGATGGGGCTAAAGACAGGCATTATCTGGTTGCAGAAAGTTTTTTATTAACCGATATGGAAGTTATTACTCTACAACAACACCAACTTTCTAAAACACTTAAAACTCATTTCACTTTGTTAATTAAAAATCATGAAGATTCAATCTTAAAAAATATCTCTGTTGCTAATAATCAATTTGATATTGAGTCACTAATAGAAAGAAACCCCATTTTTGAAGAAAGTAACCTATGTTATTTAATATATAACAGTCAATATGGCAATCGTGTATTAATTATTTACAATATGCACCGAATGGTCGATTTTGTAGAAAAAAGACAATTAAACCCTAATGCATCAGGAGTAGCTGGCTTATTGCACAAACCTGAAACTCTGGCTTTTGATGTGGACCCTTTAGCAGAGCATCCATGGATAAAGAGATTACAAGGTTCTTTGCTTAACAATTCAAATTGAATACCAGAAATATGATTGAAATAACAGACTATCAAAGCTTATTAATTGTAGGTAGAGAACAAACTAATCCTCAACGTTTTCTTTTTGTATTTCTACAAGCATTTTTATCTGACGATCATAGTGATGAAGATAAACAACAGTTCCAGTGTGGGCAAGGTGGTGAATTAAAGGCTATTATGTGTGTCGATAAGAATTTAGCTGATTTGACGAACTTTTTTGATTTAGTCACAGAGTCAAAACAAATGGAGCAAGATTGGAGCATGGTTTTAGTCGCTTGTCTTTCAGGAAAAAATGGTGATCCCCCTACCTCTGAAGAGGCTGAAGAACCAATGAAGATGATGGTTCAGGCTGTGCAAAACGGTAGCGATTTATCAAAATATTTAGCTTTTGATAAGCAAGGTGAATTATTAAAGTTTTCCTAGAAATATGAATTCCTCCCTCCTTCGGCCAAGTTCCATGTTTTATATATACTTCACTTGGTCACGGATGCGGAATTTATATCGAGTTGATTTTTGTCGATA
>CAZHUE010000235.1:0-2406 GCA_964535875.1 uncultured Methylomarinum sp.
GTTAAATTTAAGGTTGTAGTTTATATAAATTAAGGAAACAATCATTGAAAATTTCTGTTGTTGGGAGTGGGTATGTTGGTTTAGTAAGTGCTGCTTGCTTTGCTCAGATGGGTAATCAAGTTAGTTGTATTGATATTGATGAAGCAAAAGTTAAAAAATTAAAACAAGGGATTGTCCCAATTTATGAACCAGGTCTTGAGGCAATGGTTAAGGAAAATATTGGTAAAGGTGCGCTAGTTTTTTCTACAGATATACAGCAAGCCATTGAAAATTCACTCATTGCTTTTATTGCTGTGGGTACACCAATGGGCGAAAATGGTTCCGCCGATTTACAATATGTATTGTTAGTTGCTAAAAGTATTGGGCAATACATGCAGGAATATATGGTTATTGTCGACAAATCTACTGTACCAGTAGGTACGGCAGATAAAGTGCGCGAAACTATTCAGCGAGAACTTGATAAACGTGATGTAAATATAGAATTTGATGTTGTATCTAACCCTGAGTTTTTAAAGGAAGGGACGGCTATCAATGACTTTATGCATCCTGATCGAGTAGTTATTGGTGTCGATAATGAAAAAGCAATGCAGATTATGCATGAGCTATACTCACCTTTTATGAAAACGCGTGACCGCTTTGTTGGAATGGATATAAAAAGTGCTGAGATGACTAAATATGCTGCCAATGCCATGTTAGCCACTAAAATTTCTTTTATGAATGAAATTTCTAATATATGTGAAAGAGTTGGCGCTGATGTGAATAAAGTAAGGGATGGAATAGGTTCTGATTCGCGTATAGGTTATAGCTTTATCTATCCAGGTTGTGGTTATGGTGGAAGTTGTTTTCCTAAAGATGTACAAGCTTTGGCAAAAACAGCCAAAGACTATGGTTATATACCGAGAATATTAGACGCTGTAGAAATGGTCAATTACGATCAAAAAAAAGTGATAGCCAATAAAGTGATAAAACGATTTGGCGAAAACCTTGATGGTTTTATTTTTGCTATTTGGGGGCTTGCTTTTAAACCAGAAACGGATGATATGCGTGAAGCAACTTCGATCACAATTATTGAAGAACTTACTTCCCGAGGTGCAAAGGTTATTGCTTATGACCCCAAAGCACGACATGAGGCTGAAACACACTATTTAAAAAATAATAAGAACATAATTTATGTAGATGGGAAGTATGATGCAATAAAAGGTGCGGATGCTCTTATTTTAGTGACGGAATGGCAAGAGTTTAGAAGTCCGGATTTTGAAGAGATTAAAAAAGTATTAAAACAAGCTGTTTTTTTTGATGGGCGCAACCAGTTTAACAAAGACCGGATGGAGGAAATGGGCTTTGAATACATTCAAATAGGAGTTGGTTCCTAAATAGTGGGTAGTTGGGTGAATTGATAATGGAGACATATCCATTAATGCATAAAAAAATATTGTCTTACGAACATAACTGTAAGAGATGGCATTAAGTTTAAAGTTTAGTAAAAATGAACTATAGTTTATATTGGAATTCCTAGGCTATACTTTGTATAGAACATAGATAAAATAATAGGATAATAATGAAGAACAAAATTTGTATAGTTGGTTTAGGCTATGTAGGTCTGCCGTTAGCTGTTGAGTTTGGGCAGAAGTATCCAACGATTGGTTTTGATATCACAAAACGACGCATTAATGAATTAGCTGAAGGACATGATAGAACTTTGGAGATTTCAGATGAATATCTAACGGATGTTGTTAAAAACCAGCAGCTTACTTTTACCACAAATATCCAAGATACGAAAGACTGTAATATATACATTGTCACAGTTCCTACGCCTATAGATAAAAATAAACGTCCAGATTTAACTCCCCTGATAAAAGCAAGTGAATCAATTGGAAGTGTACTTAAGCCAGATGATATTGTTATTTATGAATCAACAGTTTATCCTGGAGCTACAGAAGAAGATTGCGTGCCTGTTCTAGAAAAAGTTAGTGGGTTAACTTTTAATCAAGATTTTTTTTGCGGATATTCTCCTGAACGAATAAATCCAGGAGACAAAGAACATACCGTGACTAAAATTCTTAAGGTTACATCAGGCTCTACTCCCGAAATAGCAAAAAAAGTTGATGATTTATATAAAAGCATTATTACTGCTGGTACACATTTAGCACCGAGTATTAAAGTAGCGGAAGCGGCAAAAGTTATAGAGAATTCACAGCGTGATATAAATATTGCATTTGTTAATGAACTTGCAATGATATTTAATAAACTTGATATTGATACAGAAGCAGTTTTAGATGCGGCAGGAACTAAATGGAATTTTCTACCCTTTAAACCAGGTTTGGTTGGAGGTCATTGCATAGGTGTTGATCCTTATTACCTTACACATAAAGCTCAAGAAATTGGATATAATCCAGAAATTATATT
>CAZHUE010000235.1:2416-4307 GCA_964535875.1 uncultured Methylomarinum sp.
GTCGTCGCATTAATGATGGTATGGGAAGTTATGTGGGGCAACAAATTATCAAATTGATGATAAGAAAGGGTATTTCAATTTCAGATTCAAAAATTTTGGTATTGGGTATAACATTTAAAGAAAATTGTCCAGATATTCGTAACTCTCGAGTTGTTGATGTTATCCAAGAGCTTAATGAATATGGTATTCATTTAGAAGTTTATGACCCATGGGCAGATAAAGACGAGGTTAAAAAAGAATATAATGTTTCCCTTATTGATAACCTTGAACTTAATGACTATGATGTATTAGTTTTAGCAGTTGCACATGATGAATTTAAAAGTTTAAATTTAAGGTCTAATAATAAACGAGTTGTTTTTGATATTAAATCAATTGTTGATAGACAATTTGTTGATGGGCGTTTATAAAATGACAACATTTGAACAACTACTAAATACTTTTAAAACAGAGAAAAAAACGTGGCTAGTAACTGGTAATGCTGGTTTTATTGGCTCAAATCTGACAGAGTTTCTACTATTACATAATCAAAAAGTAATAGGTCTTGATAATTTTTCTACTGGTTTTCAGCATAATATAGATGATGTACTCGCATCTGTAGGTAATATGAAAGCAAAGAATTTTACTTTTATAGAGGGCGATATCGCTGATTTTAAAATCTGTCAAAAAGCTTGTGAAGGTGTTGATATCGTTCTTCATCAAGCTGCATTAGGATCAGTTCCTCGCTCAGTTGCTGATCCAATCACATCTAATCGATCAAATATTACTGGGTTTTTAAATATATTAACTGCTGCTAAAGATGCAAAAATTAAGCGTTTTGTTTATGCGAGCTCAAGTTCAGTCTATGGTGATTCAAAAGAACTTCCGAAAGTAGAAGAGAGAATGGGAAATTTACTTTCACCCTATGCAACCATGAAAATGACTAACGAACTTTATGCCGGTGTTTTTACTAAGTCATATGGTATTGAGACGATAGGCTTACGCTATTTTAATGTCTTTGGTCGCCGTCAGGATCCTGAAGGTGCTTATGCAGCAGTCATTCCGAAATGGGTAAGTTCATTGCTGAAAAATGAAAATGTTTTTATAAATGGAGATGGTGAGACAAGTCGCGACTTCACTTATATTGACAATGTTATCCAAATGAATTTACTTGCAGGTACAACAACAAATGCTGATGCTTATGGAGGGGCTTTCAACGTGGCTGTAGGCGGTAGAGATACCTTAAATGGACTGTATGCACTGATCAATAAAGAGCTCAAGGCTCGTATTCAAGACTTTCAGAAACAAGAAGTGACATATAGAGATTTTAGAACAGGTGATATTCGGCACTCTAATGCGGATATTTCAAAAGCACAGAAATTGATTGGATATGTGCCTACACATACTTTTTATCAGGGGATGGAAGAAGCAATAGATTGGTATATTAGTAACACTAAAGAATTATAAAAAAGTATAGTTAAGATGGTTGATATAAAGCACGGGACAAAACATATTTATTGACTGAATAAAAACGGACAAGAGCGGGTACTTTTTTATTAAGGCTCCAGAGTGCTGCTTCTGAGTCCTAATAACACCTCATTGCGGGTTTTCTGCTAAATGACTGGTTAACAGATATCTTCCGCTTTGTCCTAGGAACTAACAGCCGGTCGTTTGATAGGTGATTTAATGTCGATAATCGTCGCTGTCTCGAATATTATTAACGCAAGATAGTCTGTCAACGATGTGTAATATTCAGTGAAAACTAAATGAAATAAAAGATATTTAAGGGTAACTCATCATGAGTACTCTTATCATAACATACATGCCATATATCTAGAAGACGTGAAAACTTTTCAGGGTCATTGATATTAATAATGATAAAACCTTTTCTTGAGTGGGCCACTAATTCAAGATT
>CAZHUE010000236.1:0-4290 GCA_964535875.1 uncultured Methylomarinum sp.
GGATGAAATTGAAATTACCTTGCCGGAAGAAGGACATAATGCTGGAGAAGTTATTCCTGTCCATTTGAGTGCCGCAGTAACTGAAGTTGGGACGTTGGAGTTACATGCTGTATCACAGCAGGATTCACTTCGTTGGAAAATTGAGTTTGATGTGCGGGCAGGGGAAGACTGATCAAGTATACTTTTTAAAGTTATCTTAAAATAAGTAGGTTAAATACTATGATTATTGGCTCGTTAGTAGCAATTTTTATTTTGGCATGGTTTTATAATAATGCCTCAAAGTACGATAGAAACCCAATTCACTGGGCAATTACAGGCGTTATGGTTTACTTTATAATCGCTTTATTCTGGACATACTTTATTAATCCGCCGATAAAAGATGCAGCTATGCACGGTCGGAATACAATTTTAATGTACATAGCTCGTTATGCTTATATTGTAGTTGCTTTAGCAGTAGCTGTAATTTTTAATTTAAAAATAGGCCCTAAAAATAATAAGTCGTGAGTGACTGGGCTGTTTATATGATTTATTGTTCTGATGAATCACTTTATACAGGTATAAGTAATGATGTGGAAAAGCGTTTTGCTCAGCATCTAGCACAAAAAGGTGCAAAATATTTTAGAGGCCGAAAGCCTAAAAAGCTGGTTTATCTTGAGCAAGGGCATAATAGAAGTTCTGCTACAAAACGGGAAATGGAGATTAAGAAATTATCTCGTGAGAATAAAATACAATTGATTTTCTTAATGGAGAATCAAATCCAAAATGTTAAATTTGATGTTTTTGCCTGAAAATACAGGCGAGAATGTTCTTTAGCCAGGTAAATATGATGGATGAAAAGAAAATTCTATTTGCGGGCGACCCACATGGAAACTTTAATCCATTAATTGATGCTGTAAAGAGATACCTCCCGGAGGCTATTGTTTTATTAGGAGATTATGATTTAAAAAGACCACTGGAGCATTATATTTACTCTATTATGGATAAAACTCAGGTTTGGTGGATTCCTGGGAATCATGATTTTGATATTCCTTTACATCATGAGAATCTGTTTTCATCTCAATTATCAAAAAATAGTTTACATCTTAAGATAAAAGATATTGCAGGGTTAAGGATTGCAGGTTTGGGTGGTATTTTTCTTGGTAGAGTGTGGTATCCACCAACTGCACCTAAATGGAAAAGTAAGAAAGACTTTATTCGGGGGCAGCATTCTGATTCTAAGTTTTCCGGGCTTTCATTAAAGCTCGAATCTGCTATTTGGCCTGACGAAGTAGCAAAACTAAAAGAATTAAAAGCTGATATTTTAGTGACACACGAAGCACCAAGAAGTCATCGGCACGGTTTTATCGCGATTGATCAATTAGCTGAGGCAATGGGAGTGAAAAAGGTTTTTCATGGGCATTTACATGAACATTACGCGGCTCAAATAAGGAAAGGGATTAAAGTTTTTGGTGTAGGTAAGGCGATGGTTTCGGATTTATTGGGTCATGATCTTTAGATCCTGTTCAAGATCTACTGCGCCGCTGCCAGTTACGCTTGGGCGGTTCTCGAAACCCTTATTAACCCCTTTGGGTATCAAGGCTTCTACCATACACTTGAACAAAATGGTATAGAACAAGTATGAACGGGTGTGATTAAAAGTGAAGTAAACATATCAAGCAGCTATTTTTGCTAAATTATCCCAGTAGTCGTCCCAGAAACAATTCGCTCGATTAAGCTGTAGTGATAACATATAATCATGTCATCACTTTTCCACCATGCCCCAGCAAGTTTGAAACGATGCTGGATTACATGTCGATGAGCACTTTCTATTTCACCTGAGCCAATGGGCAGTTTCTTCTTTAACGCCTTTTATTTTGTGTAACAGGCACCGTCAACTGTTTGGTTTTTTGGAGCAGCTTCAGATAAATAATCACATAGTTGTTCAAATCGTTTCAATAAAACTGGTTGTTTTTCTATTCGGGTTATAAAGTCTGCTAAGGTTGTGTTTAATTTTTCCATTGTTCTCCGTTATTTTAATATGATATGGAATATAGTTCACATTTTACTTCACTTTTAATCACACTCGCATTTCTACATTTCTATTTGGGGTTGACAATCTTGCTCGGAAAGCTAAGCTTTGGTTACTGATGAAAAGATCAGTAATTGCATTAAAAAACAAATAGATTCGTTTTTCGATATTTTAAAATGACCCAATAACAGACCTTTGCAGTCTGTAAACTCTCATTCCATATTACATTGAACTTATTGCGGTAAAAATCCATTATGAATAATTATTTTAGTAAATCTACACTAGTCCTACTCTGGTTGACTTTGTTGGTAATGCCTTGGTCGAAGGCTATTGCAGATATTGATGATGATTTTAGTGCTTGGGGGGCCGTGCAGGGGCAAGGCAGTTTTGTTAATTCAGAGTCAGAGCATAGTCAGTGGCAATGGTGGATGGAAGGGCAGGGGCGTTTGTTTAACGATGCTGGCAAATTAGGGCAGAGTATTATTCGGCCTGGTGTGGGGTACAAATTATCTGATAATGTCAGCTTATGGGCGGGCTATGCCTGGGTTAACACTTCACCTTTAGGCGGTGAAGAAACGGACGAACACAGGATTTGGCAACAATTAAGTTGGGGGGAAGCTTATTCGTGGGGAAAACTAGCAACTCGAACACGTTTAGAACAGCGTTTCTTGAGCAACGGTGATGATACTGGCTGGCGTTACAGACAGTTGTTAAAATATACACACCCTTTATTTTCTCAAAAATTTTATATATCAGTTTGGGATGAAGTCTTTGTCAATATAAATAGTACTGACTGGGGGGCAAATAGTGGTTTTGGACAAAACAGGGTCTTTGCAGGGTTAGGGATGTTTATTGATTCTAAAAAACATTACCGTTTTGAATTGGGCTATATTAATCAATTTATAGATCGAAAAAACAGGAATGATCTAATGAATCACATAATCTCAGGTAGTTTATCCATCCGTTTTTAAAAAGGTTGTGTATATACTTTATAATTTGATCATTCTTCTAGCGAGGCTACACCTCACTCGCATGAGTGAGTTTTGAAAATAAGATCGAGAATGACTGTCTTTTGCCGGTTTCAGTAATTTATAGTTCTAATTTCACCCACCTTGGACGTTATACTTCACGCGGTCACGGATGCGGAATTTATATCGAGTTGATTTTTGTCGATAGCAAGGCGCTGAAACTGGCGCATAGCAAGCTACGCAACTGTTTCAGTAACACAGTCTATCGGCAAAAATCGACCGATAAAAATCCGCATCCGTGACCGCGTGAAGTATATTACCGTTTGAAGCCAATTATTAATTTTAATGGTCTTTGGTTCTACGATGACGCTGGCTTTTCCGGTTTGAAAATCTCAAAGGAAGGAATCGGCACAGGTTGGTTCGTCTTTGATAGAAGAACACTGCGAATTGCAAAAATAATTATACATCTGAGTACACTACCTTTTATTTAAACTTATGCGTTTGAATTCAGGATAACTAGGAATACGTCGAAACTTTTTTTCTAAAAATCTTACCTGATTAGAAAGAATCGTCAGCCAAAATATATTCCTATAAAAATTAAGCCTACTAATTGCCGATCAAAACCATTAAAAGGGTTTTTAAACTACGAATCCCGTGAAATCTTACTTTCCTCGTCAAGGGTAAGTGCTTCTCATTTCACCGCTAAAGTTATATTTTAAAGGATTCTCAGTGTTTGGCTGACGATTCTTTCTAATCAGGAAATCTTATACGCTGTTTCAGCATCTGAGGAATTGATTCCACATGAACTCGCGGAATTTAAGCTGCTTCTGCAAAATATTATTCTTTTGAAATAAAAAAGGGTATCATAATAAATCTTAGAGGTAGTTGTAACGTGTTGATTTTACACAAATAGATCGAGCTGTTTGAACCTATAAAAATAACTTCTCCCATTGTCATAAAGCTGTCAAATTAATAGACTACAATTTTGCTGTTATTTTACAATAAGTAAGATTTTTTACTCAACTTCAGGGCGCGAAATGAATTTTAAAAAACATAAACAACTCGCTTTAGCTACTATCGCAAGCTTATGCAGCATAAATGCTCAGGCAGCAGACAAAGAGTTGCTTGATATGCTGTTATACAATAAAGCTATCACTTCAGATCAATATAATAAATTAATAAAAAAAGAAGAGATCACAAAAAAAGACGTTAAAGATATTTCAGTAAAACTGGATAAAAAAGGTCTGCAGTTCGAAACCGCGGATAAAGAATTCAAAATGAAAATCGGTGGACGCTTACATGCCGATGCAACTT
>CAZHUE010000237.1:0-4201 GCA_964535875.1 uncultured Methylomarinum sp.
AGTTACTCTTCTATTCCATATCTGGAAAAATCAGTAAGCACAGACTTTTCCAGAATCATGTTGATAACTATAATACTATCCATTTTTTGAGGGAGGTGTGAAATGTCTATATATAAAAAATATAAATGTAAAACCTGTGATCATATTTATGATGAAGAAAAAGGTGATCCAGATGGTGGAATTTCTCCTCAGACTTTATGGAATGATGTTCCCGATGATTGGCAATGTCCTGAGTGTGGAGCACCTAAAAAATTGTTTGAAGAAGTAAGTTAACTTAACTATGAAATAGAGATGTACAGGAATAGTTTTAGTAGTCCCCTTTTTTGTCAAGATTGAGGCAACTATTACAAGTTCTTTTTATTCCGTGCACAAATTTCGTTTAACAAAGAAGTCGTAAAAACTAGCTTGTTATTGGCTGTTTTTTTGTCAGCTTAATTTAACAATGAGGATTTAACAACATCTAGATTTTCATTTGCTTTGTCTTTACAGAAATGCTATTAAAATATTTGCATAACTTGCTAAATCCTCATTCCCTAGTAATTAACAGCTTCTTACCGAATGAAAATATTTAAAGGTTTTTAGTATCTTTCAATTGATCCGGTCAAATTAAGTATTAAAGCAAAATTTTTTTCCTTGGCTGGACATCCAATGATTGTCGCATCAATGGGAGCATCAGCTATTATTTTATTTTTTATACCTAGCAGCCCTTTAGCACAACCTTGGCCTTTTGTTGGTGATCAATTGATTTCTGCAATAAGCAGGTATGGTGTGCCTTGAATATTCCTGAAACTTCTACTGTTGCGACAACAGCCGTTGGTGGTTCATTTTTTAGATGTTACTAATGCGCCGTTTACACCCCCGCCAGTAGCTGCAACGAGCCTAACACCTGTCATGGCTGGGTCATCGGCTTTCTTTCGTTATTGTTCCTTTTGCTATCAATGTACTGACCATGTTATTTCTGGTTATTATCATAAATCGTTGGGTGATTGGACGAAACTACCCAAGCCCATTACCCATTAAAAAAGAAAAGAATCAACAGCACAATGTTATTGAACCAAGTCATCAAGTAGGGTTTTCAGAACAAGATCTTCGTTTGGCTTTAGAAAAAAATGATATATTTATATATTTGACACATGTCGTATTAAGTAAACTTCTAACACAAGTTGAGATGAATACTTTTCTGCGTATTAAAGGTCAATTATTATATGTGCTGATATCATGAAAAAAAGACGTTGTTTCGGTTGAATTTGGAACTGAAGTTGAACAAGCTTGGAAAATAATGAGAACTAACAACCTTAAAGCAATGCCCGTTGTAAATACTGCCCAACGAGTAACCGGCATTATCACCTGGAATAATTTCTTTAAATGTCTATGATAGCTTTCATGATAAAATTCGGCTTTTTATTCGCCGAACAGCCAATGTGACAGCAATTAAACCTGAAGCTGTTGGGCTTTTTACGACTACGCCTATTACTACATTGCCTGTTTCAGCACATATAGCCGACCTTATTCCATTGATGTCCGCTCATGGCATAAGGCAAGTACCAATCATTAATTCTGATAAGCGTTTAACAGGGATGGTTTATCAAGCAAATTTGATAGCAGCACTTTATAATGAACAATTAGCAGAATATAAAGCGTAGTTAATTGAAACAAAAAAATATAAAATAAAGTAAAGAATAAAAATAGTAACAATGAAGCAATCAAGATATTCTTTAATTCATTGATATTACTTAAAAAATAATCGAATTTTGCATATTTTGTTCTGGTGTGCTTAAATTTGCTTAGGCTTTTGCATGGCAGAGTAACATTACTGTTCTGCTTGGTAATTTTGGTTTTGTGGTATTGCCTCTCTGCAAATCAAATTAATAATTATTAATGAGGTAAGAATTTGGAGATTTAATTATGAATGGTCTTACTGCGCTTTCTGTAAGTATTGGTGTTTTAGCTGGGCTTGCAACCTTTTTGGCTGTAGGGCCACTTGCTGGTGTTTTTTTTATATGGGCCTTAACTATTTCCTGGGCAGCTTATTTTGCTTTAGGTGGTAATGATGAGGCAGCAAAAAATGTTGCAATCTGTAGTGTCTTTGGTGTTGCAATGGCTTGGTATGCAGCTGTTCAGTTAACAAATATTCCTGCTGATGCAGCTTTAGGATTTCCTTTGATGGCAGGTATTGTGGTAACAATTTCTGTTATCGTTTCGTGTCTTGCAGCAAATATTAAAGTACTTTCCTGCATTCCTGCAACAGTGCTTGGTTATTCAGCTACTTTTGCTTATATGTTACAAACACCAGATATATTGAGCAAAGATGTGTTATTGGGTGTTGCATGGAATAATCCTTTACTTGTTATATCTTGCTCTCTTATCTTAGGTGTTGGCTTTGGTATTGCATCAGCAAAGTTAGCTGCTAAATGGACAACTATAGAAGGTTGATTATTAGTTGGGTCGTTATGGGCTTATTTTTTTATTAGTAGCCCAATACGCAAATTGTTGGGCTAACGATAAAGCTGTTAGCCCAACCTACAGAGTTATATTTTGATTAGGTAAATTACTTTTTCTAAATATTATTTATTGAACTCCGTAATGAGATTCGATGTATCGCTCAACTAATTGCTGGAAATCTTCGGCTATTTTGTCACCTTTTAGTGTTACAGTTTTTACGCCATCTTCATAGACTGGGGCAACTGGTGTTTCCCCTGTGCCAGGCAAGCTAATACCAATATTAGCATTTTTACTTTCACCTGGGCCATTAACTACACACCCCATTACAGCTACTTCCATTTCTTCTACGCCTTTGAATTTTTCTTTCCAGATCGGCATATGAGAACGTAAATAAGCTTGAATATCTTGTGCAAGTTTTTGAAAGTAGTCGCTAGTAGTTCTTCCACAACCAGGGCAGGCGATCACCATCGGCGTAAATGACCGAAAACCCATTGTCTGGAGTATCTCCTGTGCGACTACAACCTCTGTTGTTCTTGCGCCACCTGGCTCAGGTGTTAATGAAATGCGAATCGTATCTCCAATTCCTTGTTGCATTAACACTGATAATGCAGCTGAAGATGCCACTATGCCTTTAGATCCAATTCCTGCTTCCGTTAAACCTAAATGTAATGCATAATCACATCGACTAGATAAATCTTGGTATATGTTGATTAACTCTTGTACATTGCTGATTTTGCAAGATAAAATTATTTTGTCATTACTCAGGCCATATTCATGGGCTTTTGCCGCACTTTCCAAAGCAGAAAGTACAATAGCTTCTCGAGTTATCGCAGAAAGCTCTTGTGGATTTTCTTTTAATCTATTTTCATCTAACAGCCGTGTTAGCACAGATTGATCAAGACTGCCGCCATTAACACCAATCCTAACAGGCTTATTATACTTACAAGCAAATTCAATCATTTGTTGAAACTGAGGGTCTCTGTTTTTTCCACGCCCTACATTTCCCGGATTTATTCTATATTTAGCTAATGCTTCGGCACAAGCAGGATATTTATCTAATAATTTATGCCCATTAAAATGAAAGTCTCCCACAATAGGAACAGAAAAGCCTTTCTGGATTAATTGATTGTTTATCTCGGGAACGGCTTTTGCGGCTTCCTCAGTATTAACGGTTACCCTGACCATTTCTGACCCAGCATTAGAAAGTTCAATTATTTGGCTAACAGTTCCAGCAATATCTGCTGTATCAGTATTAGTCATAGACTGAACAGCAATAGGTGCATCACCCCCCACTTTTATGTTTCCAACCAGGACCTGATGAGTTTTTTTTCTAGGGTTTATAGACATAATGATATTTTGAAATAAAAGTTTAAGGTTGTATTTTATAGGAACGAAGGTTCTAGTTTAGAATTTATATAGAGAGAACACTAAAAATTATAAATTTCATAAATTAAACTAAATTACTATAAGGGAAACTAATTATTCCCGACAAACAATTACATCTGACTAAGTATACTCCAACTTTAAGTATTTCAGGTGGTTTGAGTTACATATCACAGATAAGAATATACTGTAGAGCCTCTTGAAAAATATCACATCATGTAGCAAAAACCCAATAGAACGCAACATATAATGGTAAGGATACGAGCTGTATAGTTTCTTTCCAGTAAAGTACATAGTTGAAACCATCTAGTAGAACCAAGCTTTATTAACCTATTAATAAATCAAATAGATATGATTTAAATTATAATAGGGTCAG
>CAZHUE010000238.1:0-4176 GCA_964535875.1 uncultured Methylomarinum sp.
CTAACATTATTATTAGATGGAAAAAGTCCAGAATAAAACACGGACTTTTTCCATCTATCCCTCATTATAACAAAACTCTCTTTTTCTTCTAGACCCATATTTTATGGCACAATAACCTTGAGATTATTTAATTCTATGTCGGGCAAAATACGGAAAATTTACGCTGATTATAATTACACACAATTACTATTAATAGCTCAATCAGCCACATTTACTTTCCCCGCAGTTTAAGCATGTCATACATCCATCCATTAGTACCATTGCTTTGGTGCTACATTTGCTGCATAAAATTGCTTTATCGGGAAAGCTGTTTTCATCATTTGCTAATGAGTCTCCATGCTTCTCTTCAAATTCTTGCCGTTTTTCAGCTAAATACTTTTTTTGGTGTTCGCTCACTTCTTCTGTTGCGATCAGGCCAATATATTTCATATGTGATTCTATCGCATGACCTATTTCTGCAACTAGTGATGGCATAAAAATACCACCCTTTTTAAAATATCCCCCTTTTGGATCAAATACGGCTTTCATTTCTTCGACCAGAAAAGTTACATCACCCCCTTTTCGAAAAACGGCTGAGATTACTCGGGTTAAAGCTAGAACCCATTGAAAATGTTCCATGTTTTTAGAGTTAATAAACACTTCATAAGGCCGGCGCTCTTCATGTTCTGTCCCCATATTGAGCACCATATCGTTGATGGTGATATAGAGCGCATGTTCTGATTGTGGCGTTTTTATTTTATATGTTGAGCCTAACAGTACTTCTGGGCGTTGTACATTTTCATGCATACTTTCCAGAGTAGGTTTAGCTTCTTCGATGTTATCAACATTTTTATTTTCTTCTTCATTGATAACTTTGTAGCCTACAATTTTTTTTGTGATTTTATGTATCATTAGAATTTACCGTAATAACCTTCTTTTAGTGCATCAAATAGATTAGCGGCTGTATGCATTTCACCATCATAGTCTATTTCTTCATTACCTTTTACTTCAATAACATGGCCGTCTTCCAAAGTAAATTGATAGGTTGTTTTTTCCAAGTCTGTTTCTTTTACCAAGACACCTTGAAATACTTCTGGGTTAAAACGAAAAGTTGTACATCCTTTTAAACCTTTATCATATGCATATTCATAAATAGACTTAAAATCTTCGTATGGATAATCCGTAGGGACATTGGCTGTTTTTGAAATAGATGAATCTATCCATTTTTGCGCTGCCGCTTGTACATCAACATGTTGTTTAGGAGTAATATCATCTGCTGAAATAAAATAATCTGGTAATTGCTGTTCAGGTTTTTCACTAAAGGGCATAGCTTCAGGGTTAATCAATTCTCTATAAGCTAATAGTTCAAATGAAAATACATCGACTTTCTCTTTACTCTTTTTTCCTTCCCGAATTATATTTCGGGAATAATGATGTGCAAAACTTGGCTCTATGCCATTACTTGCGTTATTCGCTAAAGATAAAGAAATAGTCCCTGTAGGTGCTATGGAACTGTGGTGAGTAAATCGTGCACCCTGCTCTATTAGCCCTTTTGCTAATTCTGGTTCTTCTGTTGCCAAAAGCTGCATATAACGACTGTATTTTGCGTGTAAAACTTTACCTAAAATTTTATCGCCTTTTTTGTAACCATCTTCTGTCATTTCAGGTCTTTTATGTAACATTTCACCCGTTACAATATATTCCTGGGTCATCACCGGTGCTGCACCTTTTTCTTTTGATAATGCAAGCCCTTCTTTCCAGCCTTCTACCGCTAATGTTTTAGTTATTTTTTCCGTTACCTCTAGCGATTCTTTTTCACCATATTTTAACCCTAACATAGTCAGTGTAGAGCCTAAGCCTAAATAGCCCATACCATGCCGACGTTTACTGGTAATTTCATCACGTTGTTTTTCTAGTGGCAAACCATTAATTTCTACTACGTTATCTAACATACGTGTGAAAATTCGAATCGTTTTACGGTAAGTTTCCCAGTCAAAACGTGCATGACTAGTAAAAGGCTTCTCTACAAAACGAGTTAAGTTGATTGACCCTAAAAGACAGCTTCCATAGGGTGGTAATGGTTGTTCACCACATGGGTTTGTCGCTCGAATATTTTCACAGAACCAGTTGTTGTTCATTTCATTGACTTTATCAATCAAAATAAACCCAGGCTCTGCGTAGTCGTAGGTTGATGACATAATAATGTCCCATAATCGACGTGCTGGCATGGTTTTAGTGATTTTACAGGCAATCTGGCCATCATCGTTAACAACATAGCCTTCTTTATTGGGTAAATCGCGCCAAACAATGAGTTCTTTATTTTCAAGATCCAGATTATCAGTTTTTACTTCCTTCCCCGTTACAGGAAAAGACAAAGCCCATGGCTTATCATTTTTAACCGCTTCGATAAATTCAGCCGTAATGAGTAAAGACAAATTAAACTGGCGTAAACGGCCATCTTCCCGTTTTACTCTGATAAATTCGACCACATCGGGATGAGCAATATCAAATGTTGCCATTTGTGCGCCTCTTCGTCCACCTGCTGAAGAGACGGTAAAACACATTTTATCGTAGATATCCATAAAAGATAGAGGTCCAGATGTATAAGCTCCCGCACCAGAAACATAAGCATCTTTAGGGCGTAGCGTAGAAAATTCGTAGCCTATTCCACAGCCTGCTTTTAAGGTAAGTCCCGCTTCGTGTACTTTGTTAAGAATATCATCCATAGAATCTGCAATCGAGCCAGACACTGTACAATTAATAGTTGAAGTTGCTGGCTTATGTTCTTGCGCACCAGCATTAGAAATAATTCGTCCAGCAGGAATAACGCCCTGACGTAATGCCCATAAAAATTCTTTATAATATTGCTCTTGTAATGCTTTACCTTTTTCTACATTGGCTAATGCCTTGGCTACCCGTTGATAAGTTTCATCAATCGTCTTATCAATTGCATTTCCCTCTTTACTTTTTAAGCGGTATTTTGTATCCCAAATATCCAGCGAAGCATTTTGTAACGGAATTTCTGTCACCTTTTCGGCAACGACATGAAGCTGAGCAGTCATTAATGTTTTCCTTTTTTGTAAATACTTTAAACAGAGGGCGAATTAATTGTAAGCGTTGACCAAAAACATACATGTAGTGGCTGGTAAAAATAATAGCACAATATATTGTGTTTTAATATTTATTTTTTGATTTTTTTTAATCTTCCTTTATTCCAAAAATATAATTTATATCTATTAAGTTTTTCTTGAAAACTTAATTTTTATCCTCTTCATATTAGAGAATTTACAGTACAATCTTACCTTGTGTTTTTTACAATGAGATGTCACCTAATGGACAATAAAGTTAGCTTGCCCCAGTTTATCATCGAACAACAACGAAAACTCCCTGATGCTTCTGGAGACTTATCTTCACTTTTAAGCGATATTCTCACTGCCTGCAAAAAAATATCACATTTAGTAAATCAAGGCGATTTGATCGGCACTTGGGGAAGTTCTGATTCAGAAAATGTACAAGGTGAAATTCAAAAAAAACTGGATATTATCAGTAACAACATAATGATTGATGCATTAAAGTGGACAGGTCATCTGGCTGGCATGGTTTCCGAAGAAGATGATGAGCCTATTAAGATACCTGATCAATATCCTCGTGGGAAATACCTAGCCTTATTTGATCCTTTAGATGGATCTTCCAATATTGATGTTAATCTAACAGTGGGTACTATTTTTTCAATTTTGCGTTATGATGAAAGTATTAATCCAACAACAGAAGATTTTTTACGAAAAGGCAGCAAACAGGTCTGTGCAGGTTTTGTACTTTACGGCCCTTCTACCATGTTAATTTTAACTACAGGACAAGGAGTTAATGGTTTTACCTTGGATCAGGAAATTGGTGAATTTTATCTGACTCATCCCCAGATGAGCATTCCTGAAGACACTCAAGAATTCGCCATTAATATGTCTAACCAACGTTTTTGGGAAGCACCTGTCCAACAATATATTTCAGAATGTTTACAAGGAACCGAGGGTATTCGAGGTAAAGATTTTAATATGCGCTGGATTGCATCTTTAGTGGCTGAGGTATACAGAGTACTTACGCGTGGGGGAGTCTTTATGTATCCTTTTGATTTTCGTGATCCAACTAAAAACCATTGATTCGACTGAATGACGAAGAAAACCATAGGGTAAGCCTCCGTGC
>CAZHUE010000239.1:0-4142 GCA_964535875.1 uncultured Methylomarinum sp.
ATTGTTTCTATAAATTTCTGCATCGATTCCCTCTGAAACTTCTTTTCTACTAAGTAAATTTACCAGATTTATAGACTTTTTAGTAATAAAACTTTTTCTTTCTGTTTGGTTTTATTTGTATAGTAAAGGTTTTTTGAATCAATTATGTCAGTGTACCCTAAACTTCCTCTACTATTTTGATATGTCTATATTCTTCAGCGCTAGCAGGCCTAATTTGCCCTCTTTCTTCCACGAACAGTACATTTTCATCTGTTTCATCACTGTTGATAAAATGACGGAAACGTTTTAATTTTGATTCATCTTCGATGGTCGTTTTCCATTCACATTGATAGGTATCAACCACGTGTTGCATTTGTGCTTCCAGTTTATCGCAAATACCTAATTTGTCCTCTATAACAATGGATTTAAGATAATCCAGTCCACCTTCCATATTTTCCATCCAGACAGAGGTTCTTTGCATACGATCAGCTGAACGAACGTAGAAAATAAGCACTCTGTCGATGTATTTTATTAAAGTTTTCTTATCTAAATTTGTTGCAAATAAATCAGCATGTCTGGGCTTCATTCCTCCGTTACCACAAACATATAAATTCCATCCACCCTCAGTAGCAATGATACCTATATCTTTACCCTGTGCTTCAGCACATTCTCTGGTACAACCTGATACAGCAAATTTAATTTTATGTGGTGCTCTTAAACCTTTATAGCGATTTTCCAGCTCAACAGCCAGTCCAACGCTGTCATCTACACCATAACGACACCAAGTGCTACCTACGCAGGATTTTACTGTCCTTAATGATTTTCCGTAAGCATGACCGGATTCAAAACCAGCATCAATTAATTCTTTCCAGATTAAGGGTAATTGATCAACCCTCGCACCAAATAAGTCAACTCTTTGTCCGCCTGTTACTTTGGTATATAAGTTGTATTTTTTAGCGACCTGACCTAGTGCGATTAACATATTTGGGGAAACTTCACCGCCAGCCATACGGGGAACAATAGAATAAGTTCCATCTTTTTGCATATTGGCCAAGAAAGTATCGTTAGTATCTTGAAGGCTAAGATGATTTTTTTCTAAAATATAATCATTCCAGTAAGATGCCAGAATTGATCCAACGGCTTGTCTACATATATCACAACCAAGACCACTACCATGATTTTCTATTAACTGATCAAAGGTCTTGATTTCTTCAACCATGACGATGTTGTATAAGTCTCGGCGAGTGTGTGGAAAATGTTCACAAATATCGGTGTTGACTTCGATGCCTGATTTCTCTAGTTCACAGTCTAAAACTGATTTCAATAATGCAGTACAACCACCGCAACCGGTTGCAGCCTGAGTGGTGCTTTTTAAGGCTGCTAAATCGGTACAACCATTTTCAATCGCAGAGCAAATCTGGCCTTTGCTAACATCGAAACACGAGCATATTTGAGCAGAGTCGGGTAGGGCATCAGGGCCAAGCCCTACTGATTCATCTGAGCGGTGCGGTAAAATTAATGCATCGGGGTGTTCTGGTAATTCAATTTTGTTTAAACAATATTGTAACAGTGTGCCGTATCCGGATGCATCGCCAACTAAGACAGAACCTAATAGATATTTTCCATCTTCACTAACAACGATACGTTTATATATACCTTCTTTACCATTCTGATAGGTATATACCATTGACCCTGGAGTATTTGCATGAGCATCTCCAATACTGGCAACATCAACGCCATTTAATTTTAGTTTTGTACTCATATCCGCACCGGTAAAGTTTTCTTCTTTACCTGCTAAATCTGCAACCACCGTTCTGGCCATTGCATAACCTGGTGCGACCAGACCAAAAATTTGTTCTTCCCAAACGGCACATTCGCCTATTGCGTAGACATCCGGATCAGATGTTTTACATTGGTTATTGATAACAATACCACCACGCGAGCCGATTTTAAGCCCACTGGCTCTGGCTATTTCATCACGAGGCCTAATGCCTGTAGAAAAAATAACAATATCAGTTTCCAGAGTTTTTCCATCAGCAAAGATCATTTTATTTTTACATTCTTCACCTTCGACAATTTCAATGGTATTTTTATTGGTCAAAACTGACATGCCAAGTGCTTCAATCTTATTGGCTAATAGTCTTGCTCCCCCTTCATCTAACTGGGCGGACATTAATCCTGAAGAAAATTGAATGACATTGGTTTTAATATTTAAATCGTTAAGCACTTTGGCTGCTTCCAGGCCTAATAATCCACCACCAATTACTGCGCCTACTTTGGCATTTTTAGCCGCGGCTGTAATTTCTTCTAAATCTTCAATAGTACGATAAACCAGACATTGTTCCCGATCATGACCAGGGATTGGTGGAACAAAAGCATATGACCCTGTTGCCATGATTAATTTGTCATAGCTAATTGTTAAACCTTTATTGGAAGTGACCTGTTTTTTTTGTAGATCGACTGCTGTTGCTTTATCGCCAATATGGATAGTGATTCCGTTATCTTCAAAAAAACCATCGTCAACCATGGTCAAGTCATCGGCTGATTTACCTGCGAAGAAATCAGTTAGATGTAATCTGTCATAAGCTACTCTGGGTTCTTCACAAAAGGTGATCACTTCAAATTTGTCTTTAATTTCACTTGCCATTAAGTTGATCAGAAAATTATGTCCAACCATTCCGTTTCCGATAACAACTAGAGTTTGTTTTGTACTCATCTCCGTCCTATGTCACTGTAGATAATAGTAGATTATACATTGCCTAAGCATGTGTCGTGCCAACTCTTTTTTAATTAGAGCTAATGGTAAAGTATGAGAGTATAGGGGCTTATATTGATGAGGTGTTTTATTTTGCTGAGTATTAAAGAGCTAAGCATTTGCTATTTTTAATAAATGCACCATCATTGTGCTTAAGGTCGAGTGTTGCACCAAAAATTATTAAAGTGAGGGGCAATATAGACTGTAATAAAATGATAATACAATCCATTGAATGCCCTTTTACTATTATTTTACCTGACGTAAGAATTATTTAATTTGTTATTAATGCCCTATATTTGTCCAGTTTGCCAAGCTCCCCTTGTAAAGCACTTGCCTTCCCAAGGATATTATTGCAAAAACAAGCATCACTTTGATTTAGCTAAGGAAGGTTATCTAAATTTATTGCCTGCTCAGCATAAAAAATCTAAAGAGCCTGGAGACAGTCGTGCAATGATGCGAGCGAGACGGCATTTTCTTGAAGGTGGTTTTTATCAGCCAATGGCTAAAGCAATTGTATCTATGATTGAAAAGCATAAAACCGAAGGTTCAACTATGCGAATTTTAGATATGGGTTGTGGTGAGGGCTATTATTGTCGGCAAATTGAGGCTTTAAGTGAAAGTAGAATCAATGATTTTGATTTGCATGGTATAGATATTGCTAAAAATGCAATTTTAGCAGCGGCAAAAAAACAAGCAAATGCTCATTTTATTGTTGCGAGTAATAAGCGCTTACCTTATACCAATGATTATTTTGACTTAGTGATGAGGATTTATGCACCTTCAAATGATGCAGAAGTTGAACGTATATTAAAAACAAGCGGATTTTTATTATTAGTCACGCCTGGGCCACGACATTTATGGCAGTTAAAAGAATTTATTTACAAAAAAGTGAATGAGCACGATATTGATATAAATCTACCTAAAACATTCAAACAAGTTGATAGTCAACGGGTCAGCTATAAAATACAGCCTAATCAAGAGCAACGGATGGCTTTGCTTCAAATGACACCTTTTGCCTGGCGCGTGAAAGGGGACGTTGCGAATAACATCCAACGCTTAAGTAAACTTGTGATAGAAGCTGATTTTATTTTAACACTTGCTGTTAAAGTTGGATTGTGATGTTTATTGGCTCAGTGATAGTTAAATTTACTGTCTTTAAGAGTAATAGCTCAGTTGCTTAAGCTGGCTAATAGCTTGATGATTTTTAATTCATTAAATTGTTAGGTTATACTTTATTATTAAGTAAGGATTGAAATTGTAAAAGCAAATGATAATCACATGTATACTCTTAACTTTATACTAGAAATACGCAGTAGAAGTATTAAAAGTGAAGTATATTCTTGTTTGTGGAGGAGTTCAAGTTTCAATGTAATCAACTGAGTATGGGCTTATTGATAACGGGTTGTGC
>CAZHUE010000240.1:0-4132 GCA_964535875.1 uncultured Methylomarinum sp.
CTCGTCTTATTGTAAATAAATAATGCTTCATCAAGGTAGGTGATGACAGTGGCATGGGTTAATACATCAATTAAAAAAAGTGTATCTTCACCGACCCGAATGTCCTCTTCCCAAATAATTGAGTGCTCGGTTATTAACTCCTTTTTGACAAGAGAAGGTGAGGTGGTGCTTTGGTGTGTGATGATTTTTTTAATCTTTTCTTTTTTACTTTCTGTATGAGGAAAGTCAATTATTTGATTAGCTATCTGCTTGTTTTTATTTTCATCAATTATTAGATAGCCCCTTACAATACAAGCATTTTCTTGGATAGCGATTGCATATTGTTGTTGTAAAGAAGAATCAATAATCTCATCATCGCTATCAAGGAAAAATAGATATTCTCCTTTAGCTAAAACAGTACCAATATTTCGAGGTTTTGAGGGGGATCCACTATTTTCTAGAAGCTTATGTAACGACCAATTAGATCGATTATCTATCTCAGAACTAATGATATCAATTGTATGATCAGTCGAACCGTCATCAATAAAAATCACTTCATAATTTTTTTGATGAAACTGTATTTTTTTTAATGATTGGATGCATTTTTGTATTTTATTTTCGACGTTGTAACATGGAATTATTACAGAAATATGTATGTCTTCATTTTGTAGCATAATTAGATGTTGTTTTATTTTAAACTGAGACCTCAGCATAACTCAGTGGCGAAAGAAAAATGAGATAAAATCTTTCTGATTGAGGCGTGAATTGCAGTTAATAGCGAGCTATTGGCAATATTTACAACGAAAAGCAGGAAGATTTTAGTCATTTTTACTCGTCATCTGAGTTATGCTGAGGTCTCAAACTACAAATAAAACAAAACTGCCCACAAATGAGTAATTTTTTATAATTAATCATTCTATTCGAAAGTTGTTTTTGGCTTGAACTATTTTCAATTTCTGTATTTATGGGAGACTCAATATTAAAATATCGATTGTATTTGGGCAAGTCTCCTGAATAAGCTCGTTCCATTAAAGTTAGTCCATCAATGCTGGGTCTAAGTTCAACAAGCCTCATTCCAGCTTTTTCTATCATTCGTTTAAACCCAAAAAGTGTAAAATTCCATAAATTTAAGGAACTTAAAGGTTCAAACTGTGATGTTTGGCCAATAAAAAATCCTTCAGTGTTTAACACTCTTGCTATTTCAGAGAGGGCATTTTTAGGGTGAAGCACGTGTTCTAAAGCTTGGTGTGAATAAATAAAATCAAATGAATTATCTTTAAAAGGGAGTTTTTTACCATCGTAAGCGTGTATTTTAGTGTTTGTTTCTTGGTGGGTTTTAATGCCTGTAAGGCCAATATTTACACTTGTAATTTTGGTGTCAGGAAGGTTCTTCATAAAAAAATCAAGTAAACCTTCATTACGAGAGCCAAAGTCTAACATTTTTAAGGGTGAAAACCCCTGTGTTAAATAGGGATTAATAATTTGAGAGCTATTTACTTGGTTTGAGTGATCTTGAGGGAGTGATTCCTCAAGATATTTATATAAGTTCATAACTAATTATTACAATTTATAGAGAGGGAGCCTAGTATACTATTTTATTTATCCTTAAGTAGTTGAATGATAAAACTGCTTTAATATTTATATCTTGTAGATGATGAGTATTGACCACGATTAATATGGTATTTATCAGATGCATTTTTAACTTATCAATACTTTAATTGTATTTGCATGAAGTTGAGTGAGTGAACCCCAAGCATAGTTCTTTGCTATCTCGCATCTTGATTGATATTTTTCCTTAGTGTCTTCTGATATTGCAGTTTGAATTGCATTCACCCATTCAGAAACTGTATCGGCAAAATATATATGCCCTTTCATCTTCTCAATGGCTTCCATTTTCGATGAAATGATTGGTCTGCCAACTGCTAAATATTCCCAAAGCTTTAGAGGGTTCACTGCGTCCATCGCATCGTTGTTAACAAAAGGAATAATTAAACAATCATATCGTGCAATTGCAGCTGCACCTTGTTCTCTATTAATTCGTCCCGTAAAAACTACATTAGATTTGTTTTTTAGAGTTTCAACTATTTTTTGTTGTGGGTCTTCTTGTGTGATTTCTATATTTCCATGAAAATAGAAGTCCATTTCTGGAAGCTTATCAACAAGTAATTGTATCAATTCCCAATTAAAAAACTTGGCCAAGTTTCCCAAGTATCCGACACTATAACGTTTGTTGAGTGATGATGATTTAATGTGTCTATATTTAGCAAAAATAGGGTAATCAACACCATTGCTAACAACTGAGTGAGAATGGCAGAGACTTTGTTTTCGATCTGCGAGAACTTCCGATGTGAAAAACACATGTTTTGCATCAGGATAGTTCGATTTTTCGAGTTCGACCATTCTCTCAATAATTTCACCGTTACCAAAATCTTTGGTGTAATCATCATAGACTTCATAGATACATGATGCATTTTCAGGGTAACGGCATTTGTATGTTTGGTTTGGTTTATAGAACCAATGTATGATTTTTTGATCATTTCCAAAAAATGAGTCAGTTAATTTTTTTGCAGCGATACCCAGTCTAGCTTTATTGCTAGTGCCTGTTGTGATCAGGTGTTTAAGTACATGAGGTGTGCCATTGAGAATCAGTCGTGATCGATAAAGGTTTGAGGTTATTTTAACGGGTTTGTTTTTGGTAAATTGGATTAAGGTTTCTTCTGAGTCCCAGCCTTTAGCTAAAATCGCATTGTAGTTGTTTCCTGGCTCTATTAATAATATGTTGGCAGTATCTTTAAGATTATTAGCGAGCTCCTTTAACATTTCACTACGATGAAAGGTTTTCCAGTTATCTATACACCAGACAATTATTAATGATTTTTGAGGTGTAGGCTTTATTTCTTGATGACTATCTGATTTGTTTATTAGTAAATTTTTCCATTTCGTAATGACGGTCTCAATATCAAAGTTGTCTTTTACATAGTTCTTAGACTGTTGGGCATATAAAGGCTGGGTAGAAGATTTTCGAATTCTATCTATTTCTAGAGCGATGATTGTTGAATCAGAAACGGGTATTAAATATTTATAAATATCACTAGCGCCCTCCCAGCCCCAAACAATGGGAATAGTTCCAGAACAAAGACCTTCTGGTATCGCCATATGAAAACTTTCAAAATTAGAGGGGGAGAGTATGTAGCCAATTTTTTGAAACCAGTTTTGAATATCACTGCCTGGAGGGTCGAAAATGATCTTGTTTTTATAGGGAGCAGCATTTATTTTACTAAAAAGATTAAGGTAATATTCCTTTTCTTCTTCCCGCTTCATTAGCCAAGCATAAGAGGCTGGATTGGCACCTTTTATGTGAAGTCTATATCGAGAATCAAGTTTTAATAATTCTTCAAGCACCTCAACCGCAAGATCCATTCTTTTTCGCATTGGAACAATACCAATCATTCCGAGATTAAATTCTGAGCCAGCATGTTTTTCTAAGTTATATTTTGCAAAGTCTACAAAGTTTGATACCACGCATGTTTTGTCGGGTGGTAATTTGAATTTTTTCGTTGCTTCGTCTTTTATATGATCACTGACAAAAATTATTTTATCCACATTCTCCATCTTCAGTAGACCAGGGTAATCAGTATTTCTTTCTTGAAGGTGAAAGCGTGTGATTAATCGCTGATGCATTTTTTTATGTTTAGAGTAATAGACGGCATTACCTAAAGTCCATTCAGCAACAATAATATCTGCCCACTGAATACAATCGTTGGATATTTTTTTATTATGTTCATTGTGTCCGGACCAATAATCTTCACGGAATTCGAATAAATCTGTTTTTTCTAAATAAGACTGAATAGGGTTCCAGAATTTTTGATCATGCCCGCAAACAACTATTTTTAACTTTTTATCGCTGCTCATGGTTATATTTCAAATGATTCAGCTAATTTATCAAAATCTTTAAAGGAGGTTTTTGGCGGTATTGCAATAATGTTATTTATATCGCTGGAAAAAATTCTAGCTCCATGCTTGATTGCTTTTGTAATGAAATCATTGTTGTTTATGAGTAAATATTCATAGGGAAAGTGCATAGATTCAATAAAGTCAGTGTTAATAAGATAATGAGTAGAGTTTAGATTACTGGAAAAATTATATTGTTCAA
>CAZHUE010000241.1:0-4079 GCA_964535875.1 uncultured Methylomarinum sp.
TTTTATCCATGCTGGAGCATATAAAAAGTACATCCGGGAATAAGAAAATTATTGCGGTGGGGAATCCGCCTTACCAAGAAAGCGATGGTGGATTTGGTAAAAGTGCTAAATCAATTTATGATTTATTTGCAGAGCAATTAGTAGAGAATCAAGATATATCTGAATTTGTACTTGTTATCCCAGCCAGATGGTTTGGTGGAGGCAAAGGACTTGACGGTTTTCGAAAGAGAATGATGTCCTCTACTAAAATAAAAAACCTCAAGTATTTTCAAAATTCAAGCCATGTATTTCCAACGGTAGATATAAATGGAGGGATTTGTTTTTTACATTACGACAAAGACCATGATGAAAGTACAAATTTCACTGATGGAAAATACGTAGAAAATGTGAATTTTAGTGAATATGACATTATTCCAGATGACCCTCTGGCTTTTGCATTGATTAGAAAAATTCAATCGAAATGGGATGGAAAATTTGTAGGCAATGTTGCTTGGGCAAGAAAGCCGTTTGGTTTGGAAACAAATTTTTTCCAAAAAAATAAAGATTTAGGTGAAACTGATCCCAATGGTGTTCCCTGCCTTTCGCGAGGAAAATTAATCAAATATGCAGCACGCGACAAGATTACCAAAAATAGTGACAAAATCGAGCTTTGGAAAGTGTCTGTACCTAAAGCGGCTGGCGGTTCAAAAGGAAAACGTAGGTCAACTGTTCCTTTAAATCAAATTTTTTTGGTTGATAAAGGCAACATCACTACTGAGACATACAATATTATTGACGTTTTCAATAACAAAAATGAAGCCGAAAACTTTGTGTCATTATTGAAGACTGATTTTTCAAGATATTTAGTTGGCTTGAGAAAGATTACTCAAGACCTACCTCCAGACCGCTGGAACTGGGTTCCCTACATGGATGTAAGGAGACAATGGACTGATGAAGACTTGTACGACTATTTCAACATCACCCCAGAAGAACAGATGCACATCAAAAATAAAGTCAAGGAATGGTCGTAATGGAAGAACGGGAACTTTACATTTATTCAACTGAAACCTACCTTAAAAAAGGTTTAGTCAAAGTCGGTCATTGTCTACTGGGACGGTACAAGCAACGGATCAAGGAACAATTCGGCACCAGTAACCCTGAGCTTCCCATCATCCTGTGGAATCATCCACTCCCCCAAGACACAACGGATAAACACATTCATACCCGAATGGAAAAAAATGGCATCAGGAAAAAAACAGAGGGTGCTGGGCAAGAATGGTTTTATGCCTCAACAGATCAGGTGAAACAAGCCTTTAATGAAATCGCTTTCGGGGCATCAAGAGTCGAGAATTATCAACCCAGACAAGAACAGCAAGCCGCTGTTGATAAAGCCTGTAAGTGGTTTTTTGGTGATTATTCCTCGGGTACGGTCAGGTCGGCAACCCATAAAGACCGCTTCTTGTTAAATGCCAAGATGCGTTTTGGAAAATGCTTTACCGGTCTGCATGTTGCCAAGGCGATTGAGGCAAAAAACACCCTGATTATGACCTATAAACCGGAAGTGATTAGCGAATGGATGGAAGCTGCTAATGGCCATGTTGATTTTTCCGGTTGGCTGGGTATTCGGGCTAAAAAACCAAATGGCAATAGCATAGAACCTTGTTTATCTGAGAATGGCGAGTTCCCCGTTTTTGATGGCCCTAAAGTGCTGGGTATTTCTTTGCAGGATTTAGCCATTGATACCGATGGCAAGACCAAAATCCGGCTGGAACAAGTGGTGGCAACGCATTGGGATTTAATTATCTTTGATGAGGTGCATTTTGGTAGCCGGACAGACCGAGCCAAACATATTATTGACAGTTTACACTCTGATTTTCGACTTGACCTTTCCGGTACGCCGTTCCGCTTGATTCAGGAAGATGATTTTTGCTCGCAACAGGTGTTTACCTACAGCTATCTGGATGAGCAAAAAAACAAGCAACTGGAAATACAGGATGATCCTGATGGCGTTAAACCCAATATTTACAGGGAAATGCCTGATCTGGATATTTCGACCATTGAGATCACTCAGGAAGATATTGCCGAGCAACGCGATACGTTTTTAACCGATGATCTGGATTTTTCCTTAAATGAATTGTTTAAAGCCACTAAAAGCGGTTTTGTTTATAACGATGCGGTCGATCATTTTTTGGATGGGCTGACCAAAGCCGGACACGATGCCAGAGCCATCAGTGTGTTTGGCAAGCTGGGCAGTCAATTGGGTGCGCCTGCTGTTCGTCATACGGTTTGGTGGTTAAACCGTGTTGATTCTGTCGCGGCATTAGCAAAAAAATTAAAAGCACATCCGTATTTTTCACAATTTGAGGTGATTAATGCGTCTGGATGTGAAAAAAGTGAGGGTGATGAAGAGACTTTAATTGCGCGTGACAAAACGGATATTGAAAAGAAAATTCAGGAGGTTCAAGAAAATAATAAATTAGGTACGATTACTTTAACCTGTCGCCGTTTTTTAACCGGCGTGACGATTAAAGAATGGGACAGCATTCTGGTGTTGAATGATGTTAAGTCGGCAGAGTCCTATTATCAGGCGATATTCAGAGTGCAATCTGCCTGGGTTGATAAAAAAACCAGAAAAGTCATCAAGCCGAGAGCATGGGTGTTTGATTTTGCTATTTCTCGCTGTCTGCGTATTACTTATGAATACGCCAGTGCCTTAGCTGACCAATTGGATCAGCAAGACAGTTTTGAACAAAACGTCCGGCTGGATCATGATAATCTGACAGAAACGGTTTCTGGCTTATGCGACACGCTGGATATTAAACGATTTTACGAAGGTAGCCTGAACAGCGATGCGACCACGGCAAAAGATATTTTCGAGGCATTGAATCTGGAAGGTTCCAGAATTTCTCTGGCTAAACGGATTACCAGTGATGTACTGGTTAATTTTGGCGCATTAAAACTGCTGGAAGATAATCCTTATCTGTATGAGGTTTTAAAAAAAGTAAAAGGCTATCGAACGCAGGAAGTCGGTACTATTGAAGATTTTGTCAAAATTGGCATAGAAGCAGACGAGCTTAAAAACAAGAAAAAATCGGATAATGCGACATTGGACGAAGTGGAAGAAGAAATTGAAGAGTTTGTAGATAAAGAAAAGGACAAGGAAAAGCAAACAAAAAAGAAATGGTATGCTACCCAAATCAAACGGCTGGCTATCTGCATGGCTGACTTTATCTATATGACCTATGAGCGAGAATATAATATTGATGATGTTATCCAGACCAAAAACCCTCGGTTTTTTGAGGTGATGACGGGTATTTCTCAGCGTGATTTTTCTGAGCTTTGTGATAAAGGATTTATTAATCGCTTTGCTTTGAACCGGATTGTTCGGGAGTTTCGGGATCAGGAAGATACGTCTTTATTGCCTGAGGATTATATTTTAAAAAATTTATATGAAATTGCGTCTTAACTAATACATGTTTTTCTTGGCGTGTTTAGCTAACTGCTTGACCAACTGATTAACAAAATATCGTCGGTTACTTTGAGTAGTTTCTGAATTGGAAAATACTGATTCTTCACTTATCCTCAAAAAACAACTTTTCTTCCAGGGTTTTGCCCTGGCTAAATTGGCGATACTTCCAGTTGTTATCAGCCAGGCAATTCATGATTTTCAGATCCATTTTGGTTTCAGTATCAGGGTTATATTCGACAATAAACTCATTTTTCTGCGGATTGGTCACCTTTAGAATGCCCTCTAATTGCTTTAATTTTGCAATCACATCCGTTGCTGAACAGGATTCCATTTGTATTGTGAAAAACTGAGTGGAACTATCGCTTTCTGAAGCATTATGTTGCATCCGGTTCATATTGCCATTTTCCAGCAGTAGTATCTGCTGACACAGGCGGCCTAGTTCGGTAAGATCATGGGAGCTGATGATAAAAGTCGTTTCCAGAGATAGGTCCGAGATAATGGCGCGAATGTTTCGGGTATTAACTGGATCCAAACCTGCTGTAGGTTCATCCAGCAGTATCAGTTCCGGACTACCGATTAATGCCTGAGCAATTGCAACACGTTTACCCATGCCGTGACTCAGCGTAACTGG
>CAZHUE010000242.1:0-4076 GCA_964535875.1 uncultured Methylomarinum sp.
ACAAAATAAAAGGTTTCCCGAAACGCCGTCCAGTCATTTGAGGGAGTGCTACGTAACCAGCGTCGAGTTTACGATGGTGTAGCGAAGTGGCACGTACGCAGGACGGCAGAGGTGCCGAAAAGGCAATAGCGACTCCCCGGTTGCCCTTCCTACGCTACAATTTTAGCCATTATTATCATTAGTAATCAGAGAGATAGGAGGCAGATCAGAAGCTTTACTTTAATTTTAACATTATAAAAAATTAGCACCCGTCACAAAAATGTTTTTATAATTTACTACTGAAATTTAATTACAAAGTTTTATCCGTTGCTTCCTTTTAATTCTAGATAGCCTGCTATTATCTCCGGATTTAGCCTAAACATAAAAAATAGCTGAATTATGGTTTTTAGTACAAGAATATGATTCCATATTCAACTAAGGTAACACGCAATAAATAACACACCCATCTTGCTTGTATTTTTGTCCGTCTTCAGTGTTGTAGAAATAGTTACCTAAGTTTATTTATTACGCGTTACCTAACCTTTCTTGGTAAATTAATTAAATATTTATTTTTTTAATTAAAAGAAGAATTAAACGATCTAGAAATTGATAAATGAACAAGGCAGAAAGAATTAACAGAGTGCCTATAATTATTTTTGAAGTGATAGGTTCATGATTGATAGTATGCCCTAAATAAAGAGCAATGATGGGTGTAATCAGAGGAATCATCCCAACACTTGTTGCTGATAAATGGATCAGTACATAGTAATAAAATACAAACCCTACAGTTGTTGCGATCAAGCCTAAATATAGAATAGAGGCTATATTAATAATCGACAATTGTTGAGGGATATGAGCATTATCAAAAATTACCCAGGTAAATAAGTAGGCAGGCATGGCGAATAATAAACCACCCGTAACCTGAGTAATAGCAGAAATTTTAGCATCAATACGTTTTACCCATACTGCACTTGCAGTTTGTAGAGATACAGCTATTAACACGCCAATTATTCCGTAAACTGCATTAACATTTAGCTCTAAAGCAGAGCTAAACATGCTGGCTAAACCAATAATCCCGACAAAATAGGAAAGTAATTTTCCAAAGGAAAGGCTACGTTCTTTTAACCAAATGGCTGCAAATAATGCAGTTATAAAAGGGGATAAACCGAAAATTACAGAAACCCAGCCTGAAGGTATAAATTTAGCACCCCAATAAACAGCTAACATAGCAGCATAAAATTGTATGGCAACGACAAAATAGGTTCTTTTAGCTTTGCCATGAGAGGGCAATCGTTTGCGCCGAATTGCTAACAAAAAAATCATGCAGAGTGTGCCTAACGCCATGCGTGAAGCAGCAGCAAAAATCACCCCTGCTTCACCACTCCATTTTATTGCCAGAGGGGTTGTTGCCCATATTAGTATGATGGAAAGATAAGCTAAAACAATACGCATGATTAGGCTTTATTAATTGAGGTGGCTTGGGCATTATTGATATTTTTTTCCCTTATGCTTTAGCCAGCCTGAAACATGGCGTCCCTTAGGGTCATCATGTGTCCAATGCACAACACCACCTCTTGGGTTCCATTCATATTCTCCAAAAAAGTCAACTCTATCCCCTTCTTGTAAGTCCTTTATTTTTGGTGCAAGATCAATATTATGAGCAATTAATACTGTTTCTCCCGTATTATTTTTTAGAATAAATTTTTGGTGTTTCGACCCCTTTAGATCATCAGGTAAATTTTTTATCACCGTTCCTCCATCCTGAATCTGAAAATCACTTCGTCTGTTTTTAAATGCTATCTGTAAGCTATTGCTAGAATTGGCACTACTTTTAACTTGTGATGAATCGTTGTTAGGACTTATTTTTTGTTGTTGAACAACTTCGTAGATTGAAATAGAAGCAAGGACGATGATTAAAAGAATTTTTTTCATTTTTATATAATTTTGAAACAGGAAAGAATATTTAAAAAAGGAGTGTTGTCATACATCTTACCATTACATTTCATTCTAATTGAATCAATTGAGTACTGTTTTTTCTAGGTCTAATGGTTGTAATTTTTCCTAAAAATACAATATATTGCAAGATTTTTTTGATGTAGTAAATACCCTATATATAGAACCTATAACATAGATTAATTAACTATTTAACATAGTTAAATTAATAGTCACTATTCTTTTACTTATAAACTTTCTTTCCTAGTACATATTCTTTATTTAATGCCCTTGTTTTTCAAAAGATAAAGAAGAGTTTGAAGATAATCTGTATAGCCTTTTCTGTATGAGTGAAGCTACAGAATTTTTGCCCAGATTAGTCACAAAAAAGAAACGCTCATTTAGTTGGCGTAATTTTTGCTTTATCCTTTTGGAATGTAGATTAGACTTATTTGCTATACACTCATTTATTAAAGTACGAAAGACAAATAAAAATTCTACTCCAAATACACAACCGCATTTCAGATTATCGTTCTTTCTTCCAAATACCTGATGTTTTAAGTATTAATATGCTCTATAGCAATGTAATAGTCATCATATTATCGATTCTGATAATAAGTTGTTCGCAAAATAAAAATGATAAATTAAATAATAACACTATCCATATTTCACTGCCCATCCAGCTACTCAAAGATGACATTAAAAAAACCTATGTAGTAAAAAAGGGAGATACTCTATATTCCTTAGGTTTGCACTTAAAAGTAGATTATAAAAAGATAGCGAAATGGAATGGTATAAAATCACCTTATAAAATTAAAGAAGGTCAAAAATTATATTTAGATAAGTTGCTTACTATCAGAAATAAGCAAGATACTCAAATACAACTAAAATCCGTTACAAGCAAGGTTAAGTTAATTAGTACTGTTGATTTGCCTCCAGCAAAAAAAAATAAGTCTATTGGTCATCGTTGATTAAAAAGAAATCTACTTGTTGCGGAAGTTCTTCAAGCCAACCCCCAGTTAGAAATTGCTCGAACTGTTTGGAAAGCATCAACTGCAAAGATAGAACAACAAGGTGTATTACAGGATCCTGTTTTAGCAGCTGCGATTCTTAGTGCTAATAGAGATGAGGAAAAAATAAATGTACTGCGTCTTGAGCTGACGGCACTTGCAAAAAAATTATATGGTGATTGGTATTTTATTCATCAGGCTCATCAAATTCATCACAAGAATGTTCAATTACTCACGCATGTTAATAAAATTGCAAAAATTCGCTATCGTATTGGCAAGGCCAGTCAGCAAGAAGTTTTACAACCTGAGCTGGAATTATCTTTAATAGAGCAACATAATTATATTCTTAATCAACAAAAAACAGAAATTTTAGGGCACATCAATACCCTACTTAGCAGGCCAGTTGACACAGCTTTACCGCTTGCAAGGGAACTCTCTCAGCCTCTTGCGATGAATAATTTAAAAAACTTTAAAAAAAAGGGGTAGATAATCATCCAAAAATTAAAGTACTTTCTGCTGAAATTAAATCATGGGAAGTTAAAAAAGAGAGAGCAGTTCTTGAGGGCTTGCCCGACTTTAATGTTAAGGCGGGGGATATAGCACTTTTATGGATAATTCGGACAAACATCTTACCGTTGGCTTTGCTATTAATTTGCCTTTAAATTTAAGTAAATATCAGTCTATTGAAGATGAAGCTACCGCCAATTTAAAGCGGGCGCAGTGGAAAAAACAAGGCCAGGTACAGGAACTGGAAAAATTAATTCAACTCTACTTTTCTAAAGTCAAGAAATATCAAAACATACTAAGTCTTTATAAACAAAAAATATTACCTTTGGCCAAACAGAATAAGCAAGCCGCATTAGCAGACTATCAAGCTAGTAATGGTGGGTTTTTAGAGCTTATTAGAGCCGAAAAAGATTGGCATAGTGCTAGATTAAAAGAAAAAAATGCTTGTTGATTATCATGAGTCTTTAGCTTTATTTGAGTATGCGATTGGTATCAACAATTTCTCCTCTGGTAACAATTTATGATGCCGGTTGCTATGGTAGGTGGATTTTTTACTGCTTTATTAATGATATTGATTGTGTTTCCTGTGATTTTTTCGGCATTGTTAATTTAATATAGCTTTGGTATTCTATGTGTTTTCCTCTGAGA
>CAZHUE010000243.1:0-4041 GCA_964535875.1 uncultured Methylomarinum sp.
GTTACCCACCATCGCTTCTCTATATCCCTCTTCTCGCATCAAGATGAATGCCCCGTCCAAACTGAATAACAATGGTGCTGATTGCTTCATCAAGTCTGGGTGTTGCATAGTCCCAGATTTCTTCTTTTGCTTGTGCAATACTACCGACCCAATCACTCACATCTTGTAAATAGGAATGGGCTATTTTTCGGTGATGGTTCTCTTTTAAATCCTGGCAGACTGCTGGCGCATTCATGTTGGCATATTTATGCGAGATTTGTTGTGCAAATTTTGGTGTAGCCCCTCTTATGATTTGAGCATTATTTTCTAGCGGACAATAGATTTTTCTGCCCTTTGAAGATTGATAGACATTGCGTTGAATGAGAACGTCTCCGTAGGGTGTTTGATAAGTTTTATTGGTTTTATCTCGTACAGTCATTTTGACTTCACCCCATTTTATTGGACTTCCGTCAGTATCAAATTTCTGTAAGGCTTCTGCAGTGGCTAAGCCTCCCATGTCATTGCATCCATCCAAAATAGTTTTCTCCATATCCATTAAACTACCTGTTAGTTTTACAGTGATTTGGAGAGTTAATTCATTTCCTTCCTGCACTACAATTTTAGCCATTACCTAATCATTGTTAATCAGACAGATAAGAAGTAGATCAAAAACTTTATTTTAAGTTTTACATTATAAAAAATCAGCACCCAATTATACCAGGTACGACTAGGAAAATCGCGTTTTTTACCTGCTTTTTATTTTATTTTCAATGGGTTGTAGTTTATGGATAAGAACTAGATTAAACATACTATTTAACAAGTTAAAGAAAAATTTAGCGTTCAACTGATTTATTTAAGTTAATAATGAGAATGAGAATGAGAATTATTCTTGATAAATCAATTATTATCCTTTATTATTAGGCTGGATTTAATAAGTCTTGAGGCATACATACTTCAGGAAAGTTTAATTAAAGAATAGTTAATTTTTAAATCTAAAATAGCGATCAATTCGCCTTTATAAACCATTAAAAATAGGTAACATTATGATAAAAAATAGTATCTTATTAATAGTTGCGGCAGTTTACATGCAACCAGTATTAGCACATCAGATTTGGATTCAAAAAACCGATGATCAATATGAGATTGGATTTGGCGAATCTGTATCAGCTACAGATCCATTACCATTTGAAAAACTGGAATCAGTTAAAGGTTATACCAAGAATAAATTTATGGATGAACTTCGCGTTTCTACGGAAGCTTTCGGAGAGTCCCCAGATGCTGGACATGTGTCATTCATGCCTTTTATGAGCTACCCTGCCATCACGGCAAAAATGACAAACGGTTATTTTGTTCAAGTTGAAGATGCTGCAGCCGAAAAGGGATACTCTTACCTTAAAGGTGATAACCTCTCAGATATCGATACAACTGGAAAAAAAGTCCTAAAAACCATTTACAGCGTCAAATATGCAAAACATATCGCTGAATGGGATATGACCTTATTCTGGCCTGTAGGACAACGCTTAGAAATCATTCCTCTAACAAATGTTACACAACTTAAGCAGGGCGATACATTATCATACCTAATATACTACGAAGGCAAAGCTATAAACAGCGAGCATACAGCTGTATACCCAAGCAGTGACCCTAATCTATCAAGAGAAGAAAATCCTAAAACTGAATTGGATGGTCAATATTTCGTTCAACAAGTTACAATTGGAGCTCCTGGTTTACAAACTGTAGTAGTTAAGCATAAAGAAATGTTTAACGAAGAAGAAACAAGATATGCATCATTTGCATCTGTATTAACATTCTATACTGCAGAATAAAAATAATCTCCATTTTTACAGTGTACAGAGTTTGTTCTTAAGAAATAAAAACATCTCCGTACACGACTTTTTCCTGAGTATTCAGTATTGGAGTGCGTGAAAATACAATTCAATATATACCTAAAGAAATTCTATTGTATATTGGGGAGAAATAATTAAAGAGTAAGCTATATTCTTTTTAACACAGATGATTTATATTCAATTGTAGGAGTAAGTTAATGAATAAATTATTAATTTCTGGACTTTTAATTTTTGTGAGTATAGCTGTATTGTATACTTTCTCAAAAGAGACTCTTATACAAAATACTGATACAGCATATGTTATTAGTGCTTCAGAATTAAGCTTTCAAGACAAAAAGACAACCCTTAAAAAAAATGAAAAGACTGTAAACGCACCAGGTATTAGCCTACAAAATGACGCAATTCCAAAAAAATTATTAAAGACAAAAAAACAAGCCCGACTGGAGGCTGATAAAAAATTCTTAGATAAAGAAAGGTTGGTTCTTAACGATTCAGCAATAATCGAAAGAATGACTGATGATGAGAGGGATGAGTACTACAAAAGGAAAGAGTTGAAAAATGTGGTCAGGAATGAAATAGCAAATAATGAGAGTGCTACGGACATTTCCTATGATGAAGCGATACTAAATAAAATGACCAAGGGCGAAGAGAATGAATATTACGACAGAAAGGAACTAAAAAACATGAACCTACAAGAAATAGATAATAATGATGCTGTTGACATGCCCCTTGAAGCGCTCAACCCACCTAACGGTGGTGGTTTGTAATAACTGAAAGATTGGTCTACATAGATCAAAGTAGTAGCACTAGAATGATAAATGAGGTAGAAATAGAATGTTTGTAAGTTAACTCTGAAATTTTCGCCCCTTTTGAATACAACGCATCTCAAGTACGAAAAATAAAATATGCGCCCGCAGACATACAAAGGGCTGCCCAATAATAATCAGTTTTAAAGGGCTGGTTCATAATAAATATTGCGAAAGGGATAAACACATATGAGCCATTTACCTGTCAATAGGCAAAAAACTATTCTTTTAGCCAAAAGGCCAAAACTAAATCAATAATATTAGACGTCAACTACCTTGTCCTGTTGGCAGGGCAATCGGGCTTAAATTCCACCAATGATTTTGAGTAGATAATCATCGCTCCAGCCTTGGCGTGTGCGGTTACTCTCTTCATCAAAAGCCATATCAAGAACCCATGTAAATTGCCCAGTGTGTACGAGTGGCATATTCTAATTATTTCGGATTAGCCGCACTAAGGCTGCTTATAAAATAACGCGTTTCTTCAGTGATTTTATCTTTTATTTCTCTTTTTGCAGTGACGGCTATGACGCTTTTTAATCCACTCCGTGAATGATTTTCTTTTAGCCATTCAATTTTATCCGTTATACGAACTGAGCGAGTTTCTATTCGTCCATGACCACCGTCAAAAGTAATTGTGGCTGCTTCAGGCGACAAAGAGGATTCAAAGTAAGTCCTGACATCATCGTGTAAGTTCCCCTGATTTCCTTTCAAGCTGAGAATATAATCAGCTTTCTTTTCTATAATGAGTTTGGCTATCTTTTTCTGGCAGCCCATTGCATCTATTGTAATAACAGCACCCGCAATATCTAATCGAGATAATAGCTTGGGAATAGCCGTAATTTCATTCGATTTTTTGTCCACTTTAACCTGACCTAAAACCAGACTATTCCGTTGTGCCTAGGCACTCACCATATAAATGACAGCCTTGTTTGATGCTTTGTCAATACTACCGCTGAAAATCAGGGAAACGGAGCGATAGCGGAGTGATGATTTTTAGTCCGCGGTAGGCGACAGGGAAATTTGCTGAACCGACGTGTGCGATAGCACGCGAGGGAGGCTAAAATTTTTTACCGACAGCCGTCAAGTCAGTGAGGCGGACGCAGGACGTACCGGGGCTTACCTATTCGCTGCTCATTTTTTGCATTCTGGGGGCAGGACGTTCCCTGAATCCAAAAAGTGAGCAATGGCGCGCTGGGTCTTAGACATTTTCCATCGATGGCTATATCATCTCCTTCAGTGAGTGAAGTGGCTACACTAAACCGGACACACGCTATAAAATAACTTGAAAAAGGATAAGTGTGTCTAATAATGAATGAACAAACAAAAAAACCAAATACCTATACATCAGAATTTAGGCATTGTTAATTTAATATAGCTTCCAACGATCCATTCCATTTTAGCATCAGAAG
>CAZHUE010000244.1:0-3996 GCA_964535875.1 uncultured Methylomarinum sp.
TTATGTTAATTAATCCTGTGTTTAAGAGATGCGTTTAATATACAAGGTTAGGCTAGCGGCTTTATCGTTAACCTAACTTTTTTGCCTTACGTTGCGTTGCCAAAAAAGACGGCAGCCCAACAAAGGGTAAATTAACTTCTCTTAAATTCACATCCATGAATGACTAACCAATAGCGAATAACCTAGTAATAGAGTAAACTATAAAGACTTAGAAAGAGCACATAATAATGACAGCGACAGAAAACGTACACCAACACGAAATAGAAAAATTTGGCTCACAAGCTGAACGATGGTGGGATCCTCAAGGTGAGTTTAAAACTCTGCACGATATTAATCCCTTAAGACTTCGTTTTATTCAAGACTATGCTAACTTGCAAGGTAAAAGCGTCATTGATGTTGGTTGTGGAGGAGGCATCCTGACTGAAGGCTTAGCTAAACACGGCGCTGATGCATTAGGCATTGATTTAAGTGAAGATTTACTTGATATTGCAGAACTCCATGGGCTAGAGTCTGGCATTACTGCTACTTATAAAAAAATAAGTGCTGAAGCAATGGCTGAGAAAGATTCTGAAGATTTTGATCATGTCACATGTATGGAAATGTTAGAGCATGTGCCTGATCCTGCATCAATCATTTCTGCTTGTGCAAAATTAGTTAAACCAGGGGGCATGGTTTTCTTTTCAACCCTCAACCGCTTACCCAAAGCTTATTTGTTAGCGATTGTTGCAGCAGAACATGTGTTAAAAATGGTACCTAAAGGAACTCACGAATATAAAACCTTTATTAAACCATCTGAACTCAGTCAAACTGCTAGAAATGCTGGACTTGAATTACAAGGAATCACTGGTATTGAATATAATCCATTCAATAAACGTTTTAGCCTTGGTAATGATATTGATGTTAATTATATTATCGCGTTTAAACGTCCTGGTTAATTCCTATGCCTTCAAAATTTAACTTGGCTTGTGTCTTGTTTGACTTGGATGGAACCTTGGTTGATACAGCACCCGACCTTATTGCTTGCTTAAATAAAGCACTTGAAACACATGGTTTTTCGGCTGTCCCGAGTGAACAGATAAGGCCTTTAATTTCTTATGGTGCACCAGCCATGATTACAAAAAGCATTAATATGGATGATAAAGTTATTCATGCTGAAATACTTGAAAGCATGCTAACCTTTTATCAAAATAACATAGCCGAATATAGTACTTTTTTTTCAGGTATAACAACTACCCTTAAAACCATAGAATCGCTTGATTTAAAGTGGGGTATTGTGACTAATAAAAGAGAAAGATTTACCAAGCCTTTAGTTTCTGCCTTAAATTTAACCGATAGGGCTGCTTGTATCATCAGTGGTGATACCACTGCAAACCCAAAACCTCATCCTGAACCCATGCTTACTGCGTGTGTACAGGCAAATGTAAAACCAGAAGAATGTGTTTATATTGGTGATGCCTTACATGATATTGATGCCGGTAAAAATGCAAATATGAAAACCCTTGCCGCAACCTACGGCTATCTCAAACCTGATGATAACCCTGATAACTGGGGGGCTGATGATCTAATTGAATCTCCCGAACAGCTCACTTCATGGATTACAGCAGCATGTCATTAAAAAATCAGGTTATATTAATTACCGGTGCTGGTGGGGGCTTAGGAAGCACTGCGGCACTTGCTTTGGCAAAGCAAGGTGCGCATATTATTCTATTGGATAAAAGCATACCCAAGCTAGAAAAAGTGTATGACTCAATAATAGAAGCTAATGCACCAACACCAACTCTTTATCCTTTTGATCTTGCTGGAGCAACAGAAGTACAGTATGAAGAGTTAGCTGTCACCATAAAAAACGAATATGCTTCCCTCCAAGGACTACTTCATTCAGCAGTAGAATTAAGTGCCTTTACGCCAATCGGAATTCACGAAACAAAAGACTGGGGACATACTCTAAATGTTAATTTAAATGCTCCCTTTATATTGACCCGCGTATTATTACCTGTTTTACAAAAAAGTGAACATGCCTCAATCGTTTTTACAAGTGACTCAATGGTTAGAGAACCAAAAGCTTATAGCGGCGCTTATGGTGTTTCTAAAATTGCATTAGAAGGTTTAGCTAAAATTTTGGCTGAAGAATTTGAATCTTTAGAAAAAATACGTGTCAATACATTAGTACCCGGGCCTATTAATACTCCATTGCGAAAAAAGTTATTTCCGGCAGAAGATCAAACAAAATTACCAACAATGGATAGTCTAAATAAAATTTATACTTATTTGTTTGGTTCAGAAAGTATAGGAATAACTGGGCAAACCATTGAAGCACAAACATTTGACTTAAAAAAACAAAATGTCTGAAAGAGAATCTATTATTTTAACCCGTGATGTGAATATCGTTATGATACCGGACGGAAATCACGGTACTTTAAACAAAGGTAGTGAAGTCACTATTCACCAGTCACTCGGTGATAATTATACCGTTGTAACAGAACACGGCCATATGGTGCGTATTGCTGGTACAGATGCAGATGCGCTTGGAAAAGAGGCTCATGGAATACAGACGCTTGTTTCAGAAACAGATGCAAAAGGTGTAGAAAAAAACTGTTGGGAAGTGATGAAAACAGTTTATGATCCGGAAATACCCGTTAATATTGTCGACTTGGGATTAGTCTATGTCTGTAATGTGGAACCTGCAGAAAATGGCAACGATGTCCATATAAAAATGACTTTAACTGCCCCTGGATGCGGGATGGGGCCAGTAATTCAAGGTGATGTTGAGCAAAACATTCGCTCATTACCCGGTGTAAATTCTGTTAATGTAGAAGTTGTTTTAGACCCACCCTGGAGCAGAGATATGATGTCTGAAGTAGCTCAAGTTCAGTTAGGTTTGTTTTAAATTTACTCAAAAATTTACGTTCTTTAGTAAGACCAAAAATGACTATACGCTTATGACTTGAATTCAGGCATTAATTTTAAGTAAAGTAAGTCGGTTAATCGTAGGTTGGGCTGCCGTCTCTTTGACAACCCAACATAAAGACAATCTGTTACTCTCACAAGCTTCAGTAAAAACGTTAGGTTAACGATAAAGCTGTTAGCCTAACCCTACGCCAACCATGAAAACATCCAAATATTAATTTACAATTCAATGGGTTACCACATAAACTCAGAAGCATCAGTCTTAGTCTTCACAAAGACTATAATCAGTGATCAGTTGATATTCTTCGCCAGGTGATAGTTCTACAATATCAGCCGCTGCATTTGCGATTTCAACACAAACAAAACGCTTATAATCCTCTTTTTCCAAATCGACTATTTCTTTCGAACCTTTTTCCCAGGGATTCCATACCACAACATTTTTATTACCTAAAGAAACAATTTTTATTATTCGATTAAAAACAGGGTCTTTTATTGTTAAATCATGCTCAACATTCACATGAATACGATCTGTTTCTTTTGATAGCTTAATCGCTCCTATCTGACAAACTTTAATAAAATCCTGGGATTTATCTAAATACTCTGTCTTTTCTAACCCTAGCACTTCAACCTGAGCTGCATCACCTACATTAAAATAAGTATGTAGTGCTTCTGTCATAATAAAAGCTTCGTTCCCAGTATTTTTAGTGAGTAATTCTAAAGTAAGTGACTCACCGATATAAATTTCCAAAGATAAATGGAATTGATAAGGCCACATTTCTCTTGTTTCATCAGTATCAACAAATTCAAGCTTTATTTTTGTATCACCATTTTTTATTTTCTCAGCTGACACAACCGACCAAAAGTGATCTCTTACAAAACCATGATTTGGAAGCTTAACGTTAGTAGGTGTTTCTGGACCTGGGGCTGCACCAAACCAGGGCCAACAAATAGGAATACCCCCTTTAATTGCTTTTCCATTTTGAAAATAAGCGCTCTCACTGGTAAACATAAAATCTTCAGCTTCATCAACAGGTTTATAAGATAAAATCTGCCCAGCATAAATAGAAATTAGTGCAGAGGCTTTTTTAT
>CAZHUE010000245.1:0-3972 GCA_964535875.1 uncultured Methylomarinum sp.
TGGCGTGCTCATCAATGATTGATAAATCATGTCGGATAACGCTGCCGCTCATCCACCCTACAAAATAAAAACGCTTTACTTAATGGCAGTGACGCAAAGCAGGGGGAACAAGAATCCACCTAACCTTAACTACCCATCAAACCAAAATTTCTAGAGCACTAGTTACTTTTAGTTTATTTCATCACTTAGCTATCGATAAATCAGTATGATAGAAATCCGGAACCGTAAATCAAGTGATTTATTAATATACTTTAATTATTTGTTTATCTTGAAGGTCATCAAACGCGTCACAAATCCTTTTATCACTTAAACATTCAGACTTTATAACAGCTGTTGAATTACTAAAGAAATTAATTTCTTTAGTAATTGAATTATCACTATTTGGATCAGAAATTAATGTTAATCTAGCTTTGTTATCAACAATATCACCAGAATATCCGTTAATAATTTGCATATTATATGATAACTTTTCTAACCCCCCTTGCTGTATAAAAACATTATTGGGTTTATCTTGGGGATAAAAAAAGGAAGCTGTATGCTGATTTTTCAAACTAATAGGATATCCAGAAAATTTGATATGTTCAAAATTAATCGAGGCAAGCTGTATGCGGTCAAATTCAAATATCTCTCCAGTTTTTGAATTATGAAGGCTGATAGAACCATTATCTCCAATTATGATTTGTCTAGTTTCTTCAATTACAGAAGGGCATCCGAAAAATGTATTACACTCTAATGCTATAACCTCTTCTTTTTCAGTTTTTATTTCCATTCCATCGGTAGTATATGGAATATTTTTCATATTTTTAGTTAGTAATCTCTCCCCTCTATCGTTAACAATTAAATTATCTGAAGAAAGTTTAAATTTACCATTACGTGTATAAGTGTAAGTACCATCATCTGATTCTAGAATAAAAAAACCATAACCATTTATTGCCAGATCAAGTTCATTATTCGTAAAATGTATAGCTCCTTGCTCAACAGGGGAGATAAAAAATTGATTATCATAAATCTCTCCCATAATTATAGAATTATTAGATTCATGAATAGAATAAATCCCTCCTTGATTATCTTTCCATATTCCGGTGAAATCCATCCTGGCATGGGTCGTTGATACAAAAAATGTAAATATTAACAAAAGTATATATTTCACTAATTACTCCTAGATTTGAAGTGTCAAAAAAACTTTTCATCTTCAAACGAAGCATTATTAATGCCAACTTGTATATTCTTCTTTTTATTTAACGTAATGCAGTTATTCTGAGTCCTTATTAATTCGCTCTTGAATAAACAGTACCATTCCAAAGGACTTCGTGCTTCCAATTATTAAATCCAGAAAATTTTTGCAATCCTATCCAAGTATTACCATTTCCAATATTAGGTATTTTAAATTGAGTCCAACCTTGCGACCCTGAACAACTGCTACTAATATTTGTAATTGGAAATGTTCCAACAATAGAACCATTAGTATTTTTTATCTTTGCGGTTTTAGTAAAAAGATTTGGAGAAATTGTGCCAGACCAAGCCCAGTTGTTTATTTGTATTGGGTAATAACCATTCCAGCCTGAAGGTGCGCCAGGCAAACAAGCACTGAATGCAGTATTAGAAAAAATTAAAAATAACATTATTAAAATAATTTTTTTCATATTGATACCTTATTAGTCAGAAAAATTTTAAAAAATCACTCAAAAGTGATGTGATAAAATAACTGATTATGCTAACACCTTAAATGATCTTCTATTTTCTTTTGTTTGTCCTCTATTATTTTTTACGTTTATCTCTTTCCAATTTTTCAGCCCCATTAAATACAAAAGCAGTTGTAACCTGTAAGTTGGATGAGCGATAGCGTAATCCGGCATTTTTCTGGCGGTAAACAAGCGGAATGCGCTTCACTTTTCCTAGGGAAAAACCTGGATCACCGCTTATCAATATCTTTATTCCATATTTATTTTCGATAGAATTAAATAAGTCTTCTTTTGGCTGAGTTAAGTAAAGAAGTGCTATCGCATTTTTCACGAAAATGGAAAAACCAAATATGAGGTAGTGAATCCACAAAAATATCAGTGATTTTGCCATGCTTTTTTCGAAATCATATAGATTCGGATTTAGTTTAATTGGTTTGCATCACTTTTAACCCGTAAGTTGGATGAGCAATAGCGTTATCCGACATTTTTCTGGCGGTGAACTGTGGAATGCGCATTACTTTTCCACCCCGCGCGCGGGTACTTTATCTCGCCAAGGGTGCTGCCTTTCAAGTTGTTTTGCCAACATAAATAAAAGTCTATCGTTACCGGTGTTTGCCATAAAATGTGCTCCATAAGGTAAGCCATTTTGATCCCAGTACAAAGGAACAGACATGGCTGGTTGCCCCGTCATATTTGCTATTGGCGTAAAAGGTGTTTGGTATAACGATTTATCAATTAATATTTCCAGAAAATTCTTATTCATCGCTTTTTCACCCAGTTTCGTAGAAATCAAAATCTGCATAAGTAATTTCTCAAAGAAATTAGGGTCAAGTGCATTACTTGCTAAAGGAGGGGTTGCTACAGTTGGTGTTAAAATAACTTCATATCTCTGGTGTAATACAGACATTTTATATGATGCTTGTTTCCATATTTCCAAAGACTTTTCGATTTCTTCCTGAGTGATACCACTACCTACAATTGACATAAAACGAGTGTTCAGTTCTATATCCATCTTTCTGGCATCTAAACCTAATAATTTCACCATATCAACTATATTACGATTTGTATGGCTAAATACAATGATTAAAAATGATCGCATTAGTTCTCTGCCATTGAAATTCCATTTTGTCTGTTCAACATTATGTCCCAGATCTTCACAATATTTTGCTGCAATATTAGCGGCATTAATGCAATCGCTATGGACTTTAGTTTTAGTTGGGGCTTCTGTAATAAGCCCTATAGTCAGTTTCTTTTCACCTTGAGTTGCTGAGAAAAGATAGCTATTTTTTCTCGGCTTGGATACCGAATAAGCATTTCCCGTATTTCCTGCAACAAAATCAAGGTATGCAGCGCTGTCCCTCACTGAAATAGAAGAAACATGGCTGACAACAGTTCCTCCCCAAGATTTGGACATATCTTCATATTGATTTAGCCCCTTTGAAGGTTTAAAGCCAAAAATACCGCAATAAGACGCAGGCAGTCTAATCGAACCGCCACCATCACTTGAATAGGCCATAGGGACAACTCTTGTTGCAACGACAACAGAGCTGCCACCACTTGATCCACCTGAATTTTTCGTGACATCCCAAGGATTAAGCGTAGCTCCAAAAGCTGTTGTATTAACAAGTGAAGAGGCTCCCCATTCAGATGTTGTTGTTTTTCCGAAGGTAATAAGTCCTGCTGAATTAATTTTATCAACCATTTCGCTATTACTAGCAGGAATATAGTCTCTCATTGCAATGCTTCCATTACTCATGGGGACACCTTTAAAGGGTAGCTTTAAGTCTTTTACCAGAAACGGGACGCCACAAAAAAGACTGGTTTTATCTAAATTTTTAATCAGGTTTTTTGCCAACGCGTCTGATTGATAGATAACCGCATTAAGTATTGGGTTAACTTTGGATAATCTGTTTTTTGCTTCCAGAAGTAATTCTTGAGGTGATACTTCTCCTTTTTTCACTAGCTCAGCTAGAGCCAATGCGTCATATTTTTCATAGTCTGGAAATGTACTCATTTACTTGCTCCTCTGTGTTCCACAAATTGATCAAAACACTCACAGCCATTTAAGATTATTATACAAGGTTGGGCTGCCATCTCTTCGGCAACCCAACAATATGGATGCTAAAAATGTTGGGTTAACGAAAGAACCGTTAGCCCAACCTACAAAAAAACCATGAACCTTTCCTTAACTTAATGGCAGTGGTATAGAACACTTTCTTAGCGGTTTTTAGAGTTTTTAGTCATAGATGTTGAGTATTTCATCTTGAAGTATAAAAATAGTAATCATTAT
>CAZHUE010000246.1:0-3971 GCA_964535875.1 uncultured Methylomarinum sp.
ATGTAAAACCATAAATTATAAAATATCCACTCAATCTGGCATAGACCCAAAATAAAGGCTAAGTTTGGTTGTTAATTTTCAGCTTTGTTTCTTTTAATGTTTTTTCGTTCAGACACTAATTAATTGAGTGATCAAGCTATTTTTGCCCGGTCACAAAGGCCGAAGACCTATTTATGGTGATGAAACTCGCCTCCTGAATAATCCTAACTGGTAAAATCTTATCCTATTTCATGAGTATTTTATGCAGAAAATGGCAAAGGTCTTGGTGTGTCACACCAAGCATAGACACTTTCTGATAGCATCTTGCTTGATGAATGACGTCACTTATAGGCACGGGTGCGGATGGATTCTGAGCCAACGATCATAAGCTGGCATAAAGATCATGTCACTGTATGACAGGAACACTTACACTGTCGCATTTTTAGCAATGATCCACAACAGAGTAATTAGATTATTATCAATCTCAAAAAATATCATACAAAGCACTGGTCATGTAGAAATGCTTTCATCTTTTTCTTTTTCCTCCTCCTTCTCTTCTTTTAAAGATGTGATAAATTCAGAAAACCATGGTAATTGTTTAACATTTTTAAGATCATCATCATTAATAATATCTTGCTCATCGGGTACTAATCCATGGTCTCGCGCATTTTCTAATGCTTTTAAACAGTCATCACCTTTATCGTGTAATGCGTACATACAAGCCAGGTTATAAGATGCGGAACCGTGCTGGATTTTTTCCGCAGTTTCAAATGATTCTTTTGCTTTGCTATAAAGTTCATTATCCAAATTGACTTGTTTGGATTTAGCTAGACCCATCAGTGCAACACCACTGTCTATCGATGCTCCTAAATGTTTAGGTGAAATGTTTTTACAAGAAGAAAATTTAGTGATGGCTTCTTCAAATATTTTGATTGCCTCATCAGAAGGTTTCGTGAACGCCTGATGCAAAATTGCAAAACCCCAATAATACAGTGTATCTGCATAGTTTGAAGAGGACTTAGAAATAGTCGAAAAATTATCAAAGGCTTGCTGAAATAATTGATCGGCCTTTTCCCCCTTTTCCTGTCGCGCCTCAAGGGTTAATTTTTTTGCTTTTTCTAATTTAAAACCACTTAATAAATAGCCTAGAATCGACATATTTCTATCCTGTAAGGTAAAGTCTGGATTTAAAAATCCAGACTAAATTATTATAAAAAAATACAAAGTTTAAAGATTTCATGACAGGTTCTATTGTACATGAACTTACTTTCGTCTAATTTTTTTCCACAAGCTTGATAAAGTCTCTATAAGGCCAGGTGATTGAAGTGGCGAACTCTCAAATGAATTTTTAGTGACAAGCTTTAAAGACGTTTTGTGCTTTAATGAATCAATAAACCCCATTTCCAAGATAAACTTTGCCCTAATAAAAGCAACTCCTAATAAAGCCACAAGCAAAGGGAAGAACTCAAAGAGAATGCCAAGGATGGTAGATTGTTCAGCAGCTGTTTCACTGGAAAGCTCACCTGCTGAATTATCTGTTTGAGAATATCCTTGATCAATTAAATCACTAAGACTAGCTTGGTCTAGTGATCCTTGAAGCATTCCTATCATTGAATAACCCAGGAATTTAAAGGCAAGAAAAGATAGTCCGCCAATAATAGCCCACATTAGAGCTTGTTTCTTTACAGATGCTGCCGAACCGAAAAACCAGATGGCAACAAAAATATTAATTATCCCAAAAATAACACCCATTGCTAAACCCTCATATCTAAAATTAAAAAAAGCCATTCCCTAGCTAAAGTATTGATAAACATCCCTGTTGCTGTCGAAGCGTATCAAGTAGCTGTTATTATAGAAACCAAAGCTTTCAACAACCTTTCAACCTGGAAAAATGAATATTTTATTAATTGAAGATGATGAAGTTCTTGCTGATGGTCTTATCCACACTCTTTGCAATAGCGGTTACTGTGTAACAGGAGCTGCAACAGGTGCTTATGCAGAACACCTGTTGAAAGCTCAAGGTTTCGACCTGATAATACTGGACTTAGGGTTGCCTGATATGGATGGCTTGCAGTTATTACGTAGATTACGCAGTCAAAAGCTATCTTTGCCGATTTTGGTTCTTACGGCCCGAGATGATATGAATAACCGTATCGATGGCATCAGTCAAGGGGCAGATGATTATATGACTAAACCATTTGAACTGAGAGAGCTGGAAGCACGGCTGCATGCTTTAATCAGACGCTGTTATGGAGGCTTTAGTCATATTATTGAGGTTGGAAACTTGCAATTAGATACTAGTAATCATCAAATTCTTGCAAAAGGAGAATTGCTATCATTTTCTGCGCGTGAATCAGCAGTATTGGAAGTATTGATGTTGCAAAAAAGCAAGGTAATTAGTAAAGACAAAATTGCACAGCATTTATCATTACATGGCGATGCACTAGCTGATAATGCAATTGAAGTTTATATTCATCGCATTAGAAAAGGTATTGAACCTTTTGGAGCCAGCATCAGAACTCTCCGGGGTTTAGGCTATCTATTGGAGAATAAACTTGAAAAATAAAGTCATCAGCCTAAAATCAGCGATAGCCTATAGGTTGATTGTTCCTGTCATTATTTTTATTGTTCTGGAAACAGCTTTATCCTATTTTGTCACCTCGTACTATGTTGAAAAAGCGTATGATCGCTGGCTGCTGGACTCTGCGCGGTCACTGGTGCAAGAAGTCAACATGACTGAAGATGAAATTTCCGTAAAATTATCTGACAATGCATTAGATGTTTTTAAATGGGATGATGTCGATACTACTTTTTTTAAAATTAATACTGAAAAAACAGGCGTAATAGCTGGTGATTCAATGTTGCCTGATCCATCAGAGGCGATAACAGCAAACCAACCTGTCTATTCAAATGTAAGCATTGAGGGTCAAGCAATTCGCATGGTTTCTTTATTGGTTCCAGACACTCTGCCAGACAAAATTTATATTCATGTAGCGGAAACGTTAAACAAACGCAGGAACATGATGAGCGATATATTACTGACGGATTTAATCCCTCAAATATTATTAACCTTACTAATCAGTCTGCTTCTTTATGAAGCGATATACCACGGGTTAGCTCCGCTGCACAAACTGGCTGCCGACATTTCCCGGCGTTCGCCCAGTGATTTAAGCCCAATCCCTGAAACACATGTGTTTTCTGAGGTGAAGGCATTAACCGATACCATTAATAGTTTATTAGAAAAATTATCGACTGCCACAGCATCTCAGCAGCGTTTTATTGCAAATGCGGCGCATCAATTGCGCACACCATTGGCCGGTCTGAAATTACAGGCAGAAAGGGCACAGCGAGAAGATAATATACTCGCTATGAGCCCCGCATTATCACAAATTCAGAATAGTGCAGATAGAGTGTCACATATGATTACTCAATTATTAGCTTTGGCTCGTTCTGCCCCGGTTGAAGGAAGTCATCAGATGGAGAGAGTTGATCTATATGATCTAGCCAAATCAGTGTGCATCGAGTGGGTGCCTAAAGCATTAGAAAAAAATATGGAGATAAGTTTTGTAGCCCCGGATCTCCCGCATTTTGTTAAAGGGGACAGAGTGCTATTAACTGAATTGCTGGCTAATTTGCTCGATAACGCCATTGCTTATGGTCATAGAAATGGCAATATAGCAGTCAGTTTGACCAACCAACCTTTTCTTTGTTTAAGCGTTGAAGATGATGGCCCCGGTATTCAGGAATTTGAAAGTAATAAAATATTTGAACGTTTTTATCGTATTCCTGGCAGTTCGGGTGATGGCTGTGGCTTAGGGCTGGCCATAGTCAAAGAAATTGCAGATTTGCATCAAGTAAGACTATTGCTATTAAGGTCTAGTGGCGGAGGAGCTCGATTTGAATTACAATTTAACGATATTGCTAGTTGAATATACTTCGCGCGGTCACGGATGCGGATTTTATAGCGCGTTGATTTTTGTTGATAGCAAGGC
>CAZHUE010000247.1:0-3929 GCA_964535875.1 uncultured Methylomarinum sp.
GCAAATAAAACCGCTGCAATAAAATAACTGGTGAAGTTAGCTAAAGGAGCAAGAGCTACTTCTTTATTATGATAAATAAATAGCCTCCAGGTTCGGTGCTCATTACCGGGTAAAACTGAAATTTTTTTATAGGTAATAATATTGTTTTTAGTGTTATAAATCCCATGAACTTTATTCTTTATCTGTTCAGAGATAGAAGGATTGTCTTTTTCTAAAGAGCCGGGCTTGGCTGATCTTCCAACAAAGGTTTTGTTCTGGTCGGGGTGAAATAAGTATTCTCCTTTTTCATTGGTCAATATGATTTTATGCTGGGAATTTGTTATATCTTGATTAGACCTGATAACATCTAGTAAAGTATCGCCATACATATTTAAAATTAAAATGCCTCGCCTTACACCATCTTGGTCGATAATGGGTGTTGCTACTCGAATAACCAGGGTTAAAGGTTTACTTGGCTTTCCATTTTCTTTATTTAAATCTAAGTCCGAGAAATAAATATCACCTTTGTTAAGAGCTAATGTTTGTTTAAAATAATAACGACTGGATTTGTCTTGTAATTCATCATAGCTCTTGATGTTACTTGTACCTGTTCTATTGTTATAATCAACGCGAATGATTTCCTTACCTTTTTCATCTATCAGGCGAATGGCTTTATAGTTTTGTTTTGATTCAAGAAAAGATACAAAGGCATCGGTCATTCTGTTTTCCCAAAGTGCCTTTTTTTTTGTCTCATTCATCTTACTCCACTGTAGATAGCGCTCCATAATGTAGAATTCAGATAAAAAATTTAAATCGTCAGGTGCTTGTTGTAACTTAATATGAATTTGGTCTGACAAACTGTCCAGTTCATCATGCTGAACCTGGATTGCATTATTGTATAAACTCTTTGCCGCTGTACTATACCCATAGTAGCCAACTACGGACAGGGGAGTGATAATGGCAAAGCAGAAAAGTAAACTAAACTTAAATCGTAAGGTGTCTATTTTAAAGTTGAATAATCGTCTCATATTTCGATTTAATTTAGCGTTCTGATTTTTTTAATCTTGCGTAAAGCCCATCCTATTAGTTGCAATACATCTACGGGACGTTTGTCATGATATATATTGGCAGCAGGTGTCACCTTGCTTATTCTTAAATAAGCTTTGATAGGCTGTAATTCCGAGAGAATTAATCCAGTCAAATTAAAGACATCTTTAGGATCAATGTTTTTTTTATTAATAGAACTTAAATCAATAGAGTCAATACCAGCGATTCTTTGTAAGCGTTTAACTTCATTCAGCATTTCTAAGGAAACTTTAAAAACATCCTTTGGTTCTGCATCCTCATTTCTATTTGGCGGCCCCGTTCGTTCACGAATATTTAATTCAGCTAATAGAGTATTAACTTCTTCCAGAATCCGCATGTTTTGAGCAAAAACAAAAGAAGGTGTAAAGCTTTTTCCAATAATTCCATCTAATTGAATTGAAATAGTTTCAAGCAAATGATAATTATCACTGACGGTTTTTCCAAATTGTTTTTCCACAGGTTTAATCTGTCCATTAATTCCTATGCGATCTTTAACGATGGTTAGTTCGGATAAAACTCTTACCATTTGCTCGTAGACCAAGCCAGAATCAAAGTCTTTTAAAGGTTGTAAAGCTACTTCTGCAACTCTGGGGAGTTGATTGTTTGTTCTTAAAATATTAATTTTGACTAAAATCTCGTAGCTTTTTAACCAGGTGTTACGTGGCCTCATAAATACACCTGATTGTTCAGGTTCTATTGTCTTAGGGGAGTTAAAATGTTTTCTGATTAACTCTACTTCTCTGGATATTTCTACTGTTTTTCTATAAACATCGGATGGTGTTATTTCTGTCAATGCTTGGGATGTTGAGCTAAATGTAAGTAATAAGCTTAGGCAGATTGCAATAAATAACTCGCCTATCCTGCTTGCCTTTTTGTCCGTCTTTTCTGTTGCAGTAACAGTTTCGTAGCCAGCTATGTAACTGTTACTGCAACAGAAAAGACAGGCAAAAATTCTGCGTAATATGGACGGGTTAGTTATTGCGAGTTGCCTTAATGTGACAAGATAAAATTTATTTTTTGGCATGGTTGTCGAGTGAAAGTTTTTTAATACAATCGCTTTAGAGTATAGACCAGTCCGAAATTTTTATATTTTACGAGGTTAAAATAACCAAGTGCTGTCAACCCCAAGGCTTTCTCATAAAAACATGGCATGCTTATTGATTCACAAAAGAGATTAAAATAAAATATATATTTCAATTATTTTATTTTTTCAATAAATTTACCGCCTTGTGAAAAAATTAATTTCGAAAGATTAAATTGCCAGGAAACTGGTATTATTAGTTTTAAATAACAGACAAATATCATGCCAAGTTTTTATGAGAAAGCCGTGCTGTCAACCCCAAGTAGAAATATCCGCTTTTCTGCAAAGTAGACGTGTCCAGTTTTTGTATTTTCTAAAATTTATATCAAATTATTGTTATTGCCCCGAAGGGGTTTAATGATTATGCTGTTTTGTAATTATCAAAATATTTTTCTTCATCCCTGCGTCTATGGTAGAGAAAAGCAATAATACTAGGTGACAGGGTAAAATCATTACTCAGGTATTCATAAATCTTGCCGTCGGGTGAAACAAACTAAATCAATCGCCAGCAAGTTCACCAGTGGAAAAATAAAGTCAGTAGGAATTATGACTTTGATAAAATCTGCACAAAAAAAGAAATTGATCATCGGTTAACGACGCCATACACCTAAAATCAATGGCCTGGTTGAAAGAGTTAACGGAACAATCAAAGATGCTACGATCAAGGTTTTGATTTATAAAAACAAGACAGAATTAAAGGACGACTTAGACAAGTTCCTAGTCTTTTACAATCTAAACCGAAGGCCATGGTAGCTTAAAAAGAGAACTGAAGGTTAGAACGCCTTTTGAGGCTGTTCAATGCGGGTATGAATAAAACCTGAAATATTTAAAAAATCTCTTGATATGTTTCAGGCTGACTTTTTGAAAAATCATGGTGCAACGTAGTGAAACCTGACAGGCATGTTAATTTATTAAGGTATACTTCGCGCGGTCACGGATGCGGGTTTCTATCGGTCGATTTGTGCCGATAGACTGCGTTATTGAAACAGTTGCGTAGCCTGCTATGCGCCCGTTTCAATGCCTTGCTACCGACAAAAATCAACTCGATATAAATCCGCATCCGTGACCGCGCGAAGTATAACTCTCAATAAATAACCCACCCAAAAAGGCAAGTAAGAAGGGCGGGTTATTTGTGCGTGTTACCTATGCCTTTTTTGTGAAAAGTAAAGTCTTATGCTTTAGCCATTTCGCTACGCAGATCGTCAATCACTTTTTTATAATCAGGCTGATTAAAAATCGCAGATCCAGCAACAAACATGTCTGCACCAGCAGCTTTAATTTCTCGAATATTGTCTACTTTAACACCACCATCTATCTCTAAACGGATGTCAAAACCGCTGTCATCAATTCGTTTTCTAACTTCACGTAATTTATCCAGTGTGCCTGGAATAAAAGATTGACCTCCAAAACCAGGGTTAACAGACATGAGTAAGATAATATCAACTTTATCCATCACATAATCAAGATAACCTAGAGACGTAGCTGGGTTAAAGACTAAACCAGACTTACAACCTGCATCACGAACCATTTGTAAAGAACGATCAATATGTGTTGATGCTTCCGGGTGAAAAGTAATCATGCTTGCGCCTGCTGCAGCAAAATCAGGAATGATTCTGTCCACTGGCTCAACCATTAAATGTACATCAATAGGAGCAGTGACTCCATGTTTTCTTAAGGCATCACAAACTAGTGGGCCAATCGTCAGGTTAGGAACAAAGTGGTTATCCATAACATCAAAGTGGACAATGTCTGCGCCAGCGGCTAAAACATTATCAACTTCTTC
>CAZHUE010000248.1:0-3923 GCA_964535875.1 uncultured Methylomarinum sp.
ATAGTCTAAAGCATTTGCTAACCCAATGATTGTGCCTAAAAGTAGAGCGGTGTGGTGATTAGTCAGCATATCATCAATAAATACTTTATCGATTTTTAGACTATCAAAAGGTAATTGTTTTAATGAAGCCAAACAAGAGTAACCAGTTCCAAAATCATCAATGGCTATTTTTATACCTACTTCTCTTAGCTGAGTAATAATGCTTAAGCATTCCTCTACATGCATAGCACTTTCTGTAACCTCTAACTCAATATACTGTGCTGGCACACCTGTTTTAGTTAAAATATTTTTTACTGTACTTAGTAATGAGTCATCTTGAAAATGTAGTGCCGATATATTTACAGCGACATGGATAAAGGGAAGCCCTGATTGATGCCAACGTGCCATTTGTTCACAGGCAGACATAAGAACCCACTCACCTAATTGAGAGACTAGACCTAATTGCTCAATTTCAGGAATAAACTCATCGGGTGGAATCATGCCTTCCGTTGGGTGCTTCCATCTAACCAAAGCTTCTACACCTATCATACGACCAGTCTGCATTGATATTTGTGGTTGGTAATGGAGCATAAATTGCTCGTCTTCAAATGCTTCCAGTAACATCTGTTCTTTTTCTAAACGAGAAACAGCTTGAAGGGCCATATCTTGCGTATAGAATGTGTAACATTGTTTTCCTGCTTTTTTTGCTGCATACATTGCTGTATCAGCTGATTTCATTATTTCATGTTCATTACCACCATCTCTGGGATAAATAGCGATACCAATGCTAACTCTTGGTCTTATCCGCTGTTGCCTTAATGTTAATGGTTTATTAATTTGGTCTAAACAACGACAAGCAACTTCAGCCACCGATTCATCATCAATAATACCGCTTAAAAGAATACAAAATTCATCCCCTCCCAGTCGGGCAGCAAAATCTACATCACGGATTTCTTTTAATATACGATTAGCAATTATTTTTAGTAGCTCATCTCCCTGATTATGTCCCAAGCTGTCATTGATGTCTTTAAAACCATCTAAATCAAGAAATAGAAAGGCAAATTTTTCATCACGTCGGTCTGCTGTTCTGATAAACGTCTGAATACGTTCGTGATAATAAGTTCTGCTTGCAAGTCCTGTTAGCGTATCAAAATAGGCCAGATGATGAATTTGTTGTTCAGAAGCTTTTCGTTGGCTAATATCTTGTACAGTTCCGGTGATGATAGGCTGGCCATTTTTAATTTTTTTGACCATTTCCTGGTGGACAAAAATAGACTTGGCTTTAGTTACTTGTAGGCGATGTTCGATAGATTGAACATTGTCTTTAAAAATTACTTCTTGAAGCTTGTTTTCAACCATTTTAAGATCATCTGCTTCTATTAAACGCAGGAAACCTTCTAGTGTAGGTTCGAATGTTTTTAAATTTATGTTGCATAAATTGGCTAGTTGCTCAGATATTTTAAAATGATTTTGTTTTACATTCCAAGTCCAATAACCTAGTCGAGCCATAGCTTGAACGGTTGAAAGTTGTAAATTATTATTTCTAAGTTCAGCTGATTCTTGATTGGAACGTAAAATAAACTTTAAGTTATAAAAAACAGTGCTGTAATTAAAAGGCTTAACGAGAAAATCAGTTGCCCCTGAATCAAAAGCTCGCTGAAGAGATTCAGTGTCATTCAGCTCTACAGTTACAATAATGGGGACATCAGCCATGATTGGGTGAGACCGCAATAATCGACAGGTATCAAGACTATCTGTTTGAGCCTGCAACATGACTAAGTCAGGTTTGTGTTGCTTAATTCGTTCCAGTGCTTGTAAACTATTTTTTGCTTCATCAACATTAAATAAAGACTCGCTTAGCGCATTTTTTGTGGCTAGACGAAAACTATCATTCTTATCAACTAATAATATGCGGCTATGCTGTTTTGTGAAAGCCTCTTGATTTTTTGATTTTTTTATATCTAAAACATTAGTCATTGAAACAAGGGATCCTTAAACAATTTGTCAGATTGATTGAACATTTTGATACTGTATTTAATATTGTTAAGTGTAGTTAAAAAATGAAATAAAACATTAAGAATTCAATATAACTTTATTTGTATTTTTATTTGTAAGTGATCAATTACATAAAGATTAGTAAATTAATAGATTTTTTTAGTGTTAACCCTTTGGATTATAAAATTTGACTTTAAATCTTCTAAAAGTAAAATGGTGGGTTAACTTATATTCGGGCTTTTCTTGAATAGTAATTCTAGTGCTGTAAAAGTACTCTTAAAAAATTAGGTAAATAAATGAGTCATACGTTATACGAATCTAATGTTCAGCGTGTTCAACGTTGTGAATTAGCAGTTCCTGGTTCAAACCCGGATATGTTTGAAAAAGCCATGAAAAGCGGTGTTGATTTTATTTTTCTTGATCTGGAAGATGCTGTTGCCCCTGATGATAAATTACAAGCCCGTAAAAATATTATTGAAGCGATCAATGATATGGATTGGGAAGGGCATGGTGTGACTATATCGGTACGAATCAATGGCCTGGACACCCAGTATATGGTTCGCGATGTGGTTGATTTAATGGAGCAATGCGGTGATAAATTAAAAACCATTTTGATCCCTAAAGTGGGTGTTTATGCTGATGTCTATATGGTTGAAGCGATGGTTAATCAACTGGAAATGCAGCAAGGGTTAAAAAATAGAATTGGTATTGAATGTTTAATAGAAACTGCTTTAGGTATGGCAAATGTAGAGGATATTGCTAAACAAGGTGCGCTGGGAGGGCGGATGGAAGCCTTGCACTTTGGTGTGGCTGATTATGCCGCTAGTAATCGTGCGAGAACGACTAATATTGGTGGCTTAAATCCCGATTACCCTGGCGATCAGTGGCATGCTGCGATTAGCCGTATGACTGTTGCTTGTCGTGCTTATGGATTACGCCCAATTGATGGCCCTTTTGGTGATATTAAAGATCCAGAAGGCTATAAATTAGCGGCCAAACGGGCCGCAGCATTAGGTTGTGAAGGTAAATGGGCCATTCATCCCTCACAAATTGAATTAGCTAATGAGGTATTTACACCACCAGCTGAGGAAATAGATAAAGCGCATCGTATTTTAGCTGCATTAAAAGAAGCAGCCGTTCAAGGTAAAGGTGCGGCAGCATTAGATGGTCGATTAATCGATGCGGCTTCTGAGAAGATGGCTCAAAACGTAGTTAAGGCAGCTGAAGCGATTACTGAAAAATTAAAATAAAAAACAGGCAGAACAGATTATGAGTTATTTCAATCTGCAATATAAAAAACGTAAAGGGTTTATGCATCTTGCAAAAACTTTTTTAGTCTAAAAAATTTAAATAGGAATAGTATGGATATTCATGAGTATCAGGCAAAAGAAATTTTGGCTGGCTATGGGGTAAGAATCGCTGATGGCGGATTAGCTTACAGCCCGGAAGATGCAGTTCAACGTGCGAGAGAGATAGGGGGTGATATTTGGGCGGTTAAGGCGCAAATTCATTCGGGAGCACGAGGCAAAGCGGGTGGTGTTAAAATCTGTAAATCTCATGATGAAGTAGAAGCAGCAGCTGAATCTATGTTGGGTAAACGTTTAGTCACCCATCAAACCGGTTCAGCGGGTAAAGTTTGTTTAAGACTGTATATTGAAGCAGGCACTAATATAGCCAAAGAACTGTATTTTAGCCTTTTGGTTGACCGAACCCATGAAAGTATTATTATGGTTGGGTCGGCAGAAGGTGGTGTAGACATTGAAGATTTGGCGGAAAATAATCCTGAAAAAATTAAGAAAATTCAAATTGATCCAGCAGTAGGCTTATTAGCTTTTCAGGCAAGGGAAATGGCTTTTTCCTTGGGTCTGGAACCTTCTCAAATAAGTCCCGCAGTTAAACTGATTACGGGTTGCTATCGTGCAATGCGTGATTTAGATGCCAATATGATT
>CAZHUE010000249.1:0-911 GCA_964535875.1 uncultured Methylomarinum sp.
GATTTTATTCCCATTCAGAATTTTTGAAAGGCCTGAGCAATGCTTATGTTTTATCTTCAAGCTTTGTATTTGTAAAATCAGCTGAAATGAAACCATACATTTTTCTCTTTGTTTTATTTTCTTCAATTTTATTCTTACTATTTATTATTCCATTGTAGAAAAATATAATGTTTATCTCTCTTCTTAAGGCACTATTATCACATCACCACTTTTTAATACTTGATTTTTGTTTAGGCTCTCTCCATCTTCCAATTCACCGTATTTAACTTTTATAGTTTTTGAGCCTTTTTCATCACGTCGAATAATAAGAATATCATTTGATTTTGCAAATGCAGTTAATCCACCAGCCAAACTTAAGGCTTGCAGAGCATCTAGAGGCCTATACATTACAAATTGACCTGCTTGTTTTACTTGCCCAATAACATAAATTACATTCCCCTCAGCTGCTTTAACCGATATATTTACAACTGGATCAGAGATATATTCGGACAACTTTGCTACTAGCCTATCTTTGACCTGATTTAAGGTAAGACCAGAAGTTGAAATATCACCAGCTAAAGGAAAACTAATATGCCCGTCAGGTAAAACACGAATTTCTCTCTTTAGCTCTTCTTCTTTCCAAACAGAGATTTCTAAAAGATCCCCAGGGTTTATTTCATAAACACTTTCTTCCGCATATACTGCTGTTTGGCAAAATACTAAAAAACAACAGAAAGAATATTTAAAAAAACGTAACATTTTATATTTCCAAATTAATTGTAACGATAACCTCAGCTTAGCAAAATTTCTTTCTCTTTCAAGCAAAAAAAGGGGAGCATTAAAGCTCCCCTTTTTTAAAACTTAATTAACTAAATCAATTAAGCAGCTACTGAAGGTTTACGACGTGAAAAACCAACTAAACCCATTAGAGC
>CAZHUE010000249.1:923-3908 GCA_964535875.1 uncultured Methylomarinum sp.
GAATAACCATACTGCTGCAGGAACAGGAACAGAACTTACATCAGTACCATCTACACTTACATTATAACCACCAGAAGCAAAACGACCATCTAGAGTACCAAAAATGCGTAGAGTAAACCCGGTAATATTAGTTAGACTTAAGTCTTTTATACTAAATTGACCTGCAACTTCTGTTACATCGTTGTAACTAAAAAAGTTAACGCCATCCATGCTATATTCAACATTAAAATCAGAGAAAAAATTACTTGTTGCCAAGCTAAAAACATCCCCTGCCGGATCAACATCAACAACCCACGTATCAGAGAAAGCGCCAACAATATCATTATGGTTTGCTGTTGCAGATGTTTCACCAAGACCATTAACGACTGTACCTCCTCCAGAGGTTTGATCATTTACAATTGAAATGCTAGCCGCTTGAACTGATAGCGGTAAAATAAACAAAGATAAAACTAAAGATATAAAAATTTTTTTCATACTTAAACTCCTAAATAATAACAAACTATTTTTAATAAAAAATTAATTTGCAACCCAGCCACCTTTATTAAAAAAGGCCTGTAGCTTTCCGTCCTTATCTCACGATTAAGTTTGGCTAAAATCATCCTTTATTCATTAATATTAAAATCATCCTTTATTCATTAATATTAAAATTAATGACTTACATTCCTTTTATTTACTCAATGCTTTAAAATTTCAAACTTAAAGTCTTAACCAAAAAATACAGTTCTTCGCATCTAATACTAGATGATTTTCAATAAATAGTAAATTGTACTTAAGTACAATCTAACTCAGAACCATCCTAAAAGAACAAACCTTAATATTTCCTTAATAGACTTCCTCTCCCATGAACCCTTTAAATACAGTCAATACTACAATTTTTAAGTCCATATGTAAAGACCAGTGTTCTATATATTCTAAATCATATTTTATACGCCTTTCCATTTTATCCAAAGTATCTGTTTCTCCTCTATATCCTCGTACTTGTGCCAAACCTGTTATACCTGGCTTAACTTTGTGTCGTAGCATATAACCTTTAATCTGTTTACGATATAACTCGTTATGTGCTACCGCATGAGGTCTTGGACCTACAACTGACATGCTTCCTTGTAAAACGTTAATAAACTGGGGCAGTTCATCTAAAGATGTTTTTCTTAAAAAACCACCTAGCTTTGTCACCCTGGGGTCATTTTTCTTTGCTTGAACAACTTTACTACCATCTTCCGTAACGGACATAGATCGAAATTTCCAAACAGTTATTTCATTACCATCTAGGCCAAATCTTCTTTGTTTAAACAAAACAGGCCCAGGTGAAGTTATCTTCACTAAGATTGCAATAACCAGCATTGGTATTGCTATCAATAATAAAACAAACAAACTAAATATTAAATCAAATATCCTTTTTAATACACCATCTACCCCATAAAATGGAGAATCATAGATACTTACGACTGCAATATTTCCAACACTACTCCATTGCGATCTTAATAAATCAAAACCAAAAAAATCTGGTACATAATAAACTGACACTGTTGTATCAGATAATTCACTAATAATATTTTTTATTCTTTCTTCTGCTTTTAATGCTAATGTTATATAGACAATATCAATATCGCCATTTTTCGCACGTCTAACTAATTCCTTTAGATCTCCGAGCACATTTATTGTCGAAGTATCTGTTCTACTTTTGAGCCGATCATCGTAAATACCAGAAAAACTCATCCCCATCCATTCTTCATGTTCAAATACTCTTTGTAATTCAAGCCCAAGATCATTAGCTCCTGCTACAGCAACCTTCCGACTATTCTTTCCTTGCCGTCTGATTATACGCAAAAAGCTGTCAACCATTAAATGCCAAGAAAGAATTTCAATTGGCACAACAAAAGCCCAAATCCAAAAAACTTTTTCAAAAACAGGGTCTATCAACAAATAAAACTGATTAATAGAGATCAACACGACCAACACACTTAACCAGTTAACTAAAATAGACTTTAATTCCTTAATAAATAGTACACCTCTTTTTTCTCTATATAAGCCATTGAACTCAGCAATAAATAAAAAAGTAACCATTGAAATTAACAACCACCCACTTTGTTTTGAATCCCATTCAAGGCTATTAATATCAATAACTGCCCATAAAGTGATAATAATGACGGCACTATCCAATAATCTGGCAAAAGCTTGTATTTTAGATTGATATGGTCGTATAAGGCCAAAATTTGAATTATTCAAATTTAAAACCCCTAAAATTTTTTTTAATCATTCCTGCTAACAACATAATAAAAATCAAAGGTTTAAATTTAAACCACATAAATTATATTTTTTAATTCTGCCAATTAATAAACTTATAGACCTGTTATTATAAACTAAATTAACGAAATATTGCTATTCCAAATATTTAGTGAAAACCTTACCAAGCGGTATTTTATAAATGATTCTGCTTATATCCATAACTGTCGAATCTATCACATCTCTTATTTTTTATTACGCCCATGTGCTCCAATTCCCGTTTGAGATCGAATATATTGATGCTCAAATACTGCACGCTCTTTTTCCGCTCTTGTACTCCGATCTGTAATTAAAAAAACCAGATACTTATAAATGCAATAACGACAGAAAATAAAGCAGTATATTTATAAGGGAATATTGCAGTCTCATTTCCAAGTATTTCAACCCAGACAATAGGTCCAGTGATGGCTAGAACAATTGCAGTAACCAATCCCGAGAAACCACCAATAAATGCTCCTCGCGCGGTCAAGTTCTTCCAATACATTGAAAGAAATAACACAGGAAAATTTGCACTGGCAGCAATTGCAAAAGCCAATCCCACCATAAATGCAATATTTTGCTCTTCAAACAAAATGCCCAGCATAATTGCTACGATACCTAAAGTAACCGTTGCAATTTTTGATACACGAATTTCATCACGGTCTGTAGCCACGGCTTTCTCATAAAAACTTGGCATGATATTTGTTTATTATTTAAAGCCAA
>CAZHUE010000250.1:0-3904 GCA_964535875.1 uncultured Methylomarinum sp.
CAATACATGCCGAGGCATCCTTTCCTTTATTAAACACACCCAGTTCAGCACACCCCAATGCAATATAAAGATTGATGGCTTCAGCGTACCCACCCCTTCATGTTTGAGTAGGCACTTACATTCCTTATGTTCTTTGACGGAGGATTCTAAACACTCACCGTAGACTTTAATCGATTCAAGTATTTGTACATATTGTATCCAGGCAATCTCTAACGCTTGTCTGAATTCACTGGAAAAACCATTTTCTGCATCTTCTAGCTGCTGCTCTATGATCCCTTTTAACCCTCCATTTTTATTAGATATGCGAATGTTAAATTCAAGCAATAACGCTTTCAATTGATTGCTTAACGCAGTTTGCTGCTTGATGGCAAGTTCCCGTAAACGCAATACAGATTGTAATTGCTGCTGCTCTTCACTCTTTCCTTTTATAAATCTTATTTCAGGCAGCTGAGCCGCCTGAACAATCGCTAGTGCGTCATTTTTATCCGTTTTCTGGTTCTGTCGGACAGTCGCTACCAGCTTGGCAGAAATAAGACGTGCATCGTGCCCTGCTTCAGTCGTTTTTTGCTTCCAGTAGTTTGATGTTCCACAGGTTTCAAATATTATGATGGCCGGTTTTGCTGTAAAAAGCCAGTGAAGAAATTCGTTATGTATCATTTCCTGATTGAAATGCACTTTTTTGTTTGTATAAATACAAACTTGAATAACTTCTTTTGCCAAATTGTCAGGTTTCACCCAGAATACAGGGGGTTTTGAAAACCAATTATTGATTTTTCTGCCTTGACTCTCATCCTTGTGCTTCTGTTATGACTTATATTGCTTACCCTATCTATTATTACGGACACCGTTACTTGGAAAGAGAGACAACTCGGATTACCAGAAGATAGAAACTATAGTATTTTATTGGCGTCCCGAGAGGGAGTCGAACCCCCGGCCTGCCCCTTAGGAGGGGGCCGCTCTATCCAGCTGAGCTATCGGGACATAATGAGTTATTTTAACACAGGGTTATTCTTTTATCACTTGAGAATAGCCTACTTTAAGGCTAAAATATTGAATCAAACTGAATAGTTTTTATTATTAAAAATAACTAGATGATAAATTTATTAAATTTATAAACTGGACTTAATTATACTGAACTTAAAGAGTTAGATAACCTTTCGTTATAGACAGAACCATCTGGACCATAGGTTGTAGCATGTTGAGATTTTCCTTTTAAAATCTGCAAAGATCTGTGTGTATGCTGAACTAAGATATTAATACTTGCCCCATTTTTTTCATTGAGCAAACTACATTGTTTAGTAATAGAAATAATCTCTTTCCACATATTATTAGAACTAAAAGTGTCTAATTTTTCAGTTTCAGCTTTTTTAAAATATTCAAAAATTCCATCTGCTGTCATTTGTAACTTTTCAGTAGATAAAACTTGAGATAGTTGTTTCGAAAACTGATCCAATTGAGAGACAAGCTCTCTTTTAGTAGTTGCTAGTTTAGATATTGTACTAGCATCTGGACGATTTTTTAAGTTCTCAGCTTCTTTCTTTAATATATCTAATAACTCTATACTTAAACTTAAACCATTTTTCAATAACTTTTCGGCTATAGGAAATGTTTTTTTAATCATAACTTTAATTTACTTTTTAAATTATTCTTTTTCCATTTGAATTATTTTTTCAGCAATTGTATCTGCATCAACTTGATAATTACCTTCATCTACTGCTTTTTTTATTGCATCAATACGACCTTGATCAATAATTGATGCCGTATCTGATGATTCAGAAATTTGTTTAGCAGCTACTGTGATATCAACTCTATCCGTTGATTTTAAAGTTGGTTGAGGATTAGAGCTTGCCGCCTTATTATTCTGCGTTGTTTTTGAGGGCAGAACAATATTGTTTGCTTTTCCTAATGATTGAATAGTCATAATAACTCTCTTTTTATTTATCTATAACCGTTAGCGGCTATTAATTTAATAACTTTAATAACTATTTTTTAAAATTTAGAAACTAATAACAACTTGCCCTTGCTTTTCAACTATTGCTTGAACAATCTGTTGTGACTTTATATTTTTAACTCTAATTTTTTGCCCTTTAACCCCATCCGATACAGCAATACCATCCATACTAATATTTAAATTTTGACTCTTTAAACTAATGACTACGTTGTCCCCTCTTTTAATTAATTTAGGTTCCGTATAGTGGTTCTTATTGAGTACAGTGTCAAAATTTAAATTTCGAGTGGCTTGTTTATTAATAATATCTAGAGAATCAATAATAAACCCAGGACGAAGAATAGATACATCTTTTTTTTCTATTTTAAACATATCTTTGCTAAAAATATTTCCTCGGCGAATAGGTTGGGATAACACGAGAACATTTTGATATAAATTAATAATGACTGAAATATATACTGTCCATTTTTTTGGAGTATTACACTTTACTCCCACAGAATTCCTTCCTGGTTTAAAAGGTTCGTTACGAACAAAAACTTGTAGTGGTTTATTACATAAAAATAATTTTAGGCGGTTATCAAATTGTCCTATTGTTAATTTATAATCAGAACTTTTAGGAAACGCTGATGAAATATGTAATCTTATAGCATTATTTATTGATTCAGCAGTTTGCTGTTGTAATGCATGAGATTGTTTTGTATAGATAATTACTAAAAGAATTACAAAAAGTATTTTTAATTTCATAAATATTATGTCAATTATATGTCTATTATAATATTAAGCATAATTCACGCCAAATTTTAAACATTAAATTTAAAACCTAATCATTTATAAACTTTACTCTAAAGTATTTTTTTCAATAGCCGATATACTTAGCATTGTACATATTAAGCAAATGCACAGACTTTAGTTTTGTTAACCTGATAATTATGTACATAATCCTAATGAAATTTTTCCCAAAGAGGCTTGTATGGCTAGTATTCTAGATGGTGTTGACAAAAGAACTCAGTTAGCAGGGCATAATCGGTTTGAACTTTTGTTATTTAAATTGATAGGTCATCAAAAATTTGGAATTAATGTTTTCAAAGTTCAAGAAGTCATTCAATGCCCAAAATTAACCCAGATTCCTAAAGCACATAATGTAATTTGCGGTGTAGCACATCTTCGAGGAAAAACAATTCCTGTTATTGATCTTGCAATGGCTATTGGAATGCAATCTTTATCAAAAGGCCCAAATCGTTACGTCATTGTTACAGAATATAACAGAAATATTCAGGGGTTTTTAGTTGGATCGGTTGAAAGAATTATTAATATTGGTTGGGATCAGGTCAAGGCTCCACCGAGTGGCACAGGTTCTGAAAGTTATTTAACTGCAGTGACTGAAATAGATAAGGAATTAATAGAAGTCATTGATGTAGAAAAAGTAATGAAAGAAGTAATAGGTGGGCAAGACTGTGCTTCTGATGAAGCGATTGATAATGAAGCATTAGGACAAGATGACCATATCCTAATTGTTGATGATTCAAGTGTAGCCAGAAATCAAGTCAAAAGGGTCTGCACACAAATTGGTGTTAAGTGTACTACATTAAAAGATGGTCAAGAAGCCTGGGAGCTTTTATCTCAATTAAATAATGAAGGTATTAATATTGCAAAATATTTTTCTATGATTATATCTGACGTAGAAATGCCAAGAATGGATGGTTACACATTAGCAACAAAAATTAAAAGTAATAATGATATGAAGGATGTTTATCTAATTCTTCATACTTCATTAAGTGGCGTATTCAATACATCTATGGTTGAAAAGGTTGGGGCTAATAAATTCCTGGCAAAATTTGAACCCGACAGCTTGGTAAAGACAATCCAAGAACACTTGAAAAAAATACATAAAGAAATATGCTAAATTTAACAATTAATAAGAAAATGTAAAATATTTTGTGTTTCGGTCTTCACCAT
>CAZHUE010000251.1:0-3903 GCA_964535875.1 uncultured Methylomarinum sp.
ATACTAGCCGCTGTTACTCCAGTTCCTGACTCTCTTTCTGAGTATGCCTTTGCTGGGTTATTACGTGGCAGTAAGACAGAGGTTGCAAATTGCTTAATAAATGATTTGCAAGTTCCTGCAAGCGCAGAAATAGTATTGGAAGGTTTTATTTACCCAGATGAAATGGCCGCAGAAGGGCCTTATGGAGACCACACTGGCTACTATAATGAAGTTGATGAATTCCCTGTGTTCACAGTAGAACGAATCACACAAAAGCAAGCACCTATTTATCACAGTACTTACACAGGCAGACCACCAGACGAACCGGCTATTTTAGGTGTTGCACTAAATGAAGTTTTTATCCCCATTTTGCAAAAACAATTTCCGGAAATTATTGACTTTTATTTACCTCCAGAAGGCTGTTCTTATCGAATGGCAGTTATCAGTATGAAGAAACAATATGCAGGTCATGCCAAAAGAGTCATGTTAGGTACATGGTCATACCTGCGCCAATTTATGTACACCAAATTTGTTATTGTGGTTGATGAAGATGTCGATGTGCGTAACTGGCAAGATGTAATTTGGGCAATCACCACCCGAATGGACCCGGCCCGTGATTTAACAATTTTAAAAAATACACCGATTGATTATTTAGACTTTGCTTCACCTGTCTCAGGTTTAGGCTCAAAAGTTGGTTTTGATGCGACTAATAAATGGCCGGGTGAAACGAATAGAGAGTGGGGCAAACCCATTGTGATGTCTGAGGATGTTATTAAACGAGTTGATGAAATGTGGGATACCTTATAAGCAAAAGTATTAATAAAAAGATCCGTCAGACTTCAAAATATTAAAGGCTCCACATGGGAAGGTTAAAACCAGATAAGATAACATGTAAATTGGATGAGCAAGGCATTATTCAACACGCCCCATGTATATGATCTTTACGCGAGAGAAGACCGGCACACTTAAAATTTACATTCTCCGCACTCCAGAAGGAGCTCACCCTCTTTCACTCTACACCGTTATTTCCAATCTATTTACAAAAGTCTTAATATCATTTTTATTCTGCAATTGGCTTTCTTGCGCTATGAGCACATGAGGTAATACACTTATCACAGTTGCAGCAAATAAACCACTACTAAAACCTGTTTGTTGCCCTGTTTCTGAATATAATTTTGTATTATTCACTCCACAGCTAGGGGACTTATCCTGAAGAACTAGACCTGAAAATGAATTTTGAGTAACGAATTGTTTAGCAAAACTGATTAAAGCTGCACTAACATCCTCTTTTGAGTCATTTAATTTCAGTACTTTAATTGTTGAGCCAATTTGGGTTAATTGTATTTTCTGTCTAGGAACACCCAAACCAATTTCAACTTCTGGGCATACGGGAATGAGCTGGCAATATTTATTTAACTCTTCTGCAATTAGACTAGTATATTTATCATCTCCATCATATCGTACTTTTTGACCTAACAAACAGGAGCTAACGGCCACTATAGGTAGACTATTCATTACTTATAGAGCCATTAAAACGTCAGGGCAATCAGTTAGTCCTTGATATATTGCATCCAGCTGTTTTTTGCTGCTTGCTTCAATAGTTACCGTAATAGACGCATATTTATTTCCCTTACTCAACTTGGTTTTTATAGCTCCCACTTTTACGACATCAACATGTTGATGGACAATAGCAACAACTATTGAATCAAAACCAGAGGTGTTTTTTCCCATCGCTTTGATAGGAAACTGACAAGGAAACTCAAAAAGTGTTTCTTCTTCACTCATTAAGATCTTTTATAGTCTTGAAATAATTGGTTCATCTTTTGCCAAACAACACCAGGTTTTCCATCCCCCACTGCCTTTGAGTCCAGCATAATTACAGGGACTATTTCTCTAGTCGAGCTAGTCACCCAGATTTCACTTGCTGTTTTCAGTGCCTGTAAAGAAATTGTTTTTTCTCTGCTTTGAATATTATTTTTTTCAGCTAATTCCAGTATTACTTTCCGTGTAATACCTGGCAATATCTCTGCTGTATTCTTTGGTGTTACTAAAATATCATTGATAACGGCAAACAGATTACTTGCCGCTCCTTCTGTAATATATCCATTTTTATGTAATATAGCTTCAGCAGCACCCTGTTCTATTGCTGCTTGTCTTAATAAGATGTTAGCTAAAAGAGTCGTTGCTTTAACATTACACAACTCCCACCGACTATCCTCCATAGTCAATGCCTTGACTCCCGCTTCTGCGCCTGCAAAAGGTTGAAGATCGGAACACATGGCGAAAACTGTCGGTTTTGACTCTCTAGGAAATGCATGTTCCCTTTTAGGTGCAACACCTCGAGTTATCTGTAGATAAATATATTGATCTTTGCTTTGATCTAATAATGGATTGAGTATTTCCAGCCATTTTTCTGAGTCGAAATCTAAAAGTAACCTAATTCGTGCCTGGCTTTCTTTTAATCTCTCTAAGTGATCATGAACTCTAAACAATTGCCCTGAATAAGAAGGAATAACTTCATAGACACCATCACCAAATAAGAAACCACGATCAAGAACAGAAACTTTTGCTTCTGATAAAGGTAAATATTCACCATTTAGAAAAACTTTATTAAACTTATTTTCAGGCATTTATCAATCCAATAGCAACATAGCTTCATCATAAAGTCTATCTAAAAGACCACCTTTCTCAACATTATCCAAGGCAACCAAAGGCCGATTAGCAATGACATCACCTGCTAATGACACATTAACAATACCCAAGCTGTCTCCTTTTTTTACTGGTGCAACAATTTTTTTATCAATATTCAGCTCTGCTTTTAAATCATCGTAATGTTTTCTAGGTATCGTGACATAAAGATCATCAGTTAAACCTACGGGTAATTTTTTTCCATCGCCTTTCCAGACCTTTACTTCAGAAACAGCTTCATTACCCTTGTATAATTTATGTGTTTGGAAAAAACGGAAACCATAATTTAACAACGTCTGGCTTTCATTTGCTCTTGCATTAGCACTACTGGTTCCCATTACAACAGAAATCAGCCGCATTTCTTCACGTTTTGCAGAAGCGACCATACAATAGCCTGCTTCTTCGGTATAGCCTGTTTTCACACCGTCAACTGACTTGTCACGCCATAACAATTTATTTCTATTCGGCTGCGTAATTTTATTAAATGTAAATTCCTTTTGTGAATCCCACTTGTAATATTCAGGAAACTCTTTAATCACTGCTCGAGTCAATTTTGACAAATCTCTAGCAGTAGTAAAATGACTTTTACTCGGAAGTCCCATGCTATTTTGAAAACTGGTATCCAGCATACCTAAGCGTTCAGCATGTTGATTCATCAATGCTGCAAAAGTTACTTCATCTCCAGCAACATGTTCAGCCAAGGCAACACTTGCATCATTACCTGATTGAATAATAACACCCTGTAGTAAATCCTCTACTGCAACCTTTTTGTTAACTTCAACAAACATTCTAGAACCTGGTGTCTGCCAGGCTTTTTTACTTATGGTTACTTTTTCGTCCAGGGTTAAATGGCCACTTTTCAATTCTCTAAAAATCACATAAACAGTCATGATTTTAGTCAAACTTGCCGGTGCTAATTTTATATCTGCATTTTTTTCTGCTAAAACTTTTCCACTATTAAAATCAAGCAAAATAAAACTTTTAGCCGCAACACTTGGCGATGCAGGGATCAAAATCCTGTTAGCTGCGTTTGCTGTGTTTATAAACACAGACAAAGTCAAAGTCAAAATAAAAATAAAAATAAAATTATTTCGTATCACTGTGAACATTATTATTAACCAAAGTAAAGCTAATGAAATTTTCAGAGTCTCTAATTCGATAGAAAAGACACTCATTGGTGTGTATATACTTCACGCGGTCACGGATGTGGATTTCTATCGGTCGATTTTTGCCGAT
>CAZHUE010000252.1:0-3851 GCA_964535875.1 uncultured Methylomarinum sp.
ACCTAAGGCTAGTGAAAATATTTCGGTGCTATTCATGGTGAGGGTTTGATCAGGTAGAAAAATCAGTAATTATAATATTTACACTCGATATGGCATAGACCCGATAAAGTTGTCTAAGGAGAGCTAAAGCTAGTTGAAAGCCTTTGGTTTTATATGAGGCTATCTTTTACATCAATCATGCCCTGTCACCATATGAACTGAAAAATTTACTTTTACGGGCTGCTTCAACTGGTCAGATAATAATTGTTCAAACTGACTCAATACCTTAGCATTTAGCATCTGTGTACTTAGTAAATCAGCACTTATCCGCAAAGGCTTTCCTACCCGTAATTTAATATTCCGTAATTGCAATATATGACCTGAAACTTCATAATTTTGACCGCGTAATTGTTTTTTAATTTCAGCCGTTTTTTGCATTTTTTCAAAAGAAAGAAATAAGGGTATGGAAATAATCGCCACTAAAAAAAAAGAAATAAAAATACCTTTTTTTGCCCTTGAAAATGGTGCAAACCCTAAAATCATAAACGATATGCCTGCCGCCATGATTATACCGGTTAAGTTGGTTAAAAAGAGTAACATGGCGCCGTAAAAAACCTCATAATTTAACCAACCTATGCCAATCCCTGATACACATAAAGGAGGGACTAACGCCACGGCAATTGCAACACCAGGTAAACTCTTGGCAACATTTTCTTTCACATTAGCAAAAGCGCCAGCAACACCTGACAATACAGCAACCAATAAATCTAATGTAGATGGGTTTAATCGACCTTCAATTTCGTTTGTCAATTCTTGAAACGGTAATAAATAAGCCATCAGCGCTGACAAAGATAGAGCTGTAAACATTCCCACAAATAAGGTTAAAAATGCTTGTCTGCTCAACTCAGTGTCTGAACGCAACATACCCATTGATGCGGAAATAATTGGAGACATTAAAGGTGCCAAGACCATAGCACCAATTACGATGGAAGGACTATTAAGAAACAGCCCTAAAGTTGCAAGTAATGAGCTTAATACCATTAATAAAATATAAGTGCTATTCATACTAGCACTCTCTTTTAAGTTCAGAAATAGCTCTTTAAAATCCGACTCAACCGCATGAGGAAAAAAGGGCAAAGTTTCACTTAAATATTTAACTCTATCTTCTTGCTGAGGCAAGTGTTCACAACTAATATTCTCCTTATCATCAGTAAATTTCTGTCTTTCCCTGAACGCCTCACCTGCATTAACAAAAAGTCCATCACTTAATGTTTTGAGGTTTAACTCTTTGGTCGTTAGTGGTTTATTATTCACCAAATAATGCGTATCAACCGATGTTTTAATCGTCAATGATTCAGTTCGAATATATCCCACCTGTTGAAAATACTCTTTCTTTTTAGAAGAAATAAAACCAGATGATGATAAATGCAAATATGACAAAATAGATTGTGGTGCAAAAAATGCTACAGAAATACGATGATCCCTTAATGAAATAGAATCTTTAAATTGATTTAAGAGAGCACCTTGCTTATGAAAATCTAATAACACCATCCCTGTAATAGCTGTTAAGATAGTTTTTCCTTTTCCTGTCACAAAAGTTACTGGATGTGGTGTCAATGAAAATGCATGTAAAAATCGTTTAAACCGAAATTTAATTTTATTTGTGCCTGTGCAATCATCACTATCACCGATAAATTCAGCCATTGTTGTCTGATTTTCCAGATTAACGCCATTAATAACAATTTCACCATTGCATGCGATCAAGTCCATAGGAAAAGGTTCTTCATGCAAAGCTTCTTCAAGACAATCATTAAACTTATCTGGCAAATCCAGATTTTTTAAAAATTGTGATGGTTTATCTCCAGTAACAGGCAAAAACCCGAGTGACATTTTTTTCTGATAAGCTATTTGTAAAGCCTGAGGGTAATCTTTCTGTTCAATCCATAATAAAGCATGATTTAGACCATCATGAATATGTATAGAAGCCATTTCTGCCAACTTTACATTCCTAATTTCAATCCCTTGCTTAACAATAAATTTTTGCTGGCTTACTATCTCCAGCTTATCTTCCACTACAGAAGAATAGATAAGATATATTTTGGTAAGTTTATTCATAATCCTAATTTATTAATGTCTAAGGGCTGAAGTTATTAAACCCTCAGCCCTAATTGTCAGGTTGTATGATTGAAAAAATCCAACGATGTTTTACTTGGTCTTTATCAACAACAAAAATTTCGACTTCATCCCCAAGACTTATCAAGCATTTTTGATTGCTGCTATTGATTAACGACAATTGATCTAAATCTATTTCAAGTGGCATCTTCCAGAGGTCTGCTAAAGGTCGAATGTATAGTTTTATTTCTATTGATATATTATCAAGTAAAATATAAAGCTTATCACGCCCCAACCCTATCACTGTTCCTTTACGAAAAGAATTACCCTGTTTTTCAAAATCAATGCTAAAAACCTGATCTAAAACCAATAGATTTGCTTTATTAGTTAATTGTCTTTGAATGCCTTTTGATCGATTGGCCGCTTGAATTATCTGCTGCCTGAGTAATTCGTCTTGTTCTTTCGAACAAGTTGAGTCACAACCCAATATTTTTTCCATCAGTTCTTTATGCAAAAAAACACCAACAATTTCTCTCATAGGTGCAGAAAATCTCGCATAAACATCTGCGCCCACTCCATAATGTCGTCCAGGTTGTTCCGAAAAAGAAAACCGAGCATTTATTAACAAAGCTTGTCGATGAATAGCCTGTGAAATTCTATAATCAGCACCCGATTTTGGAAGTTTTTTTAAATAATCAGATAAGGTTTGATCACCATTCTGTTGCCAATGCCAACCCTTAGCGTTTAATCCATGTACTTTAATCAGTTGGCTAATAACGCTTTCAAATTTTTTTATTTTTTCAACGGAAGGCGGGGAGTGTATTTTGTATATCGACTGAATAAACTTTGCAAAAGATCCACTTTTATCAGCCAACAATTTCGCTCCTGCTATATTACAAAGTAATGAGAACTGTTCGTTATAGAGCTCAACCTTATTCCTGACATTATCCAATAGACTAAAAACCAAGCCATTTTGACCAAGTTTTACATTAATTTCAGTTCTATGAAAACGAGCAATATTTCGTTCTTCCGCAAGCCTTAATCTAAGTAAACCGACTTGTTGAAAACATCTAAGGCTTTCAGATAAACTTTTATCATTTCTTATTGCTTTTAAAGGTTCAAGTAAAAAACCTTCCACCTCTTTAAAGGAAAGCTTGCCACGGCTTCTTATTCTTGCACGGAGAATATTTGTCTTTGTGTACCGACCTTTATAATCCAATATAATCTCAAATACTACAGCTCGTCGAGATACATTTTCATTTAATGAGATGACATCTACACATAATTCACGAGGCAACATTGGAATCATCAACCCAGGTAAATAATAACTTGTTCCTCTTTTCAGCGCTTCTTCAAATAATGCTGAGTCAGGTTTAATATAATAAGCAGCATCTGCAATTGCATATCTAACGATGAATCCAGTCTGTGTTTTTTCAACTTGTAATGCTTGGTCAAGATCCAGAGTATCTTCACCATCTATTGTACAAAATGCCAACGATTCCATATCGTCCAGCACTGGATCATCTATCCCTGTATTATCAAGGATCTGTTTCACCTCAACTTGAATCGAAGAAGAAAAAAATGGTGTCAGTTTTCCCCTCGCTGCAATTTTATACAACTGCGCTTTCGCACTCTCACTAGATGCGAGTACTTTTATTTGTTTTGGAACACCTTTTTTTAAAACAAACTGAACAGTTTGTCCGTTAGATAAATTAGGGTCTCCAGGTAAAGGCTGAATAACAAAAGCTTCTCCTGTGTAT
>CAZHUE010000253.1:0-3821 GCA_964535875.1 uncultured Methylomarinum sp.
TTGATCGTACTATCCAGCGAATCGACAATGTCGGGGAGAGTTATTGAAAAAAATCGGTCGATCCGTTCTCTAAATTCTTTTTCCGTTACAAAATATAGACTATTTCTGGCATGTTTATTTATTACCTTCCATAATCGCTCTATCAGGTTAAGGTTTGGACTATAAGGAGGAAGGTAATGTAATTTTATATTGAGTTTTTTTGCCTCTTCAACCACTTGTAAAGAGCGGTGATATCCCGCACCATCAAGTACCAAATAAATGGTGCTAGAACAACTATAAAACTCAATATTTGACTCACCATTTACCGTCTTATATTGATCAACAACAGTGTCAGATAAATAGCCTAAGCGAATAGCACCTATAATATTTAGTCGAGTACGACTGCCTGTTGTTTCAATAGGCTTATCAATCCCTGTTTTGATCCATCCAGCAGTTATTTTAGTAGCCTACGTTGATGCACTGCATCCATGAATAGCAAAGCTCATCTTCGCTGAGTGATGCCTTTAGCTGTTCATAATGAAAGATGAATTCGGCCTGTTTTTCAGCATCAAATTTATGAGGGACACTTTTTGGTTTCTTGTAACTAAAACCGTGTTGATATAACCATTTATTTAAACCCGAAACAGTATATTCAACAGCAAAGATTTCTTTAATGTATGCAACGATTTGGTGTGTATGTAAATAGGTGGTCTTACATAAATGTTGAATTAAACGTTAAGTTTCCTTTTCATTTATACTTTGCGCGGTCACGGATGCGGATTTTATAGCGAGTTGATTTTTGTCGATAGCAAGGCGCTGAAATGGGCGCATAGCTGGCTACGCAACCTTTTCAGCAACGCAGTCTATCGGCAAAAATCAACCGATAGAAAACCGCATCCGTGACCGTGCGAAGTATAAATAGCCTTCAGAACCACCGTTTTCAGAACTTAGTTTTTGACTTTGGATAAAGTCATTAAGATGGCGAACAATACTTGCTTGATGTTTGCGTAATGCCTGAGCAATCATTGCGGAAGACCTGTCTTTATTACAAAGCAAAACAGCTTTAATGCGTTCATACTCACGCTTATCACGACATTTTTTATGTCGCGTTTCTAATTCTGATTTTTCTTCTTGGCTGAGATAAATGCTGACCATGGCTTTATAATGATCTTTTTATTTGACAAAGCAAGCATTTTCAATGCTCACGGGTCTATACTGCTATCAGGTAATAGCATTTCCATTTGCAAATCAGCCATTATCTAGGGCTGCGGAGGGATATGAATTACTTTAAGTAATTTTTTAACTTTTTCTTCGCTAATTTCCTGAGCCATTTTAGGCTTGATTCCCATACGATTTATTTCAATTCGCCTTCATTCAACTATAAGTCTATCTGTTTGAGAAATACGAGATAAACGTCGCATTAATACTTTCCAGTCAACCTGCAGGTTGTATCCAATAACATCAATTCTCGGCAGCCCACCACCTTTAATAATGTAATATCCCTGCTCAGCTGCCTCAACCCCCATAAGTTGGCAAACCCCTTGATGAAGATAACAACCAAATCCTAATCGGTCATAACCAAATGTATCAAAAAATCGTAAAAAACCTTTAGAGATAACATCAGCGGCTCCCCCTCCACCTATACTAGCTATATTTTCAACTGCTTTTTGACTAATCCTATGCCTTGAATCATCATTATCTGGCGTTCCAAACCAAGCATAAAAAGTTACAGGCTCCCAATTTTCTAGATATAAATTATTAATATATCCTGATAAACGCCCTTCAATTCCACCCATTTCAAACTTTTGAGTAATCGCATTTAAATCCAGATAATTAATCTCCACATCCATATATAACTTAGGGGAATCTGTAAATAAACCAGAAGAAGCTAATTTATTGATTTTAATATTTCCATCAAAAGCATCTACTTGCAGTACACCATTAACCTTTAAAGTTTTATTAGTATATTCAACACCAGGAATATTTCCACTAATATTACCTGTCAATGGAGTCCAGTCCATTACTTGTGATAATTGTTCTAAAGATATGTTTTTAATGCTCCCGTCAAAATACACAATGGGCTCATTATCTTCTTTGTATTGCAAATTAAATTGATTAATATTAACCATACCGCCTAGAATAGGGATAGCACTACTTTTCAATAATGCTATTTTTTTATGACTTAATAAAAAATCTAACTGCCCTGACTCAAAAGGAATAGCTCTGATTTTCAATTTATCCCAGTGAATATTCGATGGTGTAGAAAAATCAGGGTTATTAGACCAATTAAATTCACCTTGACTATCAATTATCTCAATTCGTTGCTTATCATCATGAATTGTAAAATCAGTAAATTTGCTGGAAACCTGGGATATTACAGAATTAGATAGTTCAATTTTAGAAACTAATTCGCCTTTAAGTTTTATCCCTTCGAATGATGTTTGTTCAATCATCGGCGAAATATAATTAGTAGAAAGATAATGTAAGTCATTAATATATATACTTACAATACCAGACTCTATTTCAAAACCAGACCTTTGTTTTATTATCCCCTCAGCGTTAACTTTCATAGCATCAGGCAACATTAAACTTGCTTGCTGTATTTCAATACGCCTTCCTTCTTGCCATATTCCTTTAGTTTTAATGTTTAGGGGTTTCTCTTCCTTAATTTCAAAGTAAATAGGGGCTTTGTAGATCTCACCTTTTATAATCTGATTTTTATGCTCCCAATTCCACACACCATTTTTATTTGTTGCGCGCAAATCCAGTTCAAAATCAACAGACTCAGCGGCAATATTTCCTTTCTCAGCTTGAAAAGATAGTTTTTTTATTATTGATGTAACTAATATCGTATCTAATTGATTGAGAACCCCTGTTAATTTAATATCAGCAGTAATCAATCCATCTGTAATCTCATCAATTGCAGCTTGTTCTTTTATATAATGTTCAAAGGGTTTTAGCTGTATATTTTTAGATTTAATTGAAAGTTGCCATTTTTCATTAACTTCCTCTGCGGATAAAGAAAGTTTTCCTTTTCCGACAGCAAGGTTTTGAAAACTAAAACTACTTTTTTTTTCTGTAATTGAAAAAGAAAACTTAAAGGGTGATGAATCAACAATATCTGATTTTAACTTTGCTTTTCCCCTTTGACAGTCGATTTTATTTTGCTGCCAAGTAAAATTCTGACAAGTTATATCTACAAACTGAAATTTAGAAAATGGTTTCGGTAGCACTAATTGCTTGATTGATACTCTAAATTGTTGCTGCTTATCATCTAAATCGTGTAAGGATAATTGAATATTTTTGATTTTCCAATTATTAGAGACTATTTCATCGACATTAAATGAAATTTTATCAACAGCATTGATTATTATAGGGAATAGTAGAAGAGAAAAAAAAACATAAAACAGGTAATACAGTTGTATCTTATTTAGCATCTTCGTTTAATTGTTTTAGGAGCGTACACTGAACCCATTGGACTACTGGCTGGAGTTATTTTAATGTTCAAGGCTCTATAAAACCATTAAGTTAGAAATATTTTGGCTACAAAACACCCCGGAGTTCTTCAAATGTTGAAAACTGAAAATCATCTTCTCTGCTCTTTTTGTTAATTTTTCTGATATGAGGTGACATCATATTTATGCCACACCGTACCGTTACATTCTTTGACGGATAATAAGTAATGCACGCTTAATTTCTTATAAAGGTGTTCTATGGTCAAAACAAGATCTCGCACAGCGCTGAGTTCCAAAATCAGGAATTGTTAATTTAATATAGCTTCCAACGGTCCATTCCATTTTAGCATCAGAAGCATGACTGAATATTTGAGCATGTCCTTACTT
>CAZHUE010000254.1:0-3748 GCA_964535875.1 uncultured Methylomarinum sp.
TGTAGATAGAGTAATGCAGGAGCAATTACCGAGGCGTATAAATAAGCACATAGCAGGCAGGCTAAGTAACTATTTATACAACACAGAAGACAGGCAAAAAGACAAGTCAGTTGTTCAAGTTGTTTCGTGCGCGTTCCTAAGGATGTTTCTATTAATTCATGGCTTGCACGGATAAAACTATAATAGGTTTAAACTGTATGCAGGAATGAATTGATATTTCCTGACTTCTCTTTGACTTTTAGTTTGTTATAAACATGCTTTTTATAATTCAGTTGTAACCAGGGCAATCGGGTTTAAACTTATAGCAAATAAAATCAATTAGTTAGAAAAAACTTTGTTAATAAAAATCTTGTTTTCTTGTGAAATTGAAATCACATCATTGGGACCCTATTAATTATTCTATCTTCGCCAAAGTCAAGCTATTTTAAACCCGATTGCCCTGCAGTTGTAACACTGAACTTAGACATCACGATAATTCCCTGTTAGAATCCATATTACTGAACATAACAATACTTATTTGATATTTGATATTTGATAATAGAAGTATATGTTTGATTTATAATAAAAAATTTACTTAAGAGTATTTTAAGAAACATAAGGGATTAATATTCCAATATGTTTTTGGAGTTACTCATCAAATTAAAACTAAAAAAAGGGGAGCGTTCTTCAATGTCATTTAATCTTGTTGATCTAATTAAAAATGAACTTGGCGATGTTGTAATTGATCAAGTTACAAATCTTTTGGGTGAATCTAAAGAAAATACGGGGAATGCTGTCAATGGAGCAGTTTCTGGTATTTTAGATAGTTTATTAACGTCTTCATCAAAAGAAGGGGGTGCTGCAAATCTTGTCAACACCCTTAGCGGGATGGATGACGGGCTATTAGGAAATTTTGCAAGCATGCTTTCTGGCGGTAACCATAGTTCATTAATAGGAACGGGTACAAAACTTCTAGGATCATTAATGGGTAATGGTGCAATATCAAAAATTGCTACTGCCATTGCTGGTTTCAGCGGGATTAAAAGTAAATCAGCAACGTCTTTAATAGGTCTTATTGCTCCTCTTATTCTGGGCGTAATTCGTAAAAAAATGAGCAGTGATAATCTTGATGCCAATGGACTTATGTCTATGCTCCAAGGACAAAAAGATAACATTTCAAAAGCAATGCCGGCTGGCATGCTTGCTATTTCAGACAATGCAGATGCAGAAACTGATCAACCACCAAGAATGGAAACGACTCAAGGCCCCAGATATGGAAAGTTATTGTGGATTCCCATATTTTTACTTATTGGCTTACTTTCCTACTTTCTACTTCCAAAACTATTACCTTACGATAGCGAATTAGATGCTCCATTAGACGATGATACTATTTCAGCTATTGACAATGAACCTGCTGATTATGTAAATATTGGTAGTGATCTTGGTAATATTGTTAACTCGGTAACAGACACACTTGGCTCAGTAACTGATGCAGAGTCAGCAACTGCTGCTGCGGTTCAAATTACCGAAGCCAATTCTAAAATCAGCACCTTATCAGAAGTATTTAGTAAGCTGCCTGACCCAGCAAAATCATCAATTAGCAGTCTTGCTGAAAACAAAATTTCCTCTCTTCAGTCACTCATTGATAACGTGGTTGCAATACCAGCAGTAGGCCCTATTCTAAAACCATCACTTGATACATTAATGCAAACATTAGCTTCATTTTCTACTTCTTAATCTTTTTCATCTCACTAGTTTTGGGTTACCAAGTAGATGGTAGCCCAAGCTAACACACCATTTCAATTATTAGAAATTCAGCTTTCAATGGACTGGTGACCTTTATTATTAGGGGAAAATTTCGTAATTTTTTCATAATCTTAAATAAATCAGTTGAACACTAATTTTTTTAAAATTTGTTACATAGTATGTTTAATTCTTCGCCCAGATTTCCCACAATATCCGCGCCCAACTGATTTATTTAGGATAATGCTATCTTAAGAAGAACAGGCCTTAAGTACAAAAGCAGGTAAAACAATGATTCCTATTTATGATGATAATCCGACAACAATTACTCCTTATATTACATACATCTTAATAACAACCTGCGTTTTGGTTTTTTTTTGGCAACTAACCTTAGCAGAACAACTTGAAGGTATTTTTTATAGCTTAGGTGTAGTTCCAGCACTATTGGTAGGTGATGGTTTTTTACCAGCCGAACGAGTAATGATACCTGCCTGGCTTAGTATATTTACGTCTATGTTTATGCACGGTGGCTGGATGCATTTAATTGGAAATATGCTGTATCTTTGGGTTTTTGGAAATAATATTGAAGATGCCATGGGACATGGTCGGTTTATCATTTTTTATTTTTTATGCGGCATAATAGCCGTTTTTTCCCAAGTGATACCTGAACCGAATTCTACCATCCCAATGGTAGGTGCAAGCGGTGCTATTTCGGGTATCTTAGGTGCCTATTTACTACTTTACCCTCGTGCTCAAGTTCTTATGGCTATTCCATTAGGAATTATTTTTTTCACCAGACTTATTCCTGCAATTTATGTTCTACTATTCTGGTTTACAATGCAATTATTTAACTCTTATATGAATGATGGTCAACAAGGCGGTGTTGCTCTCGGTGCTCATATAGGTGGTTTCCTTGCAGGTATGGCATTGATCCCTTTTTTTAGATATAAGCATCATCTTATCCATTTTTTTGGCAACCGATATTAGGCTCTTAAATTGAACCCCTTAACTTTCAAAAGAAAGTTTATCACCGAATGTAGTTGTCCAGTCTTGACTAAATTGTTTAACAGCTGAGTCAACCGCTGGGTGATCTAACATTTGAACGGCCACATCGACCGGTATTGTTATTGCCTTAACACCTAGTTTCATTACCTCAATCACTTGTAAGGTATTTTTAAAACTAGCGGGCAATAGCTTACAATTCAAGTCTTGCTGAGTAAGAAGCAACTGCAAATCGGCAACTACTTTTATTCCATCATTACCCATGGTATCCATACGGTTAACATAAGGTGCTAAATAATCAGCCCCACTTAGCGCAGCTAAAATACCTTGCTGTGTACTATAAATAGCTGTAGCTAATACGGGTATATTCTGTTGCTTAATTATTTTTATCGCTGCCAGACCTACTTCAGTTGCTGGAATTTTCACTATTATGTCATATGGCAAAGCATTAATTTTAAATGCCTCGTCTACCACCTCTTCTAAAGTTTGACTCACAACCTGAATATGAAAACGTGCTTCGCTTCCGATTATATTTGCTAACTCAGGCAGGACTTGATTAACACCCACTGCAGCTTTAGCTAATATTGATGGGTTTGTAGTTACACCTTTTATTGGTAAACATGCATTTAATCGACTAACTTGTTTAATATCAACCGTATCCAGATAAAGTTCAATCATTAAGTCATACGCTTAAAAGTAGATGGAAATTTTATATATTTCACCACATAAGGTTTAAAAACCAAATAGTGAGATTTTACACTGGCAACAAACCCTTCTTCCCCAAAATATTGCAAAACAAGTGATTTTATTTTTTCTTTTATTGAAACTTTTTTTGTTTTGATATAGATATAAACAGATGAATTCACCAGTTTTTCTAACAAGCCCATCATATATTCATAAGATGTTTTCAGCCATTGAAAGGTCATTAATTTATCTTTTGTTAAATCAAAAAGCCAAAAAGTAAAGACAGCAACAGGAATTTTACAAGCGTAGACACTAATCGAAGTAAATATATATCCATTAA
>CAZHUE010000255.1:0-3732 GCA_964535875.1 uncultured Methylomarinum sp.
ACAACTAGTGGAAGCACAGTTATTTACCGGCGATGCAGTTTCAACCGAAATATTACACGACCCTAGTGGATGTAGCGAAATAGTATTATCTAAACCAAAATTAACCGAGTTTAATCAACATTTAAAAATCAATTCTCGTCTTAGGGCCAAACTAGGTGTCAAATTACTTGATAAATGTATAGAACTACTCCCCTGGGATGGTTATATCCAGATAATCAGTGATCCAGTCATAAAAGCGGATAACCCCCGACAAATTTACTTACAAGTCTTAGAGACACATTTAATTACTCAAGATAACGAACATTTAACATCCGGTGCATTATGGGAGAAGGCAGGAAAATTTATTCGCCCGTTTATAGAACAATTTCACATGGATCTAACGCCCTCAATTGATGAGCTAAAACTATTTCTACCCCTCTATTTACCTAAACACTCTCAACTTCAGTTAAATAGGATGCTAAGATCACTCAAACTTAAAGATATGCATGTTAATACTGATGGTATTCAAAGTAATATATCTTTAGAAATAGAACCTGTTACAACAAAAAAAGCACCCGAACTGCCATTTACAGTACAGGAACAGCAAAAATGGCAACAAAAATGGCAAAGCATGGATGCTTTGCTAACCAATACCATTAAACAATACGCAGCGAAAACAGATCTAAAAAACCTTAAACTTGCACTTTTAGATATCCTTCTGGATGCTCGTCACCAACTACAGGATCTGCTACAAAAAAATCATCCTACTGACCCTGTTAGACATTGGTTTATTAATAGCTGGTCAAGACTTATTCCAGTGCTAAAACAAATCAGTGTAAAAAACCCTAACCACACACCTTTAGCATTAATGACCTTAGTAACTTCGGCAGATGCTTTGCAAGCATTGGATAAATTAGGGCCAACTTTTGGCCTGGACATTTCACTTGACGGCCTTCGTAGGCTAGCGAGAATGCTTAATCACCCCTCTTCAATAGACCCGTTAAAATATGATAAAACACTGGATCCGGAACTATTACGTTTACTTCAATTTAATTCAGCAACTAGTAGTTTTCAGCAGCCATTAAATTTCTGGCCAATCAATTCAGCAGTAGCGGCAACAAAACCTTTAGACACTTGGGTTCCAAGTACAAACGAACTTGATATCTATCTTCCAAAAATAAGAGTTTTGCTCCTTAAATCAGCTAGACGATCATTAAAAAAAGCGTCTCTAACTCCTGAGCAGAGAGATATTTTTAAAAAAATGGTCCTGGCTACAGCATGGCAGGAAAGTTGTTGGCAGCAGTACAAGGTAAAGCAACAAAAAATCGCCCCTCTAAGTTCATCAACTGGCGATACAGGTATCATGCAAATTAATGAAAGAGTGTGGCGTGGTTTTGTAGATCGCCACAGACTACGTTGGGATATTGCATACAATGCTCAAACTGGCAGCGATATTTTACTTGATTATATGACGAGATACGCTATTAAAAATGCCGAGCATAGACATAATGGAGGTATGGATAACCTTGCTCGTTCAACCTATTCTGCATATAACGGTGGCCCATCACAATACTCCCGCTATCGAAATAGTAAAGCCCCTCAAGCTTTGAAAAAAATTGATAAAGCATTTTATGAGAAATATTTAAAGGTAAAACAGGGAAAAGAATTGTCAGTAGCTAAATGCTTAGGCCATAGCGGAATAAACGATGCAAATCTTAAATCACAGAAAAAACCTATTATTCCTGCCAAAAAATCACTACAAAAGCCTATTACTTCAAACAAAACAATCATCCACAGCAAACTCTGGATAAACAAACAAAATAAAAATTACTTCACTCTACAACTAGGCGTATTTAGTTCACAACAAGCTGCCAATAATTTCATTCACAACCATCAAGTAACTGGCAACTATGCTACTTTTCAAAATCAAAAAAACCAATACGTTGTAATCTATGGCTATTACTCTACTCACCAAAAAGCAGAAAAAGAAATCAAACGCTTCAAACAGATAACACCCTGGATACGTTTATTTAAAAATATTCGCTAATGATTGCAATATTAAGCTTCATTACTCACTGGGTTATCAAGTTCAAACAATTCTCTAATAAGCTCAACTTTACTATCAGGAATTTTCCATTCACGACCTAATATAATCTTATTCAAAAGAACATCTAGCCAAGGTCGGCTCGACTGCACTTGCTGAACAACTAATTTGTAAACACCTTCATCAACCAGAAGAGCAAAATCTTCAAGAAACACATCAAAAGATTCTTCTTCACCATCCAGTATTATTTGAGTGTATAGCTTTCTCTCTTCAGAATTAAAAGAATAATCGGTTAATTGAGCAACTCCCTTAAGTTTTTTATTAGCCGCCCATAAGACCATTATTTTCGGCGTCTTATTCAATGCCATTTTTACTAAACTGGTTTTATAACTCATTCAAATCACTATTACTTGTTTAACTAAAAACTAAAAACCTACAACTCCCTAGTGGCACTAAACTCAATTTCAGGCCAGCGCTCTTCGGTCAGTTGTAAGTTTACCCGACTTGTTGCTAAATAAACTAGATAACCACCGCCATCTTCAGCAAGGTTTTCAAAGACTTTCTTTTTAAACTCGTCTAACTTTTTTGAATCTTTTGAGCTAACCCAACGAACTGTATTGATGCTTATCGCATCATAAACACATTCGACATTGTATTCATTTTTCAACCGATGGGCGGTTACATCAAACTGCAAAACACCGACTGCGCCTAAAATAAGCTCATTATTTTTTAGGGGTTTAAATAACTGTGTCGCACCCTCTTCTGTTAATTGAACCAAGCCTTTCTGTAGCGCTTTTGCTCGCAATGGATCTTTTAGTACAACGCGCCTGAATAATTCAGGTGCAAAATACGGAATACCACCAAATTTAAGTGTTTCTCCCTGAGTGAAGGTATCCCCAACAGTGATAGTGCCATGATTATGTAAACCGATAATATCTCCCGGATAAGCCACTTCTACGTTTTTTCGTGAATCAGCCTGAAAGGTAATCGCCTTGCTCAACTGAATACTTTTTACTAAACGCACATGATTAAGCTTCATCCCTTTATCAAATATACCTGAACAAATCCGCATAAAAGCAATTCTATCTCTATGTGCTGGATCCATATTGGCCTGCACTTTAAAAATAAACCCGGTAAATTTTTCTTCTTCTGGTGATACCTCTCTTTGCTCTGCCTTTCTTGGTTGAGGTGCTGGGGCATATTCTGAAAAAGCATCCAATAACTCAATAATACCAAAATTGTTAATTGCCGAGCCAAAAAACACAGGGGTTAAAGTTCCGTTTAAATATTCTTCTAAATCAAATTCATGACTTGCTCCCTGCACCAATTCAATTTCCTCTCTAAGTTCATCTGCTTGGTCACCCAGTAATTCATCCAACTTAGGATTATCTAATCCTTTAATAACGTCTGCTTCAACAATTTTTCCACCATGTTGCGCACTAAACAGCAACACTTCATCTTTATAAAGTTGATAAACGCCTTTAAAACGCTTACCCATACCAATAGGCCAAGTCATCGGTGCACATTTAATACCCAAAACAGTTTCAACTTCATCCAATAATTCAATCGGCTCTTTTCCTTCCCTATCCAGTTTATTAATAAAGGTTAAAATCGGGGTCGTTCTTAATCGTCAAACTTCCATTAATTTAATGGTTCTGGCCTCAACTCCTTTAGCAACGTCAATTACCATCAAAGCAGAATCAACTGCT
>CAZHUE010000256.1:0-3706 GCA_964535875.1 uncultured Methylomarinum sp.
GCTGAGTCCGACTATTCTACAGATTTATTACTCTTCGTCAACTCTTATTTTTTGGGTTTTACCCGCATTTATCTGCTCATCTATACTTCGCGCGGTCACGGATGCCGATTTATTCCGTGACCGCGCGAAGTATATATATTCCCATAATATGCTAGTGAATAAAGGCGACACATCCTTTTTCCTTTTTAGCTACCCTTCAATTTCTTGAAACTGCATTCCATGCAGCCTAGCATAAGCACCATTTTTCATAATTAAATCCTTATGTGCCCCCTTTTCTATTATCTCCCCCTTATCCATTACCAAAATAATGTCTGCATTTTCAATTGTTGAGAGTCTATGGGCCACAACGATTGTTGTTCTGTTTTTCATAACAGTACCTAGTGCTTTTTGAATATATCTTTCTGATTCTGTATCTAAAGCTGATGTTGCCTCATCTAAAATTAAAACGGGCGCATCCTTTAATAAAGCTCTAGCTAAAGCCAAACGCTGTCTTTGCCCTCCAGACAGCTTCACTCCATTTTCACCAATATCTGTATCTAGTCCATTTGGCATTTTTTCAATAAACTCCATTGCATACGCATCTTTTGCGGCATTTACTATATCCTCCCGACTCACTCCATCTACCACTCCGTATGCGATATTGTTTGCTATTGTTGCATTAAATAAAGTCACATTTTGTGTAACTAACGCAATTTGTTTTCTCAATCCTTTAAGTTTATATTCTTTAATATCTACTCCATCCAATAAAATCGCACCTTCTTTATAATCATAAAATCTTGGCAGTAAATTAATCAAGGTACTTTTTCCACCACCTGAAGCACCAACCAATGCAATAGTCTGCCCAGGATCAATCACCAAGTTTATATTTTTTAATGCAAGTACTTCAGTACCACTATATTGAAAATATAATTTTTTTATTTCAATCTTTCCTCTACAATTTGCGCTTTGATAATCACCTTTGTCTTTTTCTATAGATTCATCTAAAACCTCAAACAGCGATTCAGCCGCTGCTATTCCTCGCTGAATTTCTGCATTAGCATCGCTCAACTGCCTAATCGGTTTTGGTAAGAAAAAAGCTGCCGTTAGATAAGCCACAAATTCCCCTGCTCCTGCATCTTTCATTATTATTAATGCAAGATACATTAACCCCGCAAGTGCCAGCGATACAACGAATTGCATTAAAGGGTTATGAATTGCCATAGTCATAATTAATTTTAAGTATTGCCGCCTATTATCTAAACTAACCTCTTTAAACCTCTCTCGCTCGTATTCTTCTCCACCAAAACTTTTAACAATTCTATTTCCTGTCACCATTTCTGATGTAATATGTGTCAAATCACCTACTGTATTCTGCATATTTCGACTTAATCGCTTTAATCGCTTACTAACATAACTCACCATAAAAGCTACTATTGGTGCTATTGCCAGAAAAACCAAAGACAATTGCCAATTTGTGTAGGTTAAAAATATCAGCAAGCCTAGTGCCGTCAAACCTTCTCGAACAAACGACCTCACAGAATCAGTTGTTGCCCTGGTTACCTCCCCCACATTATGTGTAATTCGGGAGATCAAATAGCCACTATTATTATTATCAAAATATTGAGTAGGCAAGCCCGTATAATGATTAAATAATTCACATCTCAGGTTATGAATGACATTTCCTGAAATTCTTGCCAAAAAATAATTTCCCAGAAATGAACCCACCCCTCTAACAAAAAACAAAGCAATAAAAAATAAGGGCAAATATTCTATCCCTACCCTTTCCTCTGTATTTAACGTATCAATAATGTGCTGAATAATCAACGCTACCATAGGTTGCGTTGATGCATACAATAAGAACCCTAAAATACTTAGCGCAAAAATACGCCAATAGGGGAACACATAACTCATAAGTCTTTTATAGACCCCACGCCCTGAGCGCTTCCTTGTATTTTTTTTCATTTATTTAAAACCTACAATCACTCTACTTGAACACCGTCTCAAGACAAAATCCATAACTACATCAATCCACTTTCTTGTTATGCTATATTAGCTAAGCCTGCGGCAAAACCATACGATATGAAACAACAACTTTTTCTAAAAAAAGCGCCTAATACTATTCTGATCATTTCAATGCGTTATCTTGGCGACGTACTATTAACTACACCCTTAATAAGATCATTCAAACAAGCTTATCCAGACTCAAACATTGATGTTTTAGTCTATTCCCATACAGCAGCAATGCTGGAAGGCAACCCTGATATCAGAGAAGTCATAACTACAGCCCAACACCCAAAACTTTCTGAAACGGTTGCTTTATTTAAAAAAATTTTTCGCCAATACACCCTTTGTATTGTGACACAAACGGGTGACCGTAGATTTCTATATGGTTTAATCTCTGCCTCAAACAGAATTGGCTTTGTCCCTTCTCGCTCAGAGAAAGGCTGGTGGAAACGATTTTTCACTCAAGGCTGGGTTGAATTTGACAACATAGAAAACCACACTATTTTGGAGTTTCTTAAACTATCTAGCGTTTTAAATATTCCTTCTCAGTTTGACTTGGTTCCTCCAAAATCAAAGGACTTCATAACTCCCACTAATTTTAACATCAATGATAACTATGCCGTTATTCATACTCATCCTCAATGGAGATACAAACAGTGGCATTATCAGGGCTGGATTGAAATTGGAAAATACCTCCAAAAACAAGGGCTAAAAATAATTCTCTCAGGGGGACCTGGCGAAGATGAAAAATCTTATATTCAGCAGATACAAAAAAAATTACCAACAAACACCCTTAACCTTGCTGGAAAAATTTCTTTGGCTAATTTAAGCCATATCATTTCACACGCCAAGCTGTTCATTGGGCCCGACACAGGCATCACTCATCTGGCTGCCGCAACCGGCACACAAGTTGTTGCCTTATTTGGCCCGACCAATATTGTTAAATGGGCGCCTTGGCCAATTAATTATCATATGAACCAAAACCCTTTTATAACGAAAGGATCTCAACAGGTTAGTAATATTTATTTAGTTCAGGGAGAAGGTGACTGTGTTCCATGTTATCAAGAAGGCTGTGACAAACATAGACTTAGTAGAAGCGAATGCCTTGATAGGTTAACCAGCAAAAAAGTCATTGAATATATTGATCTGGCAATAAATACATCACGACTAAATTCTTGAGCTAAAAAACTTCCGTTTTCCATGAGAAAGCCATATTTGTGCATACAAAAGATCTATCTATAAAAGCAAAATGTATATCAATAAAAAAACAAATAATTTCGATATCCTTAGATTATTATTGGCCGTCATAGTTACTATTGTTCACACAGAAATGCTAACTCACCTTGAGATATTTACTATATGCAGTCAATTTCATAGTGCTAAAATTGCTGTTGACTCTTTTTTTATTATTAGCGGTTTTTTGATTTTTATGAGCTTTGACTCTAACCCGAAATTAAAAAACTATGGCATCAAAAGAGCTAGACGAATATTCCCTGGATATTGCACAGTCATTATTTTATGTGCATTTTTTATGTTTTTCATCTCTACAAAATCGTTTTATGAATACTTCAATATTGAGTTTATAAAATATATTTTTTTTAATTTGTTAACTTTAAATTTTATTCACCTAACGCTTCCCGGCGTATTTAACGAAAACCCATGGAATGCCATTAATGGTGCTCTTTGGACAATAAAAATTGAAGTTATGTTTTATTTTATTGTT
>CAZHUE010000257.1:0-3667 GCA_964535875.1 uncultured Methylomarinum sp.
ATTAATTGACATAAAGCATCGTTAGCATATATAAACTGATGTTTACTATTTTTAATAAAAATAGGGGAAGGTAAAGAATTAAGCAACTTCGTTAATAATTCTGTATTAAGTACCCTTTTTCCAGCCATACCTAACTCCTTTTTTTAGAGCTAATATGGCAAATTTTTTCACCAATAATCCAAAAATTCATTAGAAACGAATTAATTAAAACAGTTAATAAACTCACTTTTCCTTGTCCTCTAAACTAACTTATGGGTGCCGCTATTAATTTTCCCCATTTATCAATTCATAAGTTGCCCTTGTGTTTTTTTATTATTTTTATCTTTCTAAAATTTCAAGTCCTGAATCTGTTGAAGGTAACCCTAAACCATCAGGTTCTCTTCGCTCTAAACCAACAAAATCAAATAAATTTGTATCCGCCATTTGTGAAGGTGCAATATTTTTCAGGCTAGAAAAAATAGTTTCTAATCGTCCGGGAAATTGTTTATCCCATCCCTTCAACATTTTTTTCATTTCTTGACGCTGTAAATTTTCTTGAGACCCACATAAATTGCATGGAATAATTGGAAAATTTCTTAATGCAGCAAACTGAGAAATATCTTTCTCCTTACAATAAGCTAGTGGTCTAATTACAATATTTTGTTTATCGTCACTCAACAACTTAGGCGGCATAGCCTTTAATTTACCGGCAAAAAACATATTGAGAAAATAAGTTTCTAAAATATCATCTCGGTGATGGCCTAAAGCAATTTTTGTTATTTTATGTTTTTTAGCAAAACCATATAACGTTCCTCTGCGAAGTCGTGAACACAAACTACAGGTTGTTTTACCCTCAGGAATAATACGTTTGACAATACTATAAGTATCATGTTCAATTATATGAAATGGAACGCCCACTGAGGTCAAGTAATCAGGTAGAACATGCCTAGGGAACCCTGGTTGTTTTTGATCAAGATTTACAGCAATAATTTCAAAAGTAACAGGTGCTGTTTTCTGTAAATTAAGCAGTATATCTAACATAACAAAAGAATCCTTACCACCAGATAAGCAAACCATCACCTTGTCACCGTGTTCAATCATTTTATAATCAGCGATTGCTTCACCTACGTTCCTTCGTAGACGTTTATGAAGTTTGTTAAATTGAATTCTAGATTTTTTTTCAGGATTAGACATTATTTGAAAAGCAGGTTACCTATGCTTAAAGACAGAGTAACAGAAAAAGTCAGATTTTTTTTACAATATAGCCGGAAAAAATCAACCCAAGCTGAATCGTGAACAAAAAAGTATATTAAGGCAACTCACACTAAATAACCCACCCATCTTGCTTGCCTTTTTGTCCAATATGGGCGGGTTATTTAGTGCGAGTTACCTAAGAGAAATTAAGCGTTATATCGCTGAAAAATAAGTGTCGCATTAGTACCACCGAAACCGAAACTATTTGACATAATAGTATTCAAAGTCACATTATCTTGTCGTTCTCTTACAATAGGGATACCTTCAGCACCAAGGTCTAATTGTTTGATATTAGCTGACTCACTCAAGAATTTTTCTTCCATCATCAGTAACGAATAAATTGACTCATTAACCCCTGCAGCACCCAAGGCATGACCAGTTAATGATTTTGTTGAGCTCACTGCAGGGACATTGTCGTTTCCGAAGACAGTTCGCAAAGCTTCAAGTTCACGTGTATCGCCTACAGGCGTACTGGTTCCATGTGCATTAATATAATCTATTTTACAATGATCTACGGTTGCCATTGCTTGTTGCATGCAACGAACAGCACCTTCTCCCGATGGTTGAACCATATCATAACCATCCGAGGTCGCGCCATATCCGACTAATTCAGCATAAATTTTTGCACCACGCGCTTTTGCATGTTCCAGTTCTTCAATCACTAAAACGCCTCCTCCACCCGCAATCACAAAACCATCTCTAGTTTCATCATAAGGTCTTGAAGCAGTTTCAGGGCTATCATTATATTTTGAAGATAACGCACCCATTGCATCAAACATAACTGACATAGACCAATGAACTTCTTCGCCACCACCCGCAAAAACAACATCCTGTTTTCCTAATTGAATCAATTCCATGGCATGTCCAATACAATGAGCACTGGTTGCACAAGCTGAACTAATTGAATAATTAACGCCTTTTATTTTAAAGGGTGTTGCTAAACAAGCGGTATTGGTACTAGACATGGTACGAGGCACCATATAAGGCCCCACTCGTTTGACTCCTTTTGATCTTAGGATATCAGCCGATTGAACCAAATTGGAAGTTGATGGACCACCTGATCCCATCACTAATCCTGTGCGGAAATCTGACACTTTATTTTCTTTTAATCTGGAATCATCAATCGCTTGTTGCATAGCAATATAGTTGAAAGCAGCACCATCACCCATAAATCGTTTTACTTTTCGATCAATAAACTCATCCAAATCAATATTAATCGGTGCATGAACATGGCTTCTAAAACCCATTTCCTCATAAACATCAGAATGAACGATACCTGAGCGACCAAGTTTTAAAGACTCTACAACCTCATCCCTGTTATTACCAATACTGGAAACAATGCCCAACCCGGTTACTACGACTCTTTTCATCATTCGGCCTCAGAAATCTTTAGTAGAAGTAAACAAACCAACTCTCAAGTCATTTGCTTCATAAATCACTTTACCATCAACTTCCATTGTAGCATCGCCGATTCCCATCACTAATCTACGCATAATCACACGTTTTAAGTTAATTTTATAAGTCACTTTTTTAGCAGTCGGTAACACTTGTCCAGAAAATTTCACTTCACCGCTGCCTAAAGCACGCCCCTTGCCAGGACCACCTAACCAGCATAAATAAAAACCAATAAGTTGCCACATTGCATCAAGACCTAAACAGCCAGGCATGACTGGGTCGCCTTGAAAATGACAATCAAAGAACCATAGATCAGGCCTTATATCAAGTTCTGCAATAATTTCGCCTTTGTCATGTTTTCCGCCTTCCTCGGAGATATGAACAATGCGATCCATCATTAGCATATTAGGAAGTGGTAATTGCGCATTGTCTGAGCCATACAATTCGCCTCTACCAGACATTAACAATTCATCACGCGTAAAGCTATGCTGTTTTTCCATTGAGTCTATACCAAGCAATTTCTTATAATAAATATAAACCTATTATACCTTGCAGACTCTAATGACGGAAATTATTAGTTGAGCTATCTTTTGATGTTTTTGATAATACGTTTATATTTTTACGATTTATCATTTCGTTATTCGAAATAATTTGGCGCATAAAACCATCCATGGACAGAGTATCTTTCTTTAATTGTTTTTGATAAATTAATGCATAAGTTAAAACTGCTGCAACATAACCTCTTGTTTCTTTATAAGGAATTGTTTCTATCCATATGTCTGCTGCCAATTCCTTTTCTTCAGGTAACCAGCGTTTTACACGATGAGGCCCTGCATTATAAGCTGCTGCTGCTAAAACATAATTTCCATTAAACTGCTCCAGCAATTGCTTGTAATAAAAAGAACCATACTTAAGATTAGTTTCAGGATCAAATAAACTTTTTTTCTTTCGCCATTTTTCTTTTAAATCTTTTGCTATTTGTCGTCCGGTTCTTGGCATGATTTGCATCAACCCTCTCGCCCCGACTGGAGATTGAGCT
>CAZHUE010000258.1:0-3579 GCA_964535875.1 uncultured Methylomarinum sp.
AGCACCTTGCTATCGACAAAAATCAACTCGCTATAAAATCCGCATCCGTGACCGCACAAAGTATAATTAATGATAGGAAAGATTGAGAATAAAATTCTTTAACTAAAATACGTTATAATCTGTGCTCAATTTCTTTAACTTAGCAACATAAGCTTCAGACAATAAATGAAAAAAAAATTACGCGACTTTATCTTTGAAGAACTTATTTTTGTCGCAGAACCAAGCCAATTTAGTGATGACGACAACCTGTTAGAAGCTGGACTTGATAGCATGGGAATTATGCGTCTGATTATGTTTATTGAAGACAAATACAGCATCACTTTACCCGACACAGAAATAGAACCAGAAAATGTACAGTCATTTAATACTCTGGAGCAGTGGATTTTAAAGTACAAGAAAGGATGAACGAAACTAAGCATGAAATTTTAGAGCCACTTAATTTTGCTGATAGTTTTACTTTGGCCATGGATGAAGAAATTCGTAAAGATGGTCTTCCAGGCAGTTACGGTTGTTTTGCTCTGGAACTTGATAGCACTCCCGACATAGAAACGCTGCAACAACGAATTACAGAGTTTAGTCAACAATTTCCTGTTGCCATTGCCAGTTTACAACAAATCGGTCGCCGTTTTTATTGGTGTAAAAGGAACAGCACCCCTCAACTATTCTTTCAACACATCTGCCCTGATAATGAGAATGAAATAGATTTTCAACAACAGACTATTGATCAAATCATCAACCACAAAGAAGCAAGAGAAATTATTACTCCGATTGAATTTCACTTGATTAATAACGGCATAAAAAATACTTTTTTTATGCGTTGGATTCACCCTTTTTGTGACGCTAGAGGAGCAGATTTAATATTACAATTTCTATGCGCAAAAAATGCAGAACAACGCCAAAAATTTGGCCTTCCAAAAACCGCCCCCTTGGTCAATATCCAACTTGCTAAATACCATTGGTGGCAAAAGATTGTGTTATTTTTTAAGGCTAAAATTTATATTACTAAACTAGATAAACTAACCAGTATTCAGCCCTTTTATCCAAATACAAAACCGGTATCAACAACACAACAGTTACATTACACAGTAAAAAGATTAACTAAAAAACAAACTGACCAAGTGGTTAAACAGGCAAAAAAAGCGGTGGGGTTAACAGGCACTAGTTTATATTACATAGGCTGTTTAATGCGTGCATTAGAAAGAATGTATCCAGAAGCAGAGGGTGAAGCTTATTGCTCCCCTTACGCCTTCAACATAAGAAAACAACGCGCCATAACGCCGATGACGGGCAATCATGTTAGTGCCTTATTTGCACAAGCTCCACGAGCAACCATCCTGGACAAAGATAAATTGTTTGCACATTTAAAACAACAAAATACAAAGGTTATTCGTCAAAAATTAGATTATGCTTTTTTACCTTTAATGTGGGCAGGCAGTTGGCTATCCCTGAAAGAATACGGAAAAATTCTGCGATTATCTAATGGTACAGATAAAGAACGAAGTTCCTTCTGGTTCTCAGATGTTGGTAAACTGGATATTCCTGCACAGAGCTTTCCAGGTGCAGAAATTAATGCTGTTTTCCATGTTTGCCAAGTCACTACACCACCTGCCCTAGCTTTTTTAAGTTGTATCTACAAAAATCAGCTCACGCTTAGCTACAATTTTATTGGGCCAGCTATTTCTGCCGAACAAATTGAAACATTACACCAATTAGTTTTGACTGAATTATTAGGTTGATTTAATAAAAATGTCGGGTTGCCAAAAAGACGGCAGCCCGGCCTACGATAAAAACATTGCATCACCATAACTAAAAAAACGATAGGATTGGTCTATGGCATGTTGATATGCCTGCATGACTGGTTCATATCCTGCAAATGCAGAAATCAGCATTAGTAATGTAGACTCAGGGAGGTGAAAATTGGTTAACATGGCATCCACGGACTTAAATTGATAGCCTGGTGTAATAAACAAATCGGTATCACCAAACCCAGCTTTTAACTGTCCACTAATTGAAGCTGACTCTACCGCTCTAACTGCGGTTGTGCCAATTGCTATAATTCGCCCACCCTTTTCTCGGGTTTTCTTTATCGCATCAACTGTATTCTTCGAAACGGAATAATATTCCTTGTGCATTATATGCTCAGACAAGTCATCAACTCTTACTGGTTGAAATGTACCGCTGCCTATATGCAAAGTAACAAATGCTTTTGCCACACCTTTTTGATCCAGTTTTTCCATTGTTGCCTGATCAAAATGTAAACCCGCAGTTGGTGCTGCTACTGCCCCTGCTCTTTTAGCAAACACGGTTTGATAGCGTGCTAAATCATCGGTATTATCTTCACGAGTAATATAAGGGGGTAACGGAATATGTCCAATCTGATCTAATATTTCCAGGATTGTTTTATCGGATGAAAACTCCAGGCAAAACAAATCATTTTTCCTACCGGTTACACAACAATTAAATCCATCTTCCAGCTCAATAACCGAACCTGCTTTAGGTGATTTACTGGAGCGGATATGGGCAACAGCATGGAACTCACCTAAAACTCGTTCAATCAGAATTTCTAATTTTCCACCTGTTTGTTTGTTTCCATATAAACGTGCTGGAATAACCTTTGTATCATTTAAAATCAATAAATCTTTGTTATTGACTAAATCAATAAAATTAACAAACTGTCGATCTTTAATCGCTCCTGTCACCTTATCCAAACACAATAACCGACTTGCAACTCGTTCTTCTAAAGGTTTTTGGGCAATCAGTTCTACAGGCAAATGATAGTTAAAATCACTTTTTTTCATATTCCATTTAGTCCCTTTTTATTTTATTTCGATTTCCCTGTTTCACTTAAATCTTTAAGTTGCCTAATTAACTGTGGATAGTCTTGTAAAGATCGTTTAATTGCAACAATATCAAAACTATCGGCATTATGCTTTAATTGTTTTGCATATTCAGCGATAGCAGAAATAGGGTAGTGATGGGAAATTTCCAAAACCATATCGGCAAAAATTTGAATCGCTGAAATATTGTTGTTTTTAGAAATATCAAAGCATTGCTCGGTCATTTTTTCAAGCCTATCTAATGCAGGGGCTAAATATTTTCTCTTTGAATCCGATAATTCTGCTATTAATGAAACATCATCAGCGTTAGCCTTTTCTTCAAAAGGTAAAAACTTACATAATTCTCTGGTTAAATCGACCTTAAGCACTGGTTTTCTTAAATAGCCACTAAAGTTTTCACTCTTTAAACGTTCAAACTCATCAGTCATTACAGAAGCAGTCAATGCCACAATAGGCGCATCAGAAAACAACTTAATCTCTCGGGCCGCTTCATAACCGTTCATAACAGGCATACGAATATCCATCAAGATAAGATCAAAGGGTTGTTGTTTCGCCAGTTTAACCGCTTGTAAACCATTTTCCGCTAATTCTGTTTTTAAATTCGTTTCAGCAAAATTTGCTAATAACAAATCTCGATTATCAGCAATATCATCCACAATCAAAATTGTTGCTGGAAGAAAGCTAATATGATTGTTTGGCCTAAGTTTTCCCCTATCTACCTCAACCGCCAAAGGTGCAACAT
>CAZHUE010000259.1:0-3473 GCA_964535875.1 uncultured Methylomarinum sp.
TAGAACAACAACGCATTGTTGGAATTCTGGATAAAGCCTTTGTAGCGATTGACAAGGCTAAACAGAATGCGGAACAGAATCTTAGAAATGCTAAAGAGGCTTTTGAAAATTATCTGCAAGGGGTGTTTGATGATAAAACCATTCAATGGAATAAATTTATACTAAAGGATTTGTTACAAGAGCAACCAAGAAATGGATGGTCTCCTCCATTAAAATATCATTCTGAGATAGGAATTCCGGTATTAACATTATCTGCTGTTACTGGATTTGAATTTGATGTCAAAAAATGCAAATACACAACAGCACCAACAGATGCGGCATCTTACTATTGGCTTAAAAATGGTTATTTGTTGATTTCAAGAAGTAATACGCCTGAATTGGTAGGGCATGTCGCTATATCAACCAATATTGAATCACCTACTATATATCCAGATTTAATAATGAAAATGAAGCCTAAAAAAAATCTGGTTTCTACTAATTTTCTTTATTATCAACTGAGATCATCCAAATTAAGAAAAGAAATAATGATGCGGGCGCATGGTGCAAACCCAACAATGAAAAAGATCAATAAGACAGACGTGCAATCATTGCCTATCCTTTTATGTGATAAAGAAACTCAAAACCAAATAGTAGCTAATCTTGACCAGTTGTTGGAAAAGATAAAAATAATGGAAGATATTTATCAAAGGAAAATAAATTTGATTCTGAAGCTAAAAAAATCAATCCTGAAAAAAGCCTTTAAAGGTGAATTGTAACCTATGGCAAAAGATAAAGAAGAAATAAAAGAGAATATATTTAAGATTGTTCAAGGTTTTCTTAAAAATCCACCCCTAATTGTTTGGGGGTCTGGAGCCACTATTTCTTTTGGTTTGCCAAGTATGGCGGATCTGAATAATGCCTTAAAAGTAAAAATTGATGATTTTGATAACTCAAATGAGAATTTAGAGATTGAGCTGGGTAAAGAGCGGTATCAAAAACAAATGCCTGAGATAAAGCAGGTGATTTGGAATAAATTAAATGAAGCAGATATTGCAGTATTAGAGAAAATAACAAAAGACAAATCAACTAATTTTAACGGCATTAAACTTTTAATTGAAAAGTTCGTAGAAGCTCATCCGCAAGTTTTGAATATTGTTACAACAAATTACGATAGGGTTCTTGAATATATCATGTCTTTTCAAGGTGTATCCTTTACTGATGGTTTTGACGGGAAAGTACTTTCACAGTTTAACGAAAATCTATTTCAAAACAAGAATATTGTAAACCTTATAAAAGTGCATGGTTCATTAAACTGGTTTTTGGTAGATGGAGAAATTCGTTATTTACACTCAGATTCAGATAATCATCAGCCTCAAATCATTGCACCTGGCAAAAGCAAGTACCAGGAAGCATATAGTAGTCCGTACAGAGAATTAATACAAAAAGCTGATAATGTTATTAAAGACTCATCAAGTTTTCTTGTAATTGGGTTTGGTTTCAATGATGAACATCTGACTCCAAGAATTAGAACACAATTAAAAAAAGGAATCCCTCTCGTTTTGATAACCAAAAAAATATCGGATAACACCTATGAAGAATTAAAAGATGCTAAAAAATATTTATTATTTGAGGAATTAGATAATAGAAAAACTAAGGCTATTTATAAGGCAAGCGATTCCGAATATAGACAAGAGGAAGAATTGGACGGGGATTTCTGGCAGCTAATAAAATTCATGGAGATTTTATAATTATGAATTCAGAAACATTGATCGGAAAAGTTCAAACCGTGGATACTGGAAATATATCGGTGAAAGTCGATAAAGAAGAACTCCTAAATAGCGTACAGGTAAATCAAATAGTCCAAATTCGCTCAACAAAGACAGGCGAAAAAATTATTGGATTAATTTCAAAGATAATGAGAAAGGCTGTTGCTGATAAAATTGATGAGAATAGTGAACCCGATTATATTGTTGAAAATATTGTAAAAATAAATTTAGTCGGCACTTTGCTTGAAAAAAGCGGAACAGAAAATAATGTTTTCAAAAGAACATTAAACACCGTTCCAAGCATTGATGCTGATTGTTTTTTGCTACAAGGTAATGAGTTGTCAACTTTTATGAATATTATTTCAACAAATAGTGAAAATCCATTAACAATTGGAAAATATACAATTTCAGAAGAATCAAGTGCCAATCTTGATGGGAATAAGTTTTTTCAAAGACATGCTGTAATAGTTGGCGGAACTGGTTCAGGAAAATCTTACACTGTCGCCAATATTTTAGAAAAAGCCAGCAAGTTAAAATCGGTTAATTGTATTGTTTTTGATTTGCATGGGGAATACAAACCTTTAAAAGATTTAGAAAATTCAACCTTGCTTAAAGTTGCTGGCCCCTCTGATAGTTCAACTGATGAAAATATAATATTTTTACCTTACTGGCTTTTATCTTATGAAGAAATTGAGTCTTTACTTTTAGATCGAAGCGATAGCAATGCTCCAAATCAATCAAGAACTCTTTTTGATTTAATCATCAAGTTTAAAAGAGCATTGCTTGAAAAAGAGAACAAGCAAGATGTATTAGATAATTTCACTGTAGAAAGCCCAATCCCCTATAAAATATCAGATGTACTTTTAGCTCTGGAAGAAAAAGACACAGAAATGGTGCCTGGAGCAAGGGCAGAAAAACAAGGCCCATTACATGGTAAATTAACTCGATTTGTTCAGCGGTTAAAAAGTAAACAATCTGACAAAAGGTTGAATTTTATTTTCAACTCGGATGAGGCGTTGCTTCAATATGACTGGTTTGTTTCTCTTGTAAATAAGTTGTTGGATTTCGGAAATGGGAATGGACTAAAAATAATTGATTTGTCAGAAGTGCCTTCGGACATATTACCATTAATAACTGGTTTAATTGGGAGATTAATTTTCTCCGTTCAACAATGGACTGACAAAGAAAAAAGACACCCTATTGCACTATTTTGTGATGAAGCACATTTATATATCCCTGCAAACATAAAAGGAGGTATGGAAGAAAAAGGATTACAAAGTTTTGAACGAATTGCAAAAGAGGGTAGAAAATACGGCGTTTCATTAGTTGTAATAAGTCAAAGACCTTCTGATGTAAATAAAACAATTTTGAGTCAATGCGGTAATTTCATTGCAATGCGTCTAACAAACCCAGATGACCAAAATGTAATAAAAAGATTGTTTCCTGATAACTTAGGAGATTTTTCCGAATTATTACCAATTTTGGATGTTGGTGAAAGTCTGATTGTAGGTGATGCTTCACTACTGCCAAGTAGGGTAATAATTGATAAACCATCAATCCCACCAAGTAGTGCAACTGTGGATTTTTGGAATGAATGGGATAAAGAAAAGTTAGAAAAAGGTATTGAAGAAGCGGTTGAGTCATTAAGGAAACAACAGAAATGATCCAATCCCAAATCATCCTCTACACCACCCCAGATGGCACAGTCAAAATCGACACTGTTTTCCA
>CAZHUE010000260.1:0-3364 GCA_964535875.1 uncultured Methylomarinum sp.
AGACTTTTTATTATTTCGCTGAGTAGTTACGATAATTTTATCACTATAATTTATTTCCTGTGCGGAAAACTGAAATTTGATTATCCACTCAATCTGGTATAGACCTATTCTGAAATAATTTTGTTGTTAAATTGAGACAAATAATAAAGCTAAGGTAGAAAATAAATGGGGATTTGAATAAGTTATTTATTGTGTTCAGCCTTTGTACAGGTTTGTGGTGACAAATTTATAGCATATTAGTGACATCTACTTAAATTATGGAAACTAAAATAAAAACAACCTCTCTAATTTAATTATTTATTTTTCTTAATAAATATATATTAATCAAACATTTAATATTATTTTTAATGTGAGTCGAGCTATTTTTGTAATAATTTATTAGAAAGTTAATGAGAATAGGTTGAAGAAAATTTACGGTTAATGTCTCTAAATTATGACGGTTTTAAATAGGCTGTTTATTAAATGTTCTGATCAATATTTTTCAAGGCTTAAATTTTATTTAAGGTATTGTTATTGCTTATAAGTATTTTCTTGGCATAATATGTGCTAATTACCCTTTGTGTATATTTAGGCTGGAATTTTATTTTTAATATAGTCAAATTAAGAAATAATATTTTAATGTTTCAAAAAAACTAAAGTTTCTTTTTTTTATGCTAAATCTTATTTATTCTTTGTTAATTAAAATGATAGATTTTGTGAAGAACAATACTTTTCTAAAAGTAAGATGAAATTTTCTTGTGAGGTCTGTCTTAATAATAAATTTCTATCCTAGAGTAATTGATCTTTTTAACCTACCTTAAATATATAGCAAATTAAAAAGTGTTCAACTGAGAATATTTATTAAAATCAAAACGCGACTGAAAAATACAGCTTTAAATATAGTAGTTACAGTTTTTTGTCGTCCAACATAACAGCAAACCAAAATTATTGTTTTAAAATATGCAGAATTCATTACGACTATTAAGTCACCTAGTTTTATATTTAAGTTTATTTTTCACTAATTTAAGTTATGCGGAAGTATTAAATCCATATAACTTAAAAGATAAAAGAGGAGAATCAACATCTCAACCTATAAATGTTCTAGAGAAACAAGATCAAAAAAATTCTGATGATGATTGGGATAAATACATTGAGTTTACTACTGGATCAAAAGGTTATAGGGGGGTTTTTAAATTTGAAGCACCTTCCGATCTAAATAATCTCGATAAAATGATTCTTCATGCAAATTTTCGTGGTTCGAAAAAAGAATATCAACAGTGGGCGTTTAGAATATTTGATTTTAAAGCAAAAAAGTGGGTCTATATCGTTGATAACAGTCAAGCAAAGTCATGGGAATGGGGGGAGGTCACCAGGTCAGTGGGTGATAAACCTAGGCGATTTGTAAGTAGCGATAACAAAATTGAACTGAGTTTTCACACAAAAAGTTCGTATGACAATAGTCAGCTAGATTACTTAGTGATAAAAACTGCTGATGCAGAAAGTTCCCCTGTCATTGATGATTCAAGTTCTAAAGAAGTACTATACCCATATCATCTTAAAGATATGAGAGGGGAATCAACATCTCAGCCTTTATCAGTTTTAGAGAAGCAAGATCAAAAGGGTTCTAATGATAACTGGAACAATTATATTGAGTTTGATACAGGATCTGAAGGTTATAGAGGTGTTTTTAAATTTTCTGCGCCATCTGATTTAGATGATTTAAAAACAATGGAATTACATGCAAATTTCCGTGGACCAACTAAAGAGTATCAACACTGGGCGTTTAGAATATTTGATTATCAGGCAGAAAAATATGTTCATGTTATTGACAATAGCAAAGTAAAGTCATGGGAATGGAAAAATCTTATTAGGGCAGCTGGGGATAATCCAGGCCGCTTTGTAAGTAGTAAAAATATTATTAAAATCAGTTTTCATACCAAAAGTTCATATGATAATAGTCAATTAGATTATTTAATGCTAAGAACTTCACATTCAAACAGTACTCCTAATACACCAGATCCTGCACCAGATAATTGGTGGAAGCCAAAACCAGGCAGTAGCTGGCAAATCAATTATTCAGATGACAAAGACAGCAGTGTGAATGTTGATATTTACAATGTTGATCTTTTTGATACAAGTAAAACTGAAATTGATAAGTTACACTCTAAAGGAAAACGTGTTATTTGTTATTTTAGTGGTGGGAGTTATGAGGATTGGCGTGAAGATGCCAAGGACTTTCCCTCTTCGATAAAAGGTAAAGATCTTGATGGCTGGGCAGGAGAAAAGTGGTTAGATGTTAGAAAGCTTGATGAATTGCTCCCTATTATGAAAAAACGTATGGAAATGGCTTCCAGCAAAGGTTGTGATGCTGTGGATCCGGATAATATGGATGGATATATACAAAAATCAGGTTATTCTATTAATGAAAAGGATCAAATAACTTATAACATTGCTATTGCTAAACAAGCCCATAAGCTTGGGTTGGCCGTAGGATTAAAAAATAATTTAGAACAGATTGATGAGCTTATTAACTACTTTGATTTTGCTGTTAATGAAGAATGTTATACTTACAATGAATGTGATCTTCTTATACCCTTTATCAAAAAAGGAAAGCCGGTTTATGGTATAGAGTACAAACTCAGTACTAAGTCATTTTGTCCTGATGCCAATAAAAATGGGTTCGATTTTCTCAAAAAGAATTTATCTCTTGATGCTTATAGAGAGCCTTGTAAGGGTAAGTAATAATAGAAAATGTACTTAGAATGAGTGCAAAGTTAAGAATATACCTCCTTGTTGGAGGTATATTCTCAATTTATGGGGGGTTTACAAAATTCAGTGTCAGGGTATTAAATACCAAAACTTCGTCCAGTCTGTCATCAAAAGAGAGAGTTAACGATGATAATGCCAGTGTCCGGTTTTGGATCGGCGTAACCAGATAGAATGACTCCACTCCCCGAAAAAAGACTTCGTTCTTGCCCAGTTTATCACTGGTTCTTCTCTGTCTATGGGCTGGTTGTAATGGTCTAATGAGACTATAGATAATTCTGTGTAACTGCATTTTTAAATATAATCTATCAATCGGTCTTCAAATTCGATTATAAATCTATTTAAGGCTGTTTTTCAGTCCCTAATGGGCATAGTCCATTTTTTTTATGCCTGTTGAATACCAAATAAATTACCTTTTTAGCCGCACCATCTGTTGGAAATAATTTACGTTTTTTAATTGCTTTTCTAATAAGACTATTTAAAGATTCAATCGCATTCGTTGTATAAATCATCAGTGTTCCCCTATTAATTCTACCCGTGGAACTAACCTCGCCATAAGAGAACTCATAAACCTAGAATAATCAGTTGAGCATGGGATTTTTGGGAAACCTGGGCAAAA
>CAZHUE010000261.1:0-3350 GCA_964535875.1 uncultured Methylomarinum sp.
CATGGTCACGCCTTACTCCGCCCATGGCAAATATTTTACCTTGTATAAATTGGTGTTTATCTTCTTGTAATGCTTCCCATTCAAGAAAACTTTCATTATCAAAAATTAACGTTTCTGCCGTTTGCATTATTGTGCCCATTATCTAATTATTCTTTGTTTTTTCCATTTATCAATTAATAGAGGTGCTCTTAAGTATATCAGAAGATGGTTTTGTAGGAATAAACGAGATAAAACTCAATTTCTCGTGTGGGCAATAATAAAAAATGGTATATATATTAATTTGTCATTATAATATAAAGGGTCTTTTGTTATGATGGAGATAAAAATGAATCATATGGTAACCATTGGAAAAGCAGGTCGGTTGGTTATTCCTGTGCAATATCGTAAAGCTCTTGGTCTTACAGAGGGTGAAGGCGTGATGATTTCATTGAAAAATGGTCATATAGAAATATCACCTGTTGAAGAGTCTATAAAAAAGGTTCAGGGAAAAGTTAAGAAATATTTACACCCAAATAATAATCTTGTAGAAATGCTATTCAACGAAAGAAAAAAAGAAACGGCAAATGAAGACTAAATTTTTGCTGGATGCTTCTGCAATACTTGCATTACTGCAAGATGAGCAAGGTTCTAAAATTGTTACACAGCATATTCCTTTTAGTGCTATTTCCACCGTTAATTTGAATGCCTGAGAATGAAATACTCGCTCTTTTTAATGAAATGGATTTAGAAATTATTCCTTACGAAACTAATGCAGCAATTGCTACAGGTGGAATTAGAAGCATTACTCAAAAAAAGGGGTTGTCATTAGGTGATAGGGATTGCCTTGCAACGGCAAAGCTACATAATCGAATTGCTTTAACAGCAGATAGGGTATGGTTAGATTTTCGAGAAGAGATTGGAGTGGAAATTAAGGTTATTCGATAGTCAGCACGGCGAATGGATAAGACGATAAAAAAAATAGCTTATCAAAATATTCTAACGCTATAAGAGTATGTGTAGATTGAACAGGATGTGGTTGATGTTGAAGTTTGTAAACGATCAGAAGGCTGGATTTCTAAACATTATTTTATGGGTGATGAATTAACAATTGAGTCTTTGAGCTTAACGCTATCAGTAGAAGAGGTTTATCGGCGTGTGACTAATGAAGATTCATTCACGGTTTTTCTTAAACACAAAAACCCCACCTTTTTTTATTCCGTCTAATTTAGTTAAATGCTGTATTTCTCGTTCAATCAACAGACTGTCATTTTTGTTACCATATTGATTATTAATCTTTAAATGATAGGCTAAAAAACTAATCCCAACCTGATAGCGTTCTACGTTTAAACGACCCCAGCCCGCCCATAAAACTGAAAGAGCCTTTTTATACTGTTGATGGGTGACTAAATAGTGTGCATATTGATAACGAATGCTCAATACAACGGGTTGTTTTTTTAAAGCAATTTCATATTGCTCACTCACTGTAGCAATGTCTTTATGCAGTGTTTTAAGGATGCTGGCTTTGGTTATATAATTCCTTATATTATATGGCATTTTATCTATGGCTGTATTCACTTCTGCTAAAGCAAGTGCTGCCATTTGGTCGCGTTGTTGTGATGACTCATGGTTTGATTCTAGTTTTTGTAAATGTTTGGATAGCATGAAAGAACTATAGGAGTCATAGCGTTCTAAACTGGGGAAAAATAGCCCTGCTTTCCAAAGATAATCCATTTTTTTTTCTTTGTTTGTCTCAAGTTCAGCATTATTTAGGAAGTTTAAAGATAAACCAAAGCAAATGATAAGAAATGCAACGAGTGAAGCGAACCCACGATAAAACAGGCGATATTTATGATCATCTTCCTGTGTGAATTTTTTGTGGACGATAGTCTGATCACTTTCTAAATACCTGGAAGACCGCCCTAAATAATAGCCAAAAATTATTTGCAGGGTAAAATGGTACAAATGAAAAGTAAAAAAAGTATGCATTAAAAGCCCTATGCATGGTGTTAATAATGCCAAAGCTTCGATTTTATGTGTCGATGGTTTAGGCCATTGACTTGTCATAAAATTAAAAAAACGCTTGATTAACAAGAATACAAATCCTAGAAATAGAATGAGACCTATAGGGCCTAGTTCAAGAAGAAATTGTAAATAGTCATTATGAGCATACTCGCCTGATTCTCCAGAAAGAACGGGCTTATATTGCAAATAAAGAAAGCGAAAAGTCCCAAGTCCCCAACCAATAAAAGGTCGATCCAGATACATTTCCCAAGCAGGAAGCCAAAGTAAATGGCGTCCAGAACCTAATGAAACCAATGATTCAGCTTGCGAAGTATCTTGAATGCGCGAGATGATAGTTTCAGTACTAAACAGCCCCATTATTAAGTATCCAGCAATAAATGCTGTTAAAAGAATAAGACTGTGTTTATAAAATAGCTGTTTTCGCCAGGCTATCCAGAATAGGCAAATAAAACCTACTCCGCTAATGAGTAAAGCGCCTCGGCTAAGTGTCAAACTTATTGCAAATGCAAAAAAGAAACTAAGAATACTTGTATAAATTAGTTGAAAAGAGGGGACAGTAGGTTTTAATGCATAACGTAAAACCCAGGGTAGAATAATAATAGTCAGAACAGCCGCATGAGAATTCCAGTTACTAAGAAGTCCTGTTGGTCTGCTATCACCTAAAGCAAATTTTTGATAGTAAGTAGTGAATGCTAACATTATGCCTACACCCATTAATAACCAGTCTACATAACGATCTTTTTTATCACTACCTGTATATCCAATTAGATAGCTTAATAAACCGCCAATAAAAGGCATTAACATCAGGATGCTAATTGATTTTGCAGATGATAAAAATAAACTTGAAATTATTGCCCAAGCTATAAAAGCCAAAAGGCTAATAAATACTTTATCCTTGAGTATTGAATTGTAAATACTAGGATTTTTTAAATACCATAAAGCGATACCCCAAAGCAAACTAAGTGAAAACCATTTTAAAATTAAAATATTTTGCCCTTCTGCATACATGGCTATAAGTAAGGCTGATATAACAATTAGAGCCTCAAAAAAAGAGCCATATTGGGTAGTGATTTTTTTCATGTTGTTTTTAACTTGTTTGACGTATTAATTTTTGCAAACGTTTTACGGCGTTATCTCCTTTTTAATTACACTTCTTCCCGAAAGGGGAGGGGTGGAGAGCAAAATAAAACCACAGAAGCTTTTGGAATGGCCTATAGCCAATACATTATTAAAAGTGTGCTGATAAATGTCGAGATAGCTCAGTCAAAGTAGAAAGACATGGAATAGCTGCTAATGATTAAAGAATAGCAGTAAATCTTTATCTTGTTGTAAAAGAAGGAAAATAATTT
>CAZHUE010000262.1:0-2948 GCA_964535875.1 uncultured Methylomarinum sp.
AACTCAATCAATATAAAGTGTTTTATCTGTTCCCTGTTTTTGTTTATACGAATGGCTTATCATTGAGTTTAAATTGAGAAACAAAAGACTAAGTATTAGTATATTTACTGAGCTATTTTTTTTTCTATTGCTGGTAATATTCGTGTTGCTGATGCATGTCCTTGCTTGGCCGCTTTGCGAAACCATTCGGCGGCAAGCTGGTAGTCTTGTTTGATCCCTTCGCCCTTGAAATATTTTATACCTAAATTATACTGGGCGGTAGGATGACCTTGGTTTGCTGCTTTGAAAAACCAATTAATTGCCATTTTTTTATCCTGTTCTACTCCTATTCCGTTATCATAGCAAGCACCAAGGCTCGCTTGTGCTGAATAATCATCCTGTAAGGCAGCTTTTTTGTACCATCGTATCGCTTCTTTGTGGTCTTGTTGTACGTTATTTCCAAATTGGTACATTTGCCCTAAATTAAATTGCGAGGATGCTTTGCCTTTTAAAGCACTTATACGGGTCATCTCGAATGAAGTGCTATGAGTTTTATTGGTTTTGTCTAATTGTTCTTGCTTGGCAGCTTTACGAATCCACATGGTTCCTAAGCTTTTATCTTTTTTTACACCTTTTCCAGTTAGATACATTTTCCCTAAATTATATTTAGCAGAAGAATGCCCTTGAATTGCAGCTTTTCGATACCATTTTGCGGCTTGAGATTGATCCTTTTTTACTCCACCTGTTCCATAAAAATACATGACCCCTAGACTGAACTGAGATTCAGTATTTCCTTCTTCTGCAATTTTGGTTATTTGTTTTAGTTTTTGCTCGGCAGAAATAACTTCAGCATGTATTGATGGGTTACTTAAAAAAACAAGAAAAAATAATATTAATTTAAAATTCATTTTTGACCTCAGTCTTTCAATGTTTAGTTGAATAATGTTAGTTTTGGGATGATGTGTACTTTAAGTTATAAGGTTTTTAAAATATCTTCAATCAACTGCGGCCCACGATAAATCAAGCCGCTATAGACTTGAACAAGGCTAGCGCCGGCCTTTAATTTATCTTGCGCATTTTTGCCAGATAAAATACCACCTACAGCAATAATAGGGAGTTTGCTATTCAATTCTGATGCCAGGCCAGTAACAACATGAGTTGACTGTTCTCTAACTGGTGAACCACTAAGGCCGCCAATTTCTTTTGCATGGATATGCCCTTGTACTGAATCTCTAGAAATTGTAGTGTTTGTAGCAATGACACCATCAATATTAAATTCCATTAATAATTTGGCAATATGGGTAATTTCTTCGTCATTTAAATCTGGTGCAATTTTAACGACTAAAGGTGTATATTTATCATGTATTTTTTGTAGTTTTAATTGCTCTTCTTTAAGGGAAAATAGCAAGTTTTTAATATCGTCACCTTGCTGTAATTGACGTAGATTTTTTGTATTAGGAGAAGATATATTAAGAGTAATATAGCTTGCTAAGGTATAACTTTTGCGTAACCCAATTAAATAATCCTCCGTGGCTTTTTTTATTGGGGTGTCAAAATTTTTACCAATATTAATACCTATTATTCCTTTGTAGTTAGCTCGTTTAACTTGCTGTAGTAGGTGGTCTATACCAAGATTATTAAATCCCATTCGATTTATTATTGCTTCATGTTCAGGCAGTCTGAATAATCGAGGTTTAGGATTCCCTGGTTGAGGTCTTGGTGTGACTGTGCCAATTTCTATAAAGCCGAATCCTAAGGCAGAAAGAGCATCAATATAATCTCCATTTTTATCTAAGCCCGCCGCAAGCCCAACTGAATTTTTAAATCTGAGCCCCATTATAGTCATAGGTTTGTTTTCTACATTGGGTTTAGTCAAAACTGACAAGCCTGTTTTGTCGGCTAGCTGTAATAGTTTAAGCGTAGCGTAATGGGCAATCTCAGGATCAAGTGAAAATAAAATAGGGCGGAGTGCGGGGTAAAGGTTCATGGACTAATAAATGCTTTGTTCTTAATTTTTATGCTTCTAATTATATAGAAATTTACATAAGGGTACTTCTATTAATTGAAGAATGGAAATTTTGATCCCAAAATATTCAATCTCTGGGTCGCCTATATGGAGGTAAGTGAGGGAGCGTGAGCATTAGGGCAGGAAGCCAGTAAGTAGAATAATGCAGGAGCAGTTGTAGAGGAGGGGAAGCTTTGAAATCTTGCTATTGCGTGCGATTTTTGCCTCAACCTTGAATGTTTGGTTCTCAATCTTTTTTTTCAACAATTAATAGATATGCCCATAATTAAACTAGTTACCAACATAATAAAGAAAATTTATATGGTATCTTAAAGCCGGTATGGTTCAGGGTCTACACAAGGTATTCTGCCTAAAATTAAATCAGCTATTAATTGGGCAGATGCTGGTCCCATGACTAATCCATTTCTATAATGTCCTGCATTAATCGCCAGATTTTTTATTTCTGGATGTTTGTCAATAAAGGGAATGCCTTTTTTAGTCCCTGGGCGTAACCCAGCCCAATGATTGCATAAAGGAAAGTTTTTTAGAGTAGGGAAAAGCTCGGTTGCAAAAGCAAATAATTTTTCTTTAGTTTTTTTTGTCGCGCTTTTATTAAATGCTGAATGTTCTACAGAACTACCCACTAAAATTTTACCATCTAGACGAGGAATTAAGTAATGATCATCATCTAACACCATATGGGGTAAAGTGTCAGGTTTAGCGTTAAATAAAAGCATTTGGCCTTTAACTGGGTATATTTCAGGTGTGCGAAGATAGTTGGGTAGTAATTGCTTTGCCAGTTTTCCAGTCCATGCGCCTGTGCTAATAATTAATTGATTCACCTTGATTTTTTCTTTATTTGTAGAAAGAGTGTTAATATTATTGTTAATTAACTCACAGTTTATTACTTCATTGTTTTCAATAAATTTGACGCCAGCATTTAGTAGATAGGCTTTTAAAGATT
>CAZHUE010000262.1:2982-3325 GCA_964535875.1 uncultured Methylomarinum sp.
CAATAGTAGGCATCCAAAGAGGGTTTGTTGTTTTAGTGTTAAAGTAATTTAATAAGGAGGAGTCTGCCTCTTGGTAGGGAATCTGGTAAGTGTTACACCAATTTATTGCCTGCTTAATGTCTGGGTTTTTGCAGATTAGTAGGCCACAGTCGTACCACTCGGGGTTTATTTGGGTGGAATTATATAATTCCTCCGATAAATTTGAATAGTTATTGATACTCTCTATTACTAGTGTACTAATAGCCTTCGCTTGTCTCCACGGGTATAGGGGTAATAAAATGCCGCCACCTGCCCAGGAAGATTCTTGGCCTGAAAAAGATTTGTCAATGAGAGTGACGCTACA
>CAZHUE010000263.1:0-3276 GCA_964535875.1 uncultured Methylomarinum sp.
TATTTTCTGTGTGGAAAACTGAAACTTGATTATCCACTCAATCTGGCATAGACCCAAGAAAAAAATGATGAAGGAGATTTGTAATGAATGACTTTCTTACAATGAACAGGTTTACTCACCTCAAAATAAAAAAATCCTTTTTCCTAGCTTTATTTATGGTGGTTAATTTATTTTTTTTATCGAGTTGTGCTTCTTTAACTGATAGACAACTAACAATTGGTGAAGGTGCTGTAACTGGTAGCGTTATCGGTGGCGTTATTGGCGGTGTTGTTGGTCTGTTAGCTGGTGGAGGAGAGGGAGCTGTTATTGGTGCAGTTTCTGGGGTAGTTGCTGGCAGTGTTGCTGGTGGTATTTATGGTAATCATGTATCAAATAAAAAACATAATTTTGCAAATAATGAAGCTTATATGAAAGCAGTTATTGCCGAAGCTGATAAAGTTTTGGTAAATTCTAAAGCAGTACACAAAACTTTGAGGCTTGATATTGCAACACGGGAAAAAAATATTGATGCTCTTAAAAGGCAGAGAGCATCTAAAAGTAAATCAAATACATCATTAGATCAACTTGCGAAAAATAATTCTCAAGATATTGAAAAAACCAACCAACTTATTTTGAGTATAGAAAATGAAATTAGGGTACAAAAAAATGTATTGGCAAAAGAAAAATATTCCTTATCACCACAATTAGTGAGCATGAGTGAATCTAAAACTTCTGAGCTTGAAGTTGAACAACGCAGACTTAAATTATTGAAGGCTCAGCTAGCAAGTTTGGATATAAGGAGGTTGTACTAATATGCGTCAGTTAATAATTTTATTAATTGTGATTAGTTGTTCTGCTTGCGAAACCACTGGAGACCCAAATCAGGGTGGGCTTTGGAGATGGAGTAAAGATAAAGCGATTACTCGTCAAAAAGTGATGGAGCAACAGGTTAACCAACTCTCATCCGACAATCAAAAAATTGAAATACAAAATCAACAGCTTAAATACAAAAATTCAAAACTACAAGATGAAGAGAGAGTTTTAAAAGGTCAACTTAATGAGCTTATTGTCGAACGTAACCAATTACTTGAACAGATTGAGCAGTTTAATATTGATAAGGCTGATAAGCATAGCAGATTAAGTTCATTAACAAAGCAATACCATCTTGGTCAGATAGAAGATTCAAAGCTTTCCGATCAGTTTGATCTTTTAAATAATGCAGATGGGAAAAAAAAGTTTTTGCACGGCATTGAAGTTCAAAATCAACGTTTAACTGACGAAATAATTTTACTCTTAGGTGAGAGTGATTAAAATGTTTAGTATTTTTCGTCGGCCTTATTATTGTGGTTCAGATGTTTCTAAATGTACTCGATCTGCACGCCATAGTGTATGGTATAACTCAGGAGGAAAAAAGGTATGTCCTGAGTGTCAAAAACCTTTAGTAGCTGGTAAGCGCAGTATAAACTTCTCATTTTTAACATTCCTATTGCTATTGATGGGTGCCATATTTTGGACAGGATATCGGCAAGTATTCCCACAAGTGATCAGTGGAGTTTTTTTTAGCACTGTTGTTTCTGAAATAATGGAGTCAGCAGGTGTAGTTGAGGTACATGTAAAATTATCTGATGTTGCTGATCATCATCCTATTACAATCAATTACAGAACAGTTGCTGGTTCAGCTGAAGATAAAAAAGATTTTCAAGCTACTCAGGGGCAGTTAATATTCAATTCAGGAGAAAGCGAAAAAACCATAGTTATCCCCATCACTCAAGACCGTGATTCTCTGGAAAATAACGAGAATTTTTTCATCTATTTGGATAATGTTATTGGTAACCCTAAACACACGATTATTATTCGTGAAGAAGGGGTAAACAAAGATCTATTAGATAAAGCCGATTTGTTGGTGTCATCGTTATCTACCTTGGCAGCTAAAATGGCAAACCAATTGAAATCTATTTACTATATACAAGATTATTCTCGTGACAACATTAATCCTGCCGAAGAAATTGAAGAAAGGTATTACCAAATCCAGAGTAATCTTCGTAATGCTAGCGAAAAATATTTGTTATTATTCCATAAAGCATCAGAACTTGACCCTGTAGTGTTGAATTCAGTTATTGAAAATAGAATTGCAGCTCTTCAACGGGGAGAATTTCAACTGCAATTTTTGGCTACCCAGGTAATGCAGCAACAATTAAAACGTTTTCTTGATACTCAGATACCCGAGACAAGTACCTGGGTAAAAGAATTGAGCGGACTTGTTCAAGACAGAATAACTAAAGAAACTTTAGTTTTAGATAAAGATACCGAAATTGCATTGTAATAATTATACAATCGCAAATCATTACTAATTTCTCTACTGAGTAGATATTAAACTGGTTCCATTTGTAGGTTAAACGCTATGATTACTATTTTATTGAAAGGGTTTTTTAACTGAAAGAAGAGTATATTGAAGAAATGCTAAAGTAGAGTATCCGAATTTAGCTTTTGCATGGCTGCCAAAAGAACATGCAAACACCTTGGTATTTTCATGGCTTAATCTATTAAACAATACAATCAGGAAACAATGATGATCTTACAAGAACAGATTATTGAAGAAATCAAACAAATCCCCAATGACAAACTTGAGGAAATATACGATTTAATCCATTATTTTCGTCTTGGTGTTACACAAGGAAAGCAAAGCCAGAAGATTACAGTAAAAAAACGACCTATTGGATTGTCCAAAGGGAAATTTCAAGTTCCCCTGAGTTTTTTTGAACCACTTACTGATGAAATGCTTGATGCGTTTGAAGGTAAGTAGAGCTTGCTCAGAAAGTCTAAAATCTTGCATCAACAATACATCTACATTTAAGCTGCTGATAATAAATACAAATTTTTCTGTAAAAAACAAGTTACTGAAAAATTAAGAAAATTTGATGCTCTCAAATTGAAACAAGTGCACGGTTTTTGAGGAATATACACCAAAAACCGTGCACCTAATTCAACAATAAAGGCTATAAATTTTGTAACTACTCAGCGTAATTTGTCAAACTAGGCAAATCCCCTCAAAGACAAGGCTCATCGCCTGAGTTGCACTCATTCCCTGTTTACGACAGGATGACAGATAACCCCGAATCCGACAAGACATCATGGCACCGGTCATACTCCGGAAACACCCGGATATTTTTTGCTGGACTTTGGTCATACGAATGTCATTTTCACCGCGATTATTGGTAAACGGGACACGTGGGTTTTCCATGAACCTAAAAAAATCAGTTGAGTATAGAGTTATAATCTTGAGTACCTGAATCAGCT
>CAZHUE010000264.1:0-3272 GCA_964535875.1 uncultured Methylomarinum sp.
CTGTGAAACCAATATCTTGCACCATAACTCCGCGTTCAACTGATTTTTCTAGGTTTAACGATCAACAATCTATATTAGCTGTAGGTATGTATTCGCGACTACTTAAGACAACTCGCAATAAATAACCCACCAGTATTACTTGTCTTTTTGTCTGTATTCGGCGTTGAAACTTCGGTTACATAGCCTGCTATGCGCCCTATGTTTCGCCTTGAATACAAACAAAAACCCTGCCTAATACTGGTGGGTTATTTATTGCGTGTTACCTAAGCTGAAAATATTAATTGCAATAATTGATTATTGATATTTAATTTCCAGTCTTTCAAGAAATCTATATACTTTAATATGAGGGTTTTTAAATGCAAAAAGTAAATAAAATCAGCTGTTTTGTGGGCTTTCAACTTTTAGGATTTGTATTTTGAAAAGGCATGTTAAGTATTCGACATTATTTTTCTTAATTAGTATATGTCTGTTGTTAAATGCCTGTACGGTGATTTATAAAAGTACAGGTAAGGTATTAACTAGTTATTCCGAAGATCAAGGTGTGCCCTATATGCTTGCTAACGATGATGTAGCGTTAGTGTGTTCGATGACAGAAGCATTTACACCATTTTTATTAAGTTTTTCCCAAGTTAATAGCTCACCTGATAAGCTTGCCATTCTGTTTTATTTGATGGCAGGCAATTGTGCAGAATTCAAGGCCTGGGAAGAAGAATTGCGATATTTACGCGCAATACACAATAAATCCTCTATTGAAGCTCAGGATGCCAGGATCGCACAGCAACGTTTACTTGGTTTGGCGGCTCGTAGACAGCTGATTGGCTACCATTATCTTGTGAAAGCAATTGCTGAACCAGGTTCCGAATGTCCTGAATTTTCATCTGACAGGGACGAATTGTACTGGCTGATAGGTCTTTTAGACGGAATGCAAGCTTTAATGAATGATATAGCTTCTGGTGGAAGTGAACAGGTTCCTCTAAATATTGCGGCAAAAGTGGGTCGTGGAGCAACGTGTCTGGATAGTGAAAAGTGGTGGGGAACGCCGGATGCAATTCAGGCAGCGATATGGATGATTATTCCTGGAAATCATAGTGTTGAAAGAAACCCACTAGAAGTTATGGAGCATTCTATCGACATTGGCTTAGCGCAAGGAATTAGTTTAACTCAGGTGTTGGCAGCACAAGTGTTTTTAGGAACAGGGGAGCTAGATAAAGTAAAACAGATTATTCGCAGGCATGGAGAGATGAATATACAAACACCCGCAAATCAGGAGTATAAAATTCTGAATGAAATTTCCAGGCTGCAGCTACGCGCGATTTCTGACCGTTTATGGACTGAAGCAACAGGTAAGCGGACTCCACTGGGAAAAATGGGTAGCTTTTGGGATGACCCTGACAAGTCAGTTGAAAGTATTGATATTGATGAGTTTCTTTAAAATAGAAAAAGCTAAAATTGAGGGTTTGAGATAAATCAATGATTATTTGTTTCCAGCTTCCTTAGTGCAAACTATACAGAATAATAGCGAAACATACAGGAGGCTCTATTGAAAATTTTTAACCATGGGTGTTTCAGGCTGTTTTTATTCGTGGTATTAAGTATGAGTGAACATGTTGTTCTGGCAGAGATTAAAAGCCTGTGTGTTTTTGACTTGCTAGGGGCGAATGGCCCTATCTATGCTCAAATGAAAGATTATAAAATTGCAGCACTAAGGTGGGAGGTTGATTTTCGGCTCAAACCCTATATTAACGAAAGTAAAGCAGCTGCAGATTTTAAATCAGGTCTTTGTGACGCAGTCAGTTTTACCGGTATTCAAAGTCGCCAGTTTAACTTAGGCAACTCGCAATAAATAACCCACCAGTATTACTTGTCTTTTTGTCTGTCTTCGGCGTTGCAACTCCGGTTACATAGCCAGCTATGCGCCCTTTGTTGCGCCTTGAATACAAACAAAAATCCTGCCTAATTCTGGTGGGTTATTTATTGCGTGTTACCTTATTTAGTGGCAGTCTGGATGCAATGGGAGCGTTACCTTCCTATGATCATTTAAAAACCGTTATTGCCAGCATCAGTACTAAACAGGCTGCACCATTAATGATTGACGAACCCATGAAGTGGTAGGGGTTATTCCAATTGGTGCCGCTTATTGTTTTGTTAATGACAAAACCTTAGTTAGCGAACATTCTGATAGCGAAGGTGGCCTTGCCAGTATACGTATAGCGGTTATGGATAGTGATCCGGCACAGCTTGAACTGATAAGTTTGATTGGAACCTCGTCGGTGAGTACTTCGATTGCACAAATGTACAAAAAATTTAATACCGGTTTAGTTGATGTAACCTATGGTCCTGCAATTGTTTATGAAGCCATGGAATTACAAAAAGGAATGCAGAACAATGGCGGCATCATACATTTTCCTGTGGCGCAGCTCAGCCTACAAATTATGATTCACAAAGCTGAATTTCCAGTAAATTTCGGACAAAAATCACGTGAATATGCATTGGGACAATTCGATATGGCTGTAATGCGTGCTAAAAAATACGAAGACAGAATTCCTCGGCAATGGTGGATTGATATATCCCAGAGTGATCAGAAAAAGTATCACGAGATGTATAGAAAGACCCGAATATCACTGCGTAAAAAGGGTATTTACGACGCTAGAATGCTAAGAATCATGCGTATGGTACGTTGCAAAAAAGACCCGCAGCGTTCTGAATGTACAGCAGATGATAAAGAATGAAGAGCATAAGTGATTTTTTTTATATCCTCCAAATCAGACGGCGAATCAGCTAAGGTTGACTGATGAAAATCGAGTTAAACCGAAAGTTATTTTTTTGGACTACTTGTTTGGTATTGACTTTGTTTTTGCTGACTACAACCCTGGTTACTCAAAACTCTGGCAAACTATTGGTTGGGTTTATTGAAGATTATGCAGTGCCCTATGTTTTAAAAACGGATGATGTAGAAATGGGCTGTGTTATGGCAGAAGCTATAACATTATTAATTCCAAGCCTAGCTCAAATGAATGCTTCACCTTATAAGATCGCAGTGATGTTTGATTTTTTGTCTGGCAGTTGTTCTGAATTTAAAGCCTGGGAAGAAGAGCTTCGGTATTTACGGGCGATACATGTGAAAAACGTCACAGAAGCTCAGGATGCCAGAATTTCACAAAAAAGATATCTCAACCTGGCTGCCCGGCGACAGCTAAAGGGTTATCGTAACCTAGAGTTAGGTAACTGGCAATAAATAACCCACCCATATTACGCAGGATTTTTGTTTGTCT
>CAZHUE010000265.1:0-3230 GCA_964535875.1 uncultured Methylomarinum sp.
CATGAATAGGTTTTATTTTTTTAAAGCCCGCTCCAGTTTTAAGTTGAGCTTTTTCCATTGCTTTTTCAATTCGATCCACAACATCTCCAATAAACTATTATTTCTTCCTGGACTTTACTATATAAAGTACGAGGTAAAGATACGCTTCAACTCATACAAGAATAACTGAATCTAAATAGTGATTTCAGAAGTAAACTATATTTCTAAAATATAAATAAAAAAAGGCTCTAAATATAGTTTACTAAATTAGAAATCTTTTATTCTCTTATTTATACACAATTTGAATTCAATTCTGTATTATTCAATATAGCTTATATAAAAAAATAAACTAAGAATCTTTATTTTTTCTATTCTTTCAATGCAAAAAGCTAATCTAAACACTTGGTATCATTTTGGTCTTAATATCTAAAACAACATGATCATCTCAAATTTATGTAATATTTTATACCACAATAAATCTAAACTCATATATAGAAAATGAATCGCCAAAATCATACTTAAAACAATTCCACCAACTATAATTGAAAAATTAATTATATTTTTTCGCGTTTTAACCAAATCTTCATCATTAATAATATAGGGCACGACAACTAAAGGTTCAAACCCTGTTATTTTTGTCAAAGCTTTTTGCCCTCTAATACTACCATCCATGCTCTCTACAAGATAACCTGAACCTAATCCAGCAAAAATTGATAGCATCAAACCCATAACAATTATTTTTAATCGATTAGGTTTTTCTGGTACTGTTGGAACACGAGGTGGTTCTAATATTGAAAATTTTTCTGCTTTCTGCTCTTCCTCAAGGGTTTGTGCTAGTTTAGCATCCATATGCTTAGCTTTTAACTCATTATATTTTTTTTTATTTCCTTCTAAATCTCTCAGTAAATCATTATATCCACGCTCAACCTGGTGTGTTTGTGAGATATTCACCTCAAGCTTTTGTAAAGCTTCATTCAAATGAAGCCTTCTTTGACCTATATTTTTTAGCTCAACACCAGCGACACTTAGTTCGCTTCTTAATTGTAAAAATATTGGATTACCAGCACCTTCATTAAAATTACTTGAACCTTTATTGTCATTTTCATTATAATTTTCGATTTTTCGACTTACTGCTTTCACATCAGGATGTGATTTTGAATATTTGCTTAATAAGCTCGAATATTTAGCTTTTAACGCTGGTAAAGAAAGAACTATTTCTTGCTGATCTTGTTTAGAAGCATTATTTGAAGCGGAGCTTGTCATTGCCATTTGCGAACGAATATTAGATTGCCGTTCTTTTAACATATTCTCCTGTAATCTTAATTGCTGCAATTCAGCTTCTATCCTCGAAATTGATGACATACTAACCGGGAGCAATTCAGGAAGGCTTTGACTATAATTATCTTTATATTCAGCAATTTTGTTCTCAATTATTTGTATTCTCTTTCTATACTTTTTTGACTCTTCATATAAAAACTTTGTAGTTTCCTTGGCTCTTTCAGTTCTTGAACGCGCATTTTCAGACAAAAACAAGGTAACAAGCTCATTTGCCACTTTTTGGGCAATTACTGGGTTTTTGTGATCGAACGATATTGTAAATGCTAAAGTTGCTTTTGACTTCCTACCTTGACTAATGACATCAGCACTAACAACATCCACCAAAACATTTTTTGCAAAAGTTTCAGAAAATTCTGTTGGACTGAGTTTTCCAGCTTGTTCAGAATACAAATTAAATTTTGTTATCATTCTATTAATACTATCAATCCGCATTATTTTTTGCTTAATCTGCTGGATTCTTTCATCAGCAAAGCTAACAACTGTTGATTTAACTAGTTCAATGGGAATATGTTGTTGTTCAATTAATATAGTTGCCTCAGAACGATAAACGGGAGGCAAAATCAGTGCAATTAACGAACTTAATGCCAGTAAAAGCAGCATTGGGATTATAATGAAATATTTACGCCTCCTTGCTATCTGAATGTAATCTTTAAATGTTTTAACTTCATCTTCTTCAATTTCCATATTTATCTCGCAATATTTAAGCCTTGCCATCTATAATTTACAGATAACATATATAAATTTGAATCTGCCTCTTCCTCAGCTTCAGAAGTTCTTAAGAATCTTTTTTGATACCGATATCGATAACTTGTGGAAACTGTCCAATCAGGATTTAATTTCCAACTTAGAGTTGGGTGAAAAGTAATATTTGTTCTTTTGTTTAATCCTTGCCCATCAGCAGATTCACTGATTTGGTAGTTACTTAATAAGGATGCATATAGCCTTTCTGTAAATACATATTGTAAATCAACACTTATTTTAGTCTGCTCATTTAATTGATCTTGAGATGATGGTACTAGTCCTTGATTAACTCTAAATTCTACTTGCCAATTATTTTCTGTATAGTTAGCACCAATATCCAATAAATACCCTGCTGATACTTCTTTATTTTTTATCCCTGCAGTTGTTCTATTTGTTTTTGTTACTCTAAAACCAACAGTCCCAAATAATTCCAAGTTTTCATAAAATAGATATGTTGAAGAAATATTTGCTCCGGCACTATCACTCTTTGATTTGTCTGTATCTATAATTATTCTTGATGATTCATAATTAGAGTAAAATACATCCAAGGAACTTGTATATCGTTCAGTCCATTGCCTTGACCATAATAGGTTAAAGCTAATATCTTCATATTTACTCAAACCACATGAAGTATCCTGAATTTTCATTTCATCCTCGCCCACATCGCATAATACAGATAATTTTTGTCGCTCTGAATCGCTGATCGAAAAACCAGTATTGGTATATTGTGCAGACAAGGACAATCTATCTTGTTCTGTTAATAGGTATGAGACCGTAGGGGAAACAGAAAACGTCTTTCTATCCGCATCAGTTTCAAAGTCCCCAGATTCTTGCTCTGCAGTATCCCTGGCAGGAGTAATGCTATATGATGAGGTAAGCCCCCAAAGGGTTCTTTCAGTATTGTATTGCCCCTGAACTCCGTATCTTTGATGATTTCTATTTAAGTCTTCAATATCAAAATATCGTTGAACGCCATAACTAGCATAGGCTGACAAATCAGAAGCATCCGTTTTATGTGAAAAATTTACTGATGGTGTTACTTTATAAATAAGAGATGCTTCAGGCTCTTCTCTCATGATCACATTGTCATCGTAGGACACATTTTGATCAATACCTGCATTTACCTTCCACTCACCCGCATTTGAAGAGGTAATATTGATAATAATAAGCAA
>CAZHUE010000266.1:0-3208 GCA_964535875.1 uncultured Methylomarinum sp.
TGCTCTGATGGCTCGGTTAGTTCCTGGATAGGGCTAATATGGGAACACTGATGCTTAATATTATTAATATTGATTGATATATACAGTATACACAACAAGTAAAGAAATCAGCTTATGTTAAAAATATCTGAAAACCTGTCTATCCCTGACAATGAAATTGAGATTTCAGCTATTCGGGCGCAGGGTGCTGGAGGACAAAATGTTAATAAAGTTTCTTCAGCGATTCACTTACGTTTTAATATTAATACATCGTCCTTATCTGAATATTATAAACAGCGTATTTTAAACTTGCGAGATAATCGTATCACCAAAGAGGGTATCATTGTTATCAAAGCCCAACAACACCGAACACAAGAAAAAAATAGAGATGATGCGCTTGAACGTTTAAAAGAGATAATAAAAAAAGCATTGGTTGTTCAAAAAACAAGGCGACCAACTAAGCCGAGTAAAGGTTCTCGAAAAAGAAGAATGGATAGCAAAATCCGTAGAAGTAAAATAAAAGCTCTACGGGGTAAAATCTCAGAATAAAATTATTGAGAATGTAAATTATTATATCCTAAAACCTGACTCGCTAAGTAATCTTCATAAGTACCCCGAAAATCGACAATACCACTTGGTGTTAATTCAAGTATCCTTGTTGCCAGGGACGATACAAACTCTCTATCATGACTAACAAAAATCAAAGTCCCGGGATAGTTTTCTAGAGCTAGGTTAAGTGCCTCAATAGATTCCATATCAAGGTGATTTGTGGGTTCATCCAAAAGCATAATATTTGCTCGTTGTAGCATTAGCTTACCAAAAATCATTCGACCTTTCTCGCCACCAGAAAGAACACTGACCTTTTTTTGAATATCATCTTGTGAAAATAATAGGCGCCCCAAAGTCCCACGAATTACTTGATCATCATCACTCGGTTTACGCCATTGTTCCATCCATGAAAATAGCCCCATATTTTCTTTAAAATCTGTAGCATGATCTTGGGCGCAATAAGAAATATCAGAGTTTTCTGACCATTTTATTCTACCGCTCGTAGGCTCCTCATCACCAACCAAACATTTCAATAAGGTTGTTTTACCAATTCCATTAGGACCAATAATCGCAACACGTTCCCCCACTTCTACCATTAAATTAAAATCTGAAAATAATTCTTCAACATACCGTTTTCCTAAACCTTCTACCTCAAGAGCTAGGCGGTGGAGTTTTTTATCTTGATCAAAACGAATAAAAGGATTTTGACGACTAGAAGGCTTTATTTCTGCTAAATTTATTTTTTCTAATTGTTTAGCTCGAGAGGTTGCCTGTTTAGATTTTGATGCATTGGCAGAAAAACGACTGACAAAAGCTTTAAGCTCAGAAATTTGTACTTTCTTTTTTGCATTTTCAGACTGTACTCTTTCAAGCACCTGAGTTGCGGCAGTCATATATTCATCATATGAACCAGGATAAATCCGTATTTCACCGTAATCTAAATCTGCCATATGACTACAGACACTGTTCAAAAAATGTCGATCATGGGAGATAATTACCATAGTACAGTTACGTTCGTTTAATACGCCTTCTAACCAGCGAATAGCATTAATATCCAGGTTATTTGTTGGCTCATCCAATAACATAATATCCGGCTCAGAAAACAGGGCTTGGGCAAGTAATACTCGTAATTTCCAACCAGGAGCCACTTCGCTCATTGGCCCGTAATGTTGTTCTACAGGAATGCCGACTCCCACAAGCAACTCGCCTGCTCTAGCTTCAGTTGTGTAACCATCCATTTCTGCAAATTCAGACTCAAGATCTGCTGCTCGCATTCCATCAGCTTCCGTCATTTCCGGATTCGCATAAATAGCATCGCGCTCTGATTTTACAGCCCACAATTCCTCATGACCCATAATAACGGTATCAAGTACCGCATATTCTTCGTAAGCAAATTGGTCCTGTTTCAATTTACCAATCCGTTCATGAGGATCTTTTGAAACATTACCTGAGGAAGGTTCAAGATCTCTTCCCAGAATTTTCATAAAAGTTGATTTTCCACAACCATTGGCTCCAATAAGCCCGTAGCGATTACCATTCCCAAACTTAACGGAAACGTCTTCAAATAATGGCTTAGCGCCGAATTGCATCGTGATATTTGCTGTTATAAGCATAAATTGTTTATTAAAAAGATAAATTTAAAAGAACTTAATCTAAATGTAATTGTCGAAAATTAACCTTAAAGACGATTACATCATCTAGTTCAAGTCGCAGAATGATACCAGTATTAAAAAATTTAAAAGACAATTTTATAATTTTTGATATTCATCAAATTTGATTGGGGTATGTAGTATTAATTTACATACAAATAGTTTATAGACTAAGTACTTTAGTAACTAGAGTGTTCAAAACTAAATAAAGTAGAATAACAATAGTCAAGTAATACTTTTACTGGATAGAAGATACAAAATTTCAGTTCCTAAAATAATGGTGATGATATGAGTAATGTATTAAATGAAGTTCTAGATGCAAACGGACAATATGTAACTAACTTTGGAGATAAGGGCGAGTTGCCGATGCCTCCTGGCAGACAATTTGCCATCCTTACCTGTATGGATGCACGTTTAGATCCTGCTAAATACGCTGGCCTTGCCGAAGGTGATGCGCATGTGATTCGAAACGCTGGTGGTAGAGCGAGTGATGATGCGATTCGTTCTTTAGTCATTTCCTATAAATTATTAGGTACGAAAGAATGGTTCGTAATACACCATACGGATTGTGGAATGGAAACATTCAATAATGAAATTATGGGTAAGTTGCTATCTGGCAGCCTTAAAACATCTAGTGTGGATGCATCAGGATGGCATGATTGTTGTGAAGGTGATGGCACAACAGATGGTAAATTTATTGAATGGTTAACGATTAATGATCAGGCAAAAAGTGTTTTATCTGATGTCCAAAGAATTAGAAATAATTCAATGGTTCCTCGTGACATTCCAATTTATGGTTATATTTATGATTGTAAGTCAGGAAAACTCATAGAAGTTCCTGAAGCAACAGAAGTGGGAAAAGTTTGATAAAAAACAGTCACTTTTAGAACCTGTTCAAGATCTCTTCGAACCATTGAATCCTGTAGAAATAAAATTATGTAAATCATAAAAAACATTTACATTTATTTGGTTTCCAAATATAAATTCAATTAATTATATTTTTTACATTCTATGCTTAAATAGATCTTGAA
>CAZHUE010000267.1:0-3195 GCA_964535875.1 uncultured Methylomarinum sp.
AATAAAATTTATGCTCCGCAAAAAATGAAACCATAAAATAATAAAAAGATATTATGAGAAATTTAAAATTTAAACAACTACCATATCAAACTGAGGCAGTAAAAGCAGTGGTTGATTGCTTTACTGGGCAACCTAAACGCTCTGTTTTATCGTATCGCATTGATCCTGGCAGAGAAGCTAGAACGGGAGAGACGATAAAGCAACAACATGATCTGTTAGATGGGTTTAAAAACACAGACCTTATGCTGACTCCAGCACAAATTTTTAACAACATTCAAAATGTTCAGCAACAGCAAAACTTGCCTATTTCCGATAAGTTAGTGAAAACAAAATCTTCTCCTATCAATCTCGATATAGAAATGGAGACAGGTACAGGAAAAACTTATTGCTACATCAAAACTATGTTTGAAATGAATAAGCGTTACGGCTGGAACAAGTTTATTGTGGTTGTGCCTAGCATTGCTATTCGCGAAGGAGTTTATCAGTCATTTGATGGTATGGCTGAGCATTTTTTAGAAGAATACGGTAAACGCATTAAAACTTTTATCTATAATTCAAAATCATTGCACGAAATTGAAAACTTTTCTTCAGATGCTGGCATTAATGTCATGGTAATTAATGTGCAAGCCTTTGCTGCAAGAGGAAAAGACGCTCGCCGTATTTATATGGAGCTAGATGATTTCCAATCCCGCCGCCCCATTGATGTAATTAAAAAGAACCGCCCAATTCTTATTCTGGATGAACCGCAAAAAATGGAGGGCAAAAAAACAATGGAATCTCTGGCTGAGTTTGAGCCATTATTTACCTTGCGATATTCAGCAACACATAAAACTGAGCATAATAAAATCCACCGCCTTGATGCCTTGGATGCTTATAATCAAAAGTTGGTTAAAAAGATTACCGTGCGCGGCATTGCCATCAAAGGCTTGAGTGGAACAAATGCTTATCTCTATCTGCAATCAATAGAGGTTTCTGCTACAAAGCCACCTGTAGCACGGGTTGAATTTGAGGTTAAACAAAATAACGGTATTAAACGTATTGTCCGAAAAATTAGCAAGGGCACTAATCTATTTGATGAATCTAAGGGGCTAGCAGAATACAAGGACTTTGTTGTTGCAGATATTGATGCAGTTAAAGATACCTTGGGCTTTACCAATGGAGTTGAGCTAACAGTTGGTGATGCTATTGGAGATGTAAATGAAGAAGCCCTGCGTCGTATTCAAATAAGAGAAACCATAAAAGCACATTTTGACAAAGAACAGGTTCTTTTTCATCAAGGGTTAAAGGTTTTGTCACTTTTCTTTATTGATGAGGTGGCTAAATATCGAAATTACGAAACTCCAGAAGATATGCGTGGTGAATACGCCAAGATATTTGAAGAAGAATATAATCAATACCTGAATGAGGTTTTGAGTTTAGAAGGTTTGAATAATAAAGAGGAAGAATACAATAAATATCTAAAAAGCATTGCTACAGAAAGAACGCATGAGGGTTATTTTTCCAAAGATAAAAAGAAAAAATTTATCAATTCAACAGTAAAACGGGGCGCTGAGGCTTCTGATGATGTAGATGCGTATGATCTTATATTAAAGAAAAAGAAAAGGCTTCTATCGTTTGAAGAACCAGTACGGTTTATCTTTTCACACTCTGCATTGCGTGAAGGTTGGGATAACCCCAATGTATTTAATATCTGTCAGCTTAAGAAGCTGAACTACGATAATACAATTACCAGACGGCAGGAGTTAGGTCGTGGGTTGCGGCTTGCAGTAAATCAAAACGGTGAGCGTATGGATAATCCTTTAAATGTTCACCAGATTAACGTTCTAACCGTTATTGCAAATGAAAGTTATAAAGATTTTATAAAAGCACTTCTTAAAGAAACTGCTGATTCCCTTTCTGCTCGCCCTAAGGTCGCTAATGAAGATTACTTCCGGGGCAAAACCATTAAGACAAAAGATGGTAGCGTAAAAATTGATGATCAAATGGCAAAGCAAATTTACCGCTACCTTTTGAAAAATGATTACACCGATGATAGCGATATGATTGTGGATACTTATCATGAGGCGAAGCGTGAGGGAACACTTGCTGTATTGCCTGATAGTCTTAAACACTACACAGAAGAAATTCATCAACTGATTTGCGGTGTCTTTAGTGCATCACTATTACCCGATATTGAAGACGGACGGAAAGCAAAAGAGAACCCTCTCAATGCAAATTTTGATAAAAAGGAATTCCAGCAGCTTTGGAGTAAAATCAACCGAAAAGCCGTCTATACGGTAGATTTTGATTCTAATGAACTCATCGCAAAATGTGTGGAAATACTTAATGAGAAAGGATGTTTAAAAATATCACCCCTGCAATATGTAATTGAATCAGGGGTGCAAACAGATACATCCAGCTATGACAATATTAAAGATGGAACGGCATTTAAAGTTTCTGAAACCTCGACAAAAAAATATAATAGCTCGATTAAATCGTCTATCAAGTATGACCTAATAGGACAAATTTCTAAAAATACCCAGCTAACTAGACGGACAATTGGCTGTATATTGAAACAAATTAATACAGCCGTTTTTAGTTTATATTCAAGCAATCCAGAGGACTTTATTTCAAAAGTATCTGAACTTATCAATGAGCAAAAAGCCACAACAATTATCGAACACTTGTCTTATGACCCACTAGATGAAGTCTATGATACAGAAATATTTACTGCTGAGAAACCAAAGGAAGATTTCAGTAAAGCTATTCCAGTAAATCAGCATATTTATGATTATGTATTTACAGATTCAAAAATAGAAACGGAATTTGTGAAAGAGCTGGACACCAGTGCTGAGGTCGTTGTGTATGCAAAACTACCAAAAGGGTTCTCAATACCCACACCTGTTGGCAACTATAACCCAGATTGGGCAATATCTTTTAAAGAAGGTGCTGTCAAACATGTATACTTCATAGCTGAAACCAAAGGAACTATGAGTTCTTTGCAGCTTAAGGAAATTGAAAATGTCAAAATAAAATGTGCTAAGAAATTCTTCAAAAAAATCACCTCTGATCAAGTTAAGTATGATGTTGTTAATAGCTATGAAAAACTTATGCAGATAATTCAAGTATAAAACCCTAATCCTCGAATAGAGAATTAGGGTTTAAAAATCACCCCAAAGTAGTTGTAGTGCCGATAACACTGCAACCCCTGTGGTT
>CAZHUE010000268.1:0-3151 GCA_964535875.1 uncultured Methylomarinum sp.
ACTAACACCTGATCCAGTATAATTACCAGCTCCTGGTCTTGTTGAATCAAATAAACCACTTGTGCCTTTTGGATTTATATATTGCCATTCAGTTTTTATTGCCAGAGTAGGGATTAAATTATAATTTGAGGTATCAACATCATAACGCAAGCCTAAAGTGATTGATTCCTGTTTTTTATTTTGGCTAGGTAACATTCCCATCAACATACCTTGAAATGGTGTTCCAGCTGTGCCTGCAATTGCATTATCTAAATGCTTATGATCTGTATCGCGAAAAGATGAGAACGTAAATGTTGGTGTAAAAGCACCTATTCTATACCCTGTTGAAAGATACCATGCTTCAGAGTTTGCTCTAATTCCTGCCGTTCTTAACCAGGTATACTCACCACTCAATAAGAAATCTTCGTAATCTAGCGAAAAACCAATTTGGTAAAAATCACCATTTTCATCCACTGTATCAAGTTCATCTGCAATATGCCCAAGCCCTGCACTTCTTAGGCCTCCCAATAAAGGAACAAACCGAGGAGAATCTACAGTCATTGCTGTGTTTGCATAACCGGCTCTAAATGTAACATATTCATTTCCTATTGATCCATTTAAACCCAAAATATCTCTTAATTTCAAGTGGTCTTCTTCATCAATATTTCTTTGTCCATAAAACATTTGTAGACTATAATCCCAGTCAAAAACGGTGTTAGAATAGGTTATATCACCACCGTCATAGTTGGTAACAGGGACTTGATTATAGACTTCTACTGGAGGCCGAATCCAATTATACGAATAGCCGACTTCTAAAGATTCTGATAGCATATAAACGGGTAGACGTAAACGTCCACCACGTACAGTTAAACCATCATAAAGTTCTACAGCAGCGTATAACCATTCAAATTTAGGGTCATAATGTTGCTCGCCTCTTGACACAACTTGGGCTGTTATGGAAAAAATATTATAAGCAACCCTTGCTTGTAAACCAAATCCAGTATCACTATCAAAAGTACCACTGCTGTCAACCCCAGTATAAGGGCTAAGTATTCCTGAGGTAATAAACCCTAAATCATTATTGTCTGTTTGTGTCCAGCCCAGTGAGCCAAAACCATGAAGACTCATATCGACATCTCCAACACTATAATCAAGTGCATTGGCATAACTCGGTAAAGCCAAAGTTAAAGCTAATGCACAGGCTTTCATTTTTTTCATAAAATTCTCTTTATTTATTAAATATATAGATTGCTAAACCTTAAATTGTTTACAAATAGATTGTAATTTCTCAGATACATCTGCCAAGTCACCACTAAGTCCATTAATATTTTCTGAGCTTTCAACAATTTTTCCTGCTGATGCACTCATCGTTAAAATATGATTGTGAATACCTTCTGAACTTTGTTGTTGCGCTTCTGTTGAAGTTGCTATTCCTCTATTCATATCCAAAATAGATTGGACTTTATTCGTAATCGCTTGCAGTGAGTCACCCGTCATTTCAGCCTGCTGAACACTTTGGTTTGCTTGATCCTGCCCTGTTTTCATTACATTAACTGCTGATTGTGCAGCCGTTTGTAGTTTTTCAATAACACTCTGTATCTCTTGAGTTGATTCTTGTGTTCTCGATGCAAGAGTACGCACTTCATCTGCAACTACCGCAAATCCTCGACCATTTTCACCTGCTCTCGCCGCTTCAATCGCCGCATTAAGTGCTAATAAATTGGTCTGTTCCGCCACTCCCTTGATCACTTCCAATATGGAATCAATGTTTCCTGTATCTTGTTCTAACTGAGCGATAACAATTGCTGTTTGTTCAACTTCTGATGCCAAATTATTGATGGATTGAACTGTTTTATTGACAATCTCCTGCCCATCTTGAGCCGTTTTATTTGCATCACCGGCTTCTATTGCGGCTTGGGAGGCATGCTGGGCAACATCACCCCCTGCTGAAATCATATTCTTTATAGAATCGGAAACTTGAGTTGCTGATTCACTTTGTTCATAAGCTCTATCTTTTGTTATCTTGATTTCTTGAGCCATATCAACCGATACTTTGGTCAATGCAGGAATAACGCTGACAACATTTCCAATGGTATTTTGTAATTTATCCAAAAAAGAATTGACCCAATAAGCTAACTCTCCGATTTCATCTTTTGATTGCTGATCAATTCGTTGGGTTAAATCGCCTTCTCCTTCAGCTATATTCTTTAAGCTATTTAGAACCACATGAATATTTCGATTTAACATTGAAATCACAATATATGCGGTTAAAGCCATAAAGATAATACTTCCGATGGCAATTCCTATCCCAAGACTTAATGTATTTTGTGCTTCTTTATCCGCTTCTGAAAGAGTATTTGTAAAGACCTTATACCTTTCAGCTTTAAATTTTACTAAATTTGCTTTCAGTGTCTCTAAAGAAGTATTCATTTGTGAAACAGATCCCGCAATTTTTCCCTGATCTAATGTTCCTTCTAACAGGCCGTTAGATAATGATTTTGCAAGGCTAATATAATCTCTGGCTTGAAGTTCAATTTTCTGGATTTCAGAAACCTCGACATTGCCCAATGAATTAAAATGACTAATATTATTTTTAAATTTACCATATAAATCCAATGCCTCATCAATCATCTCGGCTTCACCCGTACTAACTGCAACACTAAACATGCCCGCAATTCGGTCAACTATTACAATATTTGAATTTGCGACTTCTAATGCTGGATAATATTTTTCACGAATGTCTAACAATCGTTTGCTATTATGATTGGTTGCATTCATGTTAAATAGTAAATACGTTAATAACCCAATCACTGTGACTAACGGGATCAACAAAAACTTATATTTGATTGATAAATTTGATAACCATGCCATCTTTATTATTCCAACTGTATTTAAAATCCACAAAGACTAGTAAAATAGTTATGTGGCTAACTTTTAATCTAATTCCATTGCTCTAAAGTAAACTGAGTTTACATGAAGACTAAATGCAGAATAAATGAATACAAATCTTAAGCTATGGATATATCAATTATTTATTCACTGCAAGTAATTTAAAGAATAGACAACTTTTGGTGAAATACAATTTGTTTTCACTTACTAATATTAAGAGAACCCTAATTGTACAGTTTCACCACGTTATACCTGATTTATAAATTTAAAAGGACAGCCCTGA
>CAZHUE010000269.1:0-3143 GCA_964535875.1 uncultured Methylomarinum sp.
GAAGACAAACAAAAATCCTACGCAAAACTGGTGGGTTATTTATTGCGTGTTACCTTAGTCCTGTTTCTACGCTCCGTCCGCACGTAACTGACAGTGGTTCGTAACGATCTTGAACAGGTTCTTAGCAATAATGGGGTGGAGACGAAAATATCAATATCATCGGTTAATACTTGACTGAAACTCTAGGTTTATTTTATAGTATAGACTTACTTTTTTTAAGTTTATAAGGAGCTGTTTATGCGGCTTACTACAAAAGGGCGTTATGCGGTTACAGCCATGCTTGATTTGGCATTTCATTGTCAAACAAAACCGGTCACCTTAACTGATATTGCTTCACGTCAAACAATATCATTATCCTATCTAGAACAATTATTTGCTAAGTTACGAAAATCAGGCATTGTGATTGGTGTTAGAGGTCCTGGTGGAGGATATAAACTCAGCCGTGAAGTTTCTGAAATAAGTGTTGCAGATGTTATTGCAGCTGTTGATGAAACGCTTGACTCAACCAAGTGTGCTGGTAAAGCGGATTGCCAAGAGGGTGAGGCCTGCTTGACTCATGAATTATGGATGGGTTTAAGCGAACATATTCGAAGCTATCTTGGAGATATTAGCTTGGGAGATCTTTTAGTTAAGGAATCAGTTTCTAAAGTTGCTAATAGACAGGATCTAAAAAATGGTTTTATTACGCCGAGCATACCTATTCAGGAAAAAGTAACTGCTTAAATGATCTATTTTGATCATAATGCTACAACGCCGATAGATGAACGTGTCCTAGACGTTATGCTCCCGTTTTTACGAGATTTTTATGGAAATCCTTCAAGTTTATACCGAATGGGGAGGGTGGTTAAAAGTTCAATAGAGACTGCAAGAGAGCAGGTTGCTAATTTAGTCAATACACAAGCGACACAAATTATCTTTACCAGTGGGGGGACAGAAGCAAATAATCTTGCTTTAAAATCTGTACCAACAAAAGCCTGTATTGCTGTTTCCGAAGTTGAACACCCTTCAATTATTGAACCAGCGACTAAAAATAAATTGGAGAATAATTCTTCCTTTATCCCTGTTGATAAAAATGGAAAGGTTTTATTTGCTTCTATAGAAGCTTTATTAAAGCAACCAGAAATACCGACTCTGGTTTCAGTTATGCTCGCTAATAATGAAAATGGTGTGATTCAGAATGTAAAAGAAATTAGCAAATTACTAAGAAATAAACAAATTCTTGTTCACACTGATGCAATTCAAGCGATAGGAAAAATCCCCGTTTCTTTTCCTGATTTGGGCGTAAATTTAATGTCTTTGTCTAGTCATAAAATATATGGGCCTAAAGGCTGTGGCGCATTAATAATAGACAAATCTGTAAATATTGTCCCTTTATTAGTTGGCGGTGGACAGGAAAATGGATGCCGATCAGGAACAGAAAATGTAGCGGCTATAGTTGGGTTTGGTAAAGCAGCTGAATTAGCATCAATAGAGTTAGAGCAACGGACTGAACATTTACTAAAATTAAGAAACCATTTAGAACAACAATTAAAGGCTATTCCAGGTTTAGTGATTTTTTCTGAACAGGTTGAGAGGTTACCTAATACCGTTCAATTTGGAATTAAAGGTATGAATGGTGAAATGTTGTTGATGCAGCTGGATCAAAAAAATATTGCGGTATCCAGTGGATCAGCCTGTTCGTCAGGTGGTGGAAAAGCTAGTCCTGTTTTGCAGGGAATGGGGGTAGATAATTCTTTAGCCAAAAGTGCAGTACGGGTCAGTTTAGGAAAGATGAATACTCTTGTTGAAATTAAAGAATTTATAACCATATTAAAAACATTAGTTACAAAAAAATAAGTGAGAAAGAAATGTCAATTACCGTCACTGAAGATGCAGCAAAACAAATTGAAAAACAATTACAAGCTAGAGGGTCAGGTATAGGTCTGACGCTAGGTGTTAAAAAATCAGGTTGTTCTGGTTTCAGTTATGTTCTTGGCTATGCTGATGAGCAAACTGAGAATGAAACTGTTTTTGAGCAGTTTGGAATAAAAGTACTGGTTAAAAAAGAAGACCTGGATAAGCTTGAAGGTGTTGAATTGGATTACGCTAAAGAAGGCATTAACGCAGCATTTAAGTTTAGAAACCCTACTGCCACTGGTGAATGTGGTTGTGGTAAAAGTTTTTCAGTTTAATCTTTAAATTGTCTACTAGATTTTTTTAGGCTTTTTCTTGCATTATTCTCAATCGTATTATTATGCCATAAATTTACCATATCTATCTAATTCCTCCTTCAACCTTAAAGTATAACCATTAATGGTTGAAAGAGCTTTTAACACTTTTAAGCAGTGCAGAGCATTATTAAAATTATTAGTCCTTACATAATAGTAGCCTATTACACCATAAAAACTTATAACTTCTGATTCATGGAACGTATTTCTATCTGGGTATAGTTGAGCTAAATCAAATTGGTAGTCATAGATTTCAGCAGCAGCATCAAACATACCTTGCTCAACAAGGTAGTCTGAATAATTAAGCTTTGCGAATAAATATGAGGGGTTTCTTTCATAGTTATCCTTCATTATTTTATTAGCTTTAGTCTTTTTTCCTGTGCTTGCATAGGCTGCATACAAATAATTATAGAGTTGAGGTATATCTGGATAAATATCTATGAGCAATTCTAACTCTGATATTGTACCTCTAGGCAATATCTGTACTCTCTCATACAAATCCGTTATCTGATCCTGTACTTCGTCCGGTAATTCTCGTAGACCACCATCATCAATAGGTGCTTTGGTAATTCTATACCCTAGAGATGCCAATATACTATTAGGTTTTTTACCACCCTTACCTTTTGAAAGAGTTCGAGACTTTAGTTGTTTCTTCTTTGCTATTTTATTTCTTTTATTACTCATAAGTGTATAGTTTCACCATGTTATACCTGGTTTTAAAAAATAAAAGGACAGCCCTGATAACCTATTAAAAACTTGCATCACAAAGGAATTAATATGCCCCAAGGATATCACACGAATGCGAAAAAAAATTCACACTCAAGGGAAATTATACAGAAGTCGACACTCACATGGATGGATCTAGATGACTTGGTCAGGGTAATCGGGTTTAAAATAGCTTGACTTTGGCGAAGATAGAATAATTAATAGGGTCCC
>CAZHUE010000270.1:0-2529 GCA_964535875.1 uncultured Methylomarinum sp.
TGCAACGTAGAAGACGAATAAAAAGACAAGTAATTTTGGTGGGTTATTTATTGCGTGTTACCTTAGATTTGCATTTAGGACATTCCATTAGGTTTCACGCTCTCTTTTGAAAAGCATCAAAAATTTAATTCTAACATAAAACTATACTAAATTAGCAATTCCTGAAATAAATATTACATAAGCAGAAAATAGTTTAGAAGCGGTAAACTTTGCCAAGCAACAGGATTTTGACCTTATCCTGATGGATATTCGAATGCCTGTGATGGATGGGTGCCAAGCAGCTAAAGAGTTAAAGCCTTTTCAAAAGTCCCTATTGTTGCGTTAACCGCCTCTGTCATGCAGAATCAGTTTGAACAATCAAATAGAGATAATTTTGAAGCTTATTTGAGAAAACCCGTTTTAAAGGTTGAACTAACCAACGAGTTGCGTAATTTTCTGCCATTTGATGACGTGGTAAAAGAAGAGAATAAGCAGCAGACTTTTATATTAACTGTTGCAGAGCTTGAATGCTTGCCTGCAGCCTTAGAAAAGCTAAAAGTGCTACTTGAACATTGCAAGTCAGCATTAGAAAGTCATAATATGTCACTTAATAGAATATTCGCAGAGTCAGTTACTGATATTACAAAACAATGCCCCATTTCTGCAATAAGTGATTATGCAGAAAAGTTAAATAATGCCATAGATAGTTTTGATATTTTAGTTATAGAACAATTATTAAGTAATTACTCTCAATTGATTGGAAAACTAGAGCAGATTGAAAATAATGATTGAACCTGGAAAAAACAGTTGCTAATGGTTTCTAACACAAGCTATTGACTCCACTGCACTTCAAAACATGTCTGCTTAACTATATGGCTATGCAACTATTTTATTAACTTTTCTATGGAGTCTATAGGCAAGTCAAAATGCGTAAGTTATTATAACTACAGTTCTTAGCTTTCATAAAAAATCAATTTGTTATAAATTTCGTAGCAATAGTACTGCGAAGGATACAATGATTGTCGTTTGAAAATAATGTTATGATCATCAATCGCTTATCTCTATATTTAATCTAATTAATAAAAATGATGTATACGGTAAATATTCTGAGAGCTAGTAGGGGGGGTATTGATCGCATATTGATGAATTTAAAGAAATTTATCAGTCATCTTAAATTTTTATAATTCGGTAATTTCAATAGATATTGGTATTATCTTGATTCATTCTACTCACTTTTATTTATTTGGCTATGGTTTTTCGTTTTTTTTCTGCGATACTGCTTTTACTTTGCGTTCCCTATGCAGGAGCTGCTGAAGAATATAAAGTAGTGGAGCAATATTCTGCTTCTATCCCTTTGTCAGATGAGGAAAGAAACTGGATTAAGAATCATCCGATAATTAGATTTACTGGTGATCCAAATTGGTTGCCTTATGAAGCTTTTGATAAACAGGGACACTATATAGGCATAGTTGCCGAACATTTGAAAATCATTGAAAAGAAACTGGGTATTAAAGTTGAAATTATCCCTAGTAAAGCTTGGACTGAGTCAATTTCTAAAGTTAAAAGGGGTGAGATTGATGTACTTTCCGAGACCAGTGACTCTGATTTAAAATCACACTTAACGTTTACTAATCCTTATATTTCAAGTCCTGTTGTTATTGTGATGAAAAACAATGAGAATTATGTAGAGGATATTAATCAGATAAAAGATAGAAAACTTGCCGTTATTAAACAATATGGTTACGTACCAGAGATTATTGCTAGTTATCCTGGTATTAATTTTGAAATTGTTAATACAATACAGGAGGGGCTTACAGCTGTATCAACGGGTAAGATAGATGGTCTTTTAGCAACATTAGCTCAGGCAAGTTATCACATGTCAGATCTTGGAATAAACAATATTCGTATTGTTGGAAAAACTGAATTTAATACCAAATTGGCATTTGGTATGCGAGAAAAATTTGCATCACTGATTCCATTATTTAATCGGGCACTTGCCAGCATTAGTCAAGGTGAAAAACAAAGTATTCTTAATAAATGGGGGAAACATAAATACGCAGCAAAGGTTGATTATGATTTACTTGCCAAAATAGCAGCACTATTCTTTGCTATTTTATCCCTTATTATTTATTGGAATAGGAAACTGGCTAAAGAAATAAAGCATAGAAAAGTAGCTGAGGCTCAAACTAAAATCCTGATTGACAATATTCCTTTACAAATTATTGTTACTACCTTTGAGGGCAATATTTTGATGGCAAACCCTAAAGCCTTAAGTGATTATAAAATTCATCAGGATGAAATTGATCAATATAATATTTCAGATTTTTACAACGATATCAATGATCGAAAGGTAATGATTAAAGAGTTTTCCGAAAAAGGGAAAGTAGAGCAGAAAATTTTAAGATTTAAGAACCTTAATGGATCTGTTAGATCCATGATGTTATCCATTATGCCTATCACTTTTCATCATAAAAAAGCATTATTGACTATTGCTATCGATATGACGACCCGGCTTGAAACTGAAGATGCTTTACAACAAGCAAAAGAACA
>CAZHUE010000270.1:2539-3121 GCA_964535875.1 uncultured Methylomarinum sp.
GCGTGCAACGAGAGCAAAATCAGAATTTCTGTCTAATATGAGCCATGAAATTCGCACCCCAATGAATGCGATTATTGGTTTTACCGAACTACTTAACGATCAGGTCAAAGATCCGAAACTTAAAACCTTTGTCAAAACTATTCAATCAGCAGGTAATAATTTACTGACTCTAATTAATGATGTTTTAGATCTATCTAAAATAGAAGTTGGAAAGCTAAAGATTGAGAAGACAGCGTGTAACCCTCATGATTTGTTTTCTGAGGTAGGCAATATTTTTATGCTGAAAATGCGTGAAAGAAATATTGATTTTATTCTCGATATAGATCCGGTCATACCACAAAGTCTGCAAATAGATGCAACCCGATTACGACAGGTATTATTTAATTTAATTGGTAACGCTGTTAAGTTTACTGAGCAAGGCCATATTAGAGTGATTGCTCGCACTGCAAATGAAAATAAAATTCACAGCAAGCTTGATCTGATAATAGATATAGAAGATACGGGTATTGGCATTTCAGACGATCAACAAAAAATTGTTTTTAATGACTTTGAGCAATCTAGCGGACAGGATGTAAGAAAATA
>CAZHUE010000271.1:0-3068 GCA_964535875.1 uncultured Methylomarinum sp.
AGGCTTACTTTCCTAAAGGTTCGATTAGATTAGATAATGCTTTAGGCTCTGCTCCCGGGTTTGCATTAAAGAAAAACCAGTGCTGGTTTGTTTTTTTACCTGGAGTTCCCTCTGAAATGCGCCATATCTTTAATGAGCTGGTGAAAGAGCAATTGAAACAAAGGTTTGTTTTGCAAGTTAGCAGGCTTATTGCAATTAAATCCATAGGGATAGGAGAGTCAGATTTGCAAAATAAGCTTGATGATTGCGTGCTGCCAGATTATGTGCAACTAGGATTTAGAGCATTAGCTGACGAAGTGCAAACCAAGCTACTTTTTTCTACAGAAGCTACGGAAAGGCAAATTAATGACTGCGTTGATGAAGTAGTTAATCAAATCGGTGATCCAGTCTATGCGGTTGATGATCTGAATAAATCAACTACAGACCTTGCATCAGTCATTAGTCGGTTAATGCAAAAAAATAACAATACATTATGGGTGATGGAAACAGCGTCTCAGGGCTTAATATCAGCTCAGTTTATAGGGCAAGACTGGCTGTTGGGATCAAGTTATTCACAATCAATTGATACAGTTTTAGCACAGCTAAAAATTGTAAAACTAGAGAATATAGAAGAAACCTCAAAAATTATTGTCAACAAACTAAAACAAGTCCAAGGAACAGATTTAATACTGGTACAACTATATCAGGGTAACAAAGAGCAATTTCATAATAAAGCACAAAGCATTATTCTATATAATACATTACTAACACCTCAAGGGATTTTTCAGCAAACCATAACTGCAACTGGTCCCATAAAACGAAAACAAAGCCAGGCGGCTATTAAAGCACTGGATTTACTAAGAAGATACCTACAAAATAAATGCCACTAATACGACTCAGTAATGTTTCCATTGCTTATGGAACGCACGCCTTACTAAAAAATTCAGATTTTCAATTAGACCCAGGAGAACGAGTTGGTTTGTTAGGGCGTAATGGAGAAGGTAAATCGACATTAATGAAAATTATTGCCGGCAATGTTCATGCAGATAATGGTGAGGTGTGGCGCGAACCGGAATTAAAATTGGCGTGGCTGGAACAAATGCCGGATCTGGATGGTGATGCAACTATTTATGATGCAGTAGCCAGTGGGCTGGGTGAGTTAGGTGACTGGATTTCTCAGTATCATCACCTGTTAGAGACCATGGATGGAGGCGAAGCATCGTTGAAAAAGTTGGGCACTTTACAGCATAAATTAGAGGCCCATAATGGCTGGCATTTTCAGACCCGTGTAGAATCCACTTTATCAAAGTTAAATTTACCCGCAGATGTAAAAATTAATAGTTTATCAGGCGGCTGGAAAAGGCGAGTTGCTTTAGCTCAAGCCTTAGTGATAGAACCTGAAGTGCTTTTGTTGGATGAGCCAACTAATCACTTGGACTTTGAAAGTATTGCCTGGTTGGAAGAGCAAGTTTTGGCATTTCAAGGGGCGGTTTTATTTGTTACACATGATAGGGCTTTCCTGCAAAAACTGGCAACACGTATTGTTGATTTAGATAGAGGTAATTTAGTTTCATGGCCTGGAAACTATCAAGACTATTTAAGACGAAAAGCAGCAGCATTAGAAGAAGAAGCTAATCAGAATGCAGAATTTGATAAAAAATTGGCTAAAGAAGAAGTCTGGGTTAGACAAGGTATTAAAGCGAGAAGAACTCGTAATGAGGGGCGAGTAAGAGCATTAAAAAAATTACGTGCTGAAAGATCAGAAAGAAGAAATGTACAAGGCACAACTAAATTAAACCTGAACAAAGGCAATGCGTCGGGTAAAAAAGTGATAGAAGCAACAAAGGTAAATTTTGCTTATGGAGACAAGTCAATAGTAAAGGCTTTTTCCTGCTCAATTCAACGTGGTGATAAAATTGGATTACTTGGGCCTAATGGTGCAGGTAAATCAACATTATTAAAATTACTATTAAAGCAATTAGAGCCAGATAGCGGAGAAATAGAACAAGGTACAAAAATAAAATTGGCCTATTTTGACCAATTAAGAGAGCAGTTAGACCCGGAAATTACCGTTGTAGATACCGTGGCGGGTGGAAATGATTTTGTAGAAATTGCTGGTACACAGAGACATGTCATGTCCTACTTAGCTGATTTTCTATTCGCCCCTGCAAGAGCAAGATCACCGGTAAAAAGTTTGTCAGGAGGTGAAAGAAATCGCTTATTACTTGCCCGATTATTCACCAAAGAAGCAAATCTAATTATTATGGATGAGCCAACTAATGATTTGGACTTGGAAACATTAGAAATGCTGGAAGAAAAGCTGGTTGATTATCAAGGCACCTTATTATTAGTCAGCCATGACAGAGCATTTTTAGATAATGTAGTCACCAGCGTTTTTGTTTTTGAAGAAGACGGTGTTATCAATGAATATCTCGGAGGCTATGCTGAATGGTTTGCATTGGAAGAACAACGTAAACAGCAAGCGACAAATAGCAAATCAGTTGAGACCATTAAAACTGAAAAACCTAAAACTAAAGGGAAGAAAAAACTAAGTTTTAAAGAACAAAAGGAACTGGACACATTACCAAATATTATTGATCAGTTAGAAGCGGAACAAGTAAGGTTAACGGAGTTGATGAGTGGCACAGGATTTTATAAACAAGAGCAAAGTGACATTAATAAAACCTTAGGAAAAATAAATAAAACGGAGCAAGAACTAGAGCAAGCTTATAAAAGATGGGATGAGCTAGAAGCTTTAGTCAATTAAATACATTGCAAAAAAGTATAAATTACATTATTATTTCTGGCTGTTTAACGTTCGTTGAATAATCAAAATAGGAGAGCTGGCCGAGTGGTCGAAGGCGCACGCCTGGAAAGTGTGTATACGGCAACGTATCAAGGGTTCGAATCCCTTGCTCTCCGCCATTTACCCCCTTGGGAAACAACAGATTATACCTGTAAAGATTTCAAGGATAATGTAAATTATTTTGTGTAACTGCTTATTATTAATCTCTAATATGAGAGGATAAGCAGTAGTAAACATAACGTATCAGAAGCAGAGAATAGCCGCAATGGCTTTTCCAGCAAGA
>CAZHUE010000272.1:0-3042 GCA_964535875.1 uncultured Methylomarinum sp.
TTCTCTAAAAAGCTGTCAAGTGTTTTTTTGTTTTTTTTGAAAGAAATCTGCTGCGCTTTTTTGTGATGAATTTATGCTTAGCGATTTAAAGAGTATGCTCTCTTTTGTTTGCAGGCTGTTAATGCCGCCCCTGGTTATTGAGAAGTTACTGGATCAGTTCTTAAAATCAAAAAAACAACCCGTCTAACACGAAATGACTTAGGTAACACACAATAAATAATCTACCAACATTACGCAGAATATAAGCCAACATTTAAGCTTTTTATATTTTTTTTACTTTCTATTATTATTTGTTAGCACTCTCGGTGTATACTTCTAATCTAAATCACTGACCTGCAAACTATAATTATTAAAGGTTCATTAGCATGGCTGAAAAAAAAATAAGCAAACATTTAGTTAATCTTGACAATCATTTTTCTGCTTCTAATCCCGTTTTACAAAAAATCAGTAAAACTTATCATGAACTTGATCAGCTAGAGTTCGACTTGGGCTTAATTGATGATAGCGATACAGCATCAATAAAAAGCTCCTGGTGGCCAATAGTCAGTTTAATTGGCGGCTTCTCTTCAGCTAAATCAGAATTTATTAATAGGTATATAAATACCACTCTCCATTCCTCCAATCATAAATTCACTGTCTATCAATATACTCCCCAGCCTACCCCAGCAACTTTACCTGGAACAGCGCTGGATTCAGATCACCGCCTACCTTTTTATCAAATTAGCCATAAAATAGAACAAATAGCAGCAGGAGAAGGTAGTAAAACAAATGCTTATTTGGAACTTAAAACCCTAAATAGTGAAAAACTCAAGGGAAAGCTATTTATTAACACACCTGTTTTAAATGCATCGTCAGAAAACCCTGTTCAGCCAGCATTAACCGAACACATCCTAGAATTATCAGACCTGATATTAGTTTTTACTGACTTATTTGAAGCAACGCCAGAGCTTACAAAAAATACCATTGAAGAAATTATTGCTCAGCAAGATACAAATAAATTTGTTTTCATTATAGATCACTCAGAAATCAGTATTGATTCCAGTAAAAGCAAAGATATAATCACTTCATGGCAAAGAAAATTGGCTGATTTAGGCATCCATACTGGACAATTCATACTTCTATCCGATGAATCTCAATCGGGTAAAAACTCATCTATGTCAGAAATTGATCATCGCTTGTTAAATATTGAAAATGACCGCTCATACCGCGTTCTAAATTCACTGGATAAAAGTATTCGTGATATTGATGACGTCTATTTTCCTGAAGTTGAACACTATCTGGAGATCTGGAAAGATAGAGTTAATATGTCCACATTAATTATTTTAGGCTTTATTGCTACCTTACTTGTATTAGCAGAAGTAAAAATGGGAGCTGTACAGTTACTTTTTGACCCAATCATCGGCCCTGCTTTTATTTTAATTTTGATTCTTTTCTTACTGCCCTTGCACTTGTTGATGGCTAAAACTCATGGGAAATTTATTGTCAATAAATTGCAAGAACGACAGAAAAAACTAAATCTTAGTGAAAACTTATCTGGCTTATTCGAAAAAAGCCTGACATTTTGGCGTATGGTTCTCCCAATCAAAGAACCTGTAGGTAAGAATAAAAAAACCAGAACAAGAATTAACACGCTTATTGAACAAACAAAAGATATTGTTCAAGAACAAAATGATCAATTTAACCACTATCAAGAACAAATTAATCAAGATCAACTAAACCATCATCAAGATCAATATAATCACTATCAAAAAAAAGATAAAGAGGTAGAGGTGGCTCAGCATAATAAGCCAGTACTTGAGCTAAAAAACCTTTTTAATCATTAATAAAACTGACTGTAATTATGGATACTTTTAAACTGTATTTACCGCTTTGCTGGTTAAATTCCAACCCTGTTGACTTACCCAGGTCTACTCGCTTTCTTAACCAAAACTTAGTGTTTTATTTTATTCTTGAGCTTTTTATTCAAGCCAACATGATAGACCCATTTGAAGCACTTTTTGAAGTCCTTATTGAAACAATATTAACGCTTTCTTTTGTGGGACTTATATTATTCCTCAACAAAACAACGCATTTATATGTACAAATATTAACTGCCGTATTATTTTGCGAAAATATTATTGCTTTTTTTGGTGTCCCTGTTGTTATATGGCTAACAGTAACTGAAGATACATTAAGCTACTATCTAATGGGTTTACTTGTATTTTGGGATTATATACTTATTACTTTTATAATTAAAAAAGTCCTATTAATTAATACTGCTGCTAGTTTGACCATTTCTTTCTTCTATTTTGGCATGACTTATGCTGGTGCCTATGCCCTTACACTTTTGCTATTTTAATAAAAATCACCCTTTTGAAAATAGTCATTTTCTTTCAAAAAAATCATTTTTAAACAAAGCCTACAATGAATTGTGTCAAATCTACTGTTGAAATAGAAGACATAATTAAAAAATCTCGTTTTATTGCTATGCTTATCCCATGTCAATCTGAAAACGAAGCTCTGCTGCAACTAAATCAACAACATCAACAACATTCAAATGCCTCACACGTTGTTTATGCCTATCGCATTAAATCAACCACAAAAATAATCACTCGCTTTAATGATGCGGGAGAACCTAGTGGCACTGCTGGAAAACCAATTTTTATCCATTTAGAAGGTAAGGATTTAATTAATCTTATTTGTATTGTTGTACGCTATTATGGAGGAATAAAACTTGGAACAGGTGGACTTACTCGAGCCTATGGGAATACAGCAAAAAAAGCTATTGTGGCGAGCTCCATTAGTAAATTTATTGAATATACAGAAGTTAAGCTGGAATTAAAATATAATCAAATGCAAAAATTTGAGTATCATCTAGCTAAATTAAAGGGCACTATTATTAATCAGGAATTCTCTGAAAACATCAATTTAGTTGTAAAAATTCCTGAACAAAATCAAAATCTATTGGAAAATTTATTTCAAACTTCAATTATTTCGAGAGTATAATGACCAGCGCGCCATTGCTCACTTTTTGGATTCAGGGAACGTCCTGTCCCCAGAATG
>CAZHUE010000273.1:0-3008 GCA_964535875.1 uncultured Methylomarinum sp.
TGACGTATTTACCTAAACTGGATGGCGTTAAATATTATTTGTTTGTAGCAATTGATCGAGCGACTCGTTTAAGGCAGTTTACTTGACTTAACTGATGCAGATCCAATTGATATAAGCTGTGCAATGTCTGACACTGCTTTTTCATTTAATGAAAATGGGTATGATGCATTACCTCCAAACTCTGGAAACCTTGATTCCTTTATGCAGCATGGGTGTTTGTGCAAAAACCACATTTGGCTCTTAGGCTGCGAATGAACCCTGCAGAGATAACTACACAGTAATATTATTTGCTTGTAAAGATATAAAAGAGTTCTAAGCCGAGGATAATTACTCCACAACACCTCCATGTGTTGCAGAAAACAAGATCTTTCTATTCTTTGATAGCACAAAGCATCCTTGATAAAATACTTCAATTTTAGGAAGACTATCTTAATTATAAGGGATCAGTAATCGAGGATTTGTTCCATGTGCTGAATCTAGGGTATTTAACCATACCCCTGATCTTACAGGTATTTTACTACCACTTGCAACCATATCATATTCGTTAGTTGATGAATTGTATGAAAAAAACTTATTATCAACAATACTTGCATCTTTTGCATCACTTAATTTACAACCTGACGCACAAACACCGCCATCAGTAACTACTCGCATTCCATCGAAATCTACCGCTTTAAGAAAGGGGTTACCTAACAGATTATTATCACTCAAACCACTTTCTGTACTTAAGACATATTCAAAACAACCTTGTTCAGAAGTACAAGCCGAAGAATTATTAACTGGTGTACGATGGCTATCACGAGGAAGATCAAGAACAACTTCCGCTCCTGATGCTTGAATAATCCAGTAACCTTTCCCTATTTCTAATGTATCACCTATTGCTGACTGTTGATAAGAATTCGTAGAAGAATCATATAAAAAAACACGCCAATCTGTACTATAAACACCCAGAATCTCATCGCCAAACAAATCAGCGACTGTAGCTTCCCCTACTGGGGGCAAACAATCCAGACTAATCATAGTCCATTTATTATTCGGCAACGTTGTCTTTAAACATGGGTTTCCTTTCCACCCCATATCATATAGGGCCTTAATGGACAACCAATCTTCATTAATAGCTGTCGCATGTGGCTCCATCAACTCATTAGGCGTTAAAGCTGTATCCCAATGTGAAACTGAAGATGGTCCCTCATATGGATTTGGTGCATAAAGTCTTGGTTTCCCTATGTTCAAGCCACGCGACAAAAAAACAGATTCATCATTAGTCATTTGTCCCGTCCAAACCAAATTGGAGGTATTGATAGAAGATGCTTGTCTTTCAGCATCATCCATTGCAGTCCAATCCTTTCCAGTTTCCTGGTCATGAAGAAACCTCATAAAATGATCATTACGAGGTTCAGTTGGAAACCCAAGCCTTTGTCCTGACTCATTTACATAAGTTAAAAAGCCAAGCCCATGAGCAATTTCATGCAAAACTACACTATATAACCCAATGGTATTAGCAGGATCTGGCACACCAATAGCATAAGACCAATTCACTCCGCTTAGACAAGCTGAATTATTATCTATATCACTATTAAAGGTTGCTCCAATATCGGCATCAGACGTTGCACGATCTTCCCCAGCCAAGCTATTTGCCAAAGCTATTGGAAACCAAGTATCAACAACAGGTGCTGATGGAAAATTAAGAGCAACCAGCTCCGGACCTGCAGAACCTAAAACTGCGCCAGCCTCATCACAAGGTAAAGGGTTCATATCTGCATCAATAATAATCTCAATATTACTATCAAGTTTGGTTTCCCAATAATCAGCCGCTGCTTGAAAAACTTTTAGTCGTTGCTGACCTAGGGTGGTACCAGAATTACCAGCTACAGGCGTAACGGACGTTGTATCATTAAAACCCTCACCCGCAGCATCACCATTATTAATCGTGATTGTAGTTGCAACAGCATCAGAAATGCCACCAGAAGCCCCGCCAATCAAAATAGCAGCAGTTACCCCTAAAAAACTAATACTTTTCATTTTTACCTTCTTGTGACTCAACACATTTTGACGAAACTATCTGTGAATTTTTTTGATGTTTCATCTCCATTTTGCCATTACAGCCTTTTTTCACGACAAGATGACTTCTGAATCGACCATCCAACTTCATGGTTACCGTTCCATCGTCCCATGTAACCTCTTCAAGCGGCTCTTGATTAATCTCTGTTGTCAACGAAGGCTGAAAAACGTCTTGCTCAGCACTATTTGCTGGTTTTGAGGTTAACTTCCCGGTTTCAGGATCAATATAAGCCATCTGCCTGGGTGAATTTGACACTTGATTTTGCTGAGTTGCTGGTGTTGAACTTTCTCCATTTTGCTGCTGACAACCAAACAGGCTTGCCAAACTCACAGCAAAAGAGAAATAGATAAACTTAATTTTCATATTCTACTCCACGATTATTAATAGTTTCATCACTATTTGTAAGTTAATAAACTCATATTCTTATTATATATGGCGAATTTGCTCAAGATAAACAACAAAATAATTAATTTTTCTTAAAATTATATTATCTCTACAGCTAATCTACTCAAAATAGTATTTTTCTAAAAAAATTCTTTGGCATTCCTTAATATCAAAAATATCGCTAATCCAGTTAAATATAATATGGAAGGAAATAATTTATTTAGAAATTTGTTTCGTTTCTCTCAAAACTGACTAATATCGTAACTATACTTCTATCTATTGTATATAAATATCTAACTTATTTTATAAAAAATCATCTCAAGCGATTGAATTATATATATAAATAAAGTAATGAAATTTTAACCCGAAAGGCATAGATTGATTTATCCAAAATCCTGATATCACTTAAAACGCCTACTAAACAAAGTATTGCGACACACTTCACTCATCAAACCAGATGCTCACCGCTTACTTTTACTTCATACTTTTACCTGAATTAATAAGAACCTTCCGCTAAGCGCAACCAAGCCGCAGGTCGAGGTTTGGTGGTGGCTGCCGCGAT
>CAZHUE010000274.1:0-2995 GCA_964535875.1 uncultured Methylomarinum sp.
TTTTCAACCCGAAAAATATTGATGCAAGATAGACTCTGGAATTCATGCTACCAATAAAATTTAAATTGGCGGAAGCTTATGGATAATCAGGTAAAACTTTATTTTTTAAAGTATTGCCTAATTTATTTAATGCATTTTTTAAGTTTTTATCATCCTGCTTTTCCGCCAAATTTATAATAAAATCAATATTTTCAATGGAAGGCAAGTTTTTTTTCTTTTTTTTCTCTATCTCATTAATTTGCGGAATAATCTTAAACTGAACAGTTTCAAAATAACCATGATTATAATCTGATACGGTTTGCAGAATAGTTTGATGATAAAAACGAAGCTGGGAAGACCAGACAGCAGAATCCGTATAGAGAGATAGTTTTTTTTCTGAAGCTACGGAATATAAAACGTGAATGGCAAGATGATTAGGCAGTATTGATTTAATCCTCTGTAACAATTTAGACTGAATATCAATTTGGTACTGATAACTCGCAATTATTTTTTGATCATAATTCAATACCGGTTTAAAAAAACTTTTTTTAAAAGCCATTATGCAATCTTCCAAAAAACATTTTAATTAGTACAAGTGCTTGTCGCTATAGACTCTTTTTTATATTACTTTAGCAAACAAAAAAACAAAACCTATTTCACAAAAAAACAGTTAAGACCATCTGCTCTTATATAAATCAGTTACTATAAAGCATCTCAATTAATTATGGACAAGAAAGTTTGAGAATCAAAAACTTCCATTCATTAAAGCACCCTGTAATTGTAACAAAATCCAAGTAAAGCTTAAATATATCACTTGTAAGATAGAGAATTATGAGTAAAGAATTGCTACAAATGAATAGACTGAAAGAAAGTGTATACAACGCCTTGTCTGATCAAGTAAAAAACTTACAACTCATTCCAGTTACAGCAATAAAGCTTTTACAACTAACCGCTAATGAAAATAGCGATTTTCATGATTTATCAAAAATAATTGAAACAGAGCCCGCTTTAGCAACTCAAATTTTAAAAACAGTTAACTCTCCTCTATTTAATTCCCCTCACCCAATTAATTCCATACAACGAGCAGTCAGTATGCTCGGTTTTTCAACTATTCGTAGCACGGCAATAAAATTATTGTTTTATAATAAGCTAATTGCCAAGCCTACAGGCCAAAGTTTTGATTTACTTTACTTTTGGCAACATTCTTTATTTGTAGCAACGCTGGGGCGCGAGATTGCTGTTAAACTCAATGATCCTGATCCTGATATGCTCTACACTGCTGGCTTACTTCATGATATAGGAAAATTAGTTTTAGAATCACATGGAAAACTCAGCTACAGTGAATTTATTTCAGCCAATACCAATATCACTCCCTCAACACTACAAAATGAACTCATTTTTTTTGGTCTAAGCCATGAACAAGTTGGACATATTATTTGCCTGGATTTAGAGCTTCCCGAAGTGATTACCTCGGTTGTTGCTAATCACTATGCTGAGCCTGATAACCATTTTGAATTTAAATTAGAAAACGCGGTTATCACATTTGCTAATTACCTAGCAGGAATACATGGCCTTGGCTCTTTTTATCAAGAGCAACCACCCGTTTTACCAAATGCAGTCAGTAAATTTTTTGAACTTAAAAACATTGATATTGACTCTTTATTTGCTCATGTAGATAAAGAAATGCAAGAAACAAGCAAATTTTATGGCATCCAGTTTCCAACCTTAAATGAATTACGAGTACAACTAATTCAGACTTCTATTGAATCAAGCCAATCTAATAATCAATCACCCCAGACAAACTCAACGGCTAAACCTAAACAACCCAACTTATTTTCCAGCCTGACTATTCCGCATCAAAGTTTAAACCCAGAATTATTTATTCCTAAAACATTACGAGCAATTCATGAAAGTTTCAATTTTGATCGTGTTTTTATGCTCAGTATGTCTACTAAAAACAGGAGCCTTTACACTAAATATTGCTGGCCACCGAATAACACTACAAAGCACCTAGATCAATCATTAAAAATCAAGATTGATACTTTAACAGGTGATTTATTGACCTGCTTAAGAACACGACACCCTGCAATTATTACTAATAAGCATTTTAAAAATCGCAGTCTTCTTAATCAGATTGGAGTAATTGAATTTATTGCCATCCCTATTTTAAGAAATAAACGACTGTATGCCGTTCTTTATATCGACAATAAATTTTCTCAAGATCCTCTTAAAGTAGAGAGTATTGCTCAAATAGCACCCATAACCAAAGAGCTAGGATCCGCATTATTTAACGCTAGATGCTTTGAGCTTGAAAAAACTAGGGCTGAAATTGACTCTTTAACCGGATTATCAAATAAACGCATGATCATTAATTTTCTCGAAGGTTTATTTTCTGACAAGAAAAGGGATCTAAGTAGAGTTGGCATTGGTTTTTTAGATATAGATTATTTCAAAAAACTTAATGACGAATGTGGTCATCACTCAGGTGATGAAGCATTAGTCCTTGTTTCTGATATACTCCGTAGCCTTACCCGAGAGGGGGATTTTGTTGGTCGGTACGGAGGTGAAGAGTTTGTTTTTATTTTAGCTGACTGCACTGAAACGGAAGCTCATCAATATGCAGAAAGAATTCGTGCAGAAATTGAAATAAAAGGAACTGAATTCCAACATAAGTTCAATAATAACAAACTTACTGCAAGTATTGGTATTGCCATGTATCACCCACAATATAAAAACCATACACAGTTAATAGCCATAGCTGATAAAGCGATGTATCAAGCCAAAAATAGTGGTCGAAATAATGTTGTTTCATTACCTTCAAGAAATCAAAGTCAAAATAAGGTAGTGTCAATAAAACGCTCTTAGGACTGAGGATTTTAGAATGTAAATTATCTATAATATCAACTGCTTCCGAAAGTTTGGTGCAGAATTTTAGTTAACAATTCTTTCATTATTAACTTAGGGTGAGGCTTAAAAATAATGTTTATTTTGTAGTTTAGTGTATTATTATCAATAT
>CAZHUE010000275.1:0-2858 GCA_964535875.1 uncultured Methylomarinum sp.
TAATATTTTTATGATTTCTGCAAAACATGACTTGTTTTTTAAGAGAGTATCTACGTGCTGCACTTTATCATAAACGCCAAATATGCTAGAATGTGTATAACCTATACACATGAGATTTTATTATGCGAACGAATATTGTTTTAGATAATACCTTAGTTACCCAAGCACTTGCTTTAACAGGGGCTAAAAGTAAAAAAGAAGTTGTTGATTTGGCTTTGCATCAACTCGTTGAATCGTATAAATTAAAAGGATTGCAAAAACAGTTTTTTATTGAATCCTATTTTGACAGTCCCATCTGTTTAAAGGACTTTACACCTTTAACCCGAGAGGAAATTTATCAACGATAAGGTATTTATTGATAGTAAGATTTGGTTATATTCCTTGATACAAAATGAAGCAGATCAAGAAAAAAACCATAAAGCCAAAGCATCTATTGTAAATACCAATAAAATTTGCATCAGTACACAAATTGTTAATGAGGTTTGTATTAACTTAATCCGGAAAGGCAAAAAAGAAACTGTTTTTATAGATCAATTTCTTCATCATTTTATTGCAACCTATGAAGTAATTGATCAGACTAAAGAGGATATCTTAAATGCTTCCAGCATTAGGAAAGATTATCATTTTTCTTATTGGGACAGTTTAGTTGTGGCTTGTGCTATACGGGGACATTGTAAAATATTGTATTCTGAAGATATGCAACATGAATTGATAATCTATAAACAGTTACAAATTGTTAATCCACTGATATAGCAGACAGACTGGTCATCTGATATAACCAAAGAAATAGTTGAAATGTTTTTTGGTTTCAATCGTACAAAACCAAAAAAGCCTTCCACCGTGTGTAGCATAAGTTGTAAGTTGGTTAGAGTGAATGTTGGATAACTCTCCGCTCATCCAACTTACGTGTTAGGTTTATGTTTCATTGCTTCTTAAGATCACGATAAAAGTTCTCATGAGAACCTAATGCCAATAAGGTGAATATAAGTTCGTTTTCCAGAAACCGATAAGCCAGTAAATTTTGCTGGGCATTGTGTTTGTATTTATAAACCTGAACACTTGCAAGATCACCTGTTTTTAAATCACCGATTGCAGGGTTTTTAATAATTTCTTTGACCGCATCATCCAGTGATAGTTTTTCCGCTGGATGAAGTTTTTTGACTCTCCGGCTAAAGATACCACTTTGCTTAACAATCATCCGAATTGATATTCAGAAATGTCACCGACATTATCTTCCTGTAAGCCAGTTAATATATCCTTTATAAATCCTAATGGTAGATCAGGGTTTTCATCGGCTAATTTCCCGATTCTAGCCCAGTATTCTATTTGGCGTGGTGCGCTTCTATGCTGAGCATTACCATGTGTGGTCGCATCTGATACCAGCTCATCAGACAGTTTGATTGCTTTAGCCATTTTGAAACCTACTAATTAAAATATTAAACAGGTTTCTATTATGAACCAATAGTTTTATTTTACAACCATTTTTCACTCTTTATTAATCTTCCCCCAAAAAAATCTATTACGCCATTTCAACCACAACCTGATCGCTATTTCATAGTTCAGCAGACAATCTTCGTTTAGGACGCTATGCCCTGATTTGAGCATATCTTTGGTACTGACTAAAATTTTTCAACCGGCTGTAAAAAATAACATTCACCGAGAATACGGTAACGGAGATAATTTGACATGGTTAGTAAATATAGACAGAATATTTTTTTGATACAGGCGTACAAACCAAAAAAGCCACTCTTCGGAAAAAGGTGGCTTGTAGGGTGGAAAAGCGAGAGCACCTTCCACCGTGTGTAACATAAATTGTCAGTTGGTTAGAGGGGATGTCGGATAACGCTTCGCTCATCCAACTTACGTGTTAGGCTATAATAAAAATCTGACTTATCTGTTTTATTATTTATATAAAAAATATTAGAGTACAAAAACAATGCAGACACTAGAACTCAAAGACGAACTAGCGGAAAAACTTCAAAAAGTGGCTAAACAGGCACATATTTCTAATAATGACTTAATAGAGCAATTACTTAGTAAATATGTAAGTGAAAAAAAAGAACCAAAAACACTTGAAGATTTTGTTGGGGTTCTCAAAAACTCTCCAACCTTTAATGGTGATCCTGTAGAAATTCAAAGGAAAATACGAAGTGAATGGAATTAAGTTTTTATTAGACACGAACATCATTCTGGGTATTGTCAAAGGTAACGCTGATGTTGTAACAAAACTAAAAGGTTTGGATTTAAAAAATTGTGCTTATAGTTCAATTACACGAATGGAATTATTAGGATTTCCACGTATAACAGTAGACGAAATTGAAGTCATATCTGCACTACTAAAGCAAATGAGCAACATAACCATTAATGATGCTATTGAAGATAAAACAATTTCATTGAAACAACAGCATCGAATAAAATTACCTGATGCAATTATTCTAGCTACAGCATTGAGCAAGCAAATTGAACTATTAACTTTGGATAAATCATTAGCTAAAAAACTTGTGTAATACGGTAACGGAGATAATTTGACATAGATTAAATAGAGTCAAAAATATTTATTTGATTCAACAATGCAAACAAAAAAGCTACTTCTTCTGTTAAAGAAGCAGCCGTAGGATGGAAAAGCGAGAGCACCTTCCACCGTGTATAGCAATAAATTGTCATATGTCAGAATGAATGTCGGATAACGATTCGTTCATCCAACCTTGTATATTAAACGCATCTCTTAAACACAGGATTAATTAACATAAAAAGTTTATAGTGATAATCGATTTTCTGGGGAAGCCGTTCCAACCTTAAGCCCTGAGCTTGTACGTAGATTGGCTCCCCACCCTCGTCATCCATGCCGTGGAGTATCT
>CAZHUE010000276.1:0-2841 GCA_964535875.1 uncultured Methylomarinum sp.
CGAGAGCGGCCGGGGTAAAGACCAGACCGGCGCCAAGGGTGATGATGTTTATGTTCTCGAAGTCAATCCCCGTGCATCAAGAACGGTGCCATTTGTTTCTAAAGCTACTGGGCGACCACTTGCTAAAGTGGCAGCGAGATGCATGACAGGCCGTACGCTAAGTGAGCAAAATATTGTTGATGAAATTAATAATCTACATCAACAAGGCATTAATGAAGCTATTCTTACCGGTGTTCACTTAGGGGGCTATGGCAGTGATAATAAAAGTAATTTAACTGACTTGATTCAGGCCATTTTAGACCAGACAAAAATCCCTAGATTAAGATTAGGTTCTTTAGAGCCCTGGGAATTACCGGCTAATTTTTTTGATTTATTTGCAAATCCAAGGCTCATGCCTCATTTACACTTACCCTTGCAAAGTGGCTCCAACTCTGTACTTAAAAGAATGGCAAGGCGCTGTAAAACAAATGAATTTGCTGACATTGTTGAGCAAGCTCGAAAGCAAATTAAAAACTTTAATATCACCACTGATATTATCGCAGGTTTTCCAGGGGAAACAGAAGAGGAATGGCAAGAAAGTTTTGAATTTATAAAAATGATTGGTTTTGGTCATATTCATATTTTTACTTATTCTAGTCGAGAAGGAACAAAAGCCGCCAGTTTACCCAATCAAGTAAAAAATGAAACAAAAAAATATCGCAGCAAACAATTACATGCTTTGGCAGAATTAATGAAACAACAGTTTATTTCCAATAATATAGGAAAACAGTTTTCTGTGCTATGGGAAGGGCAAAAGCAAGAGCTGGATAATGATCATTGTCTGGTCTTTGGATACACACCAAACTATTTAAAAATAAGCTGTAAAACCCGCAAAGATGTCTCTATTGAAAATATGATAATTAATACAAAACTGGATTCAATATCCGAAAATCAGTTAAATGGAATCTTAGACGCATACTTGGACTAACATCTTTATCGTTAACCCAACATTTTTAGTACCTTAGTTTGGGTTACCAAAAAACGGCAACCCAACCCATTACCTACTGATAAAAATCCATAGATAGAAAAGTATACATTCAACCCAAAAGACCTACTTATTCAGGTTAGTTTCACCTTTCTGTTTAAACTCCACAGAAAATTTTTCGGGTAGTTCCCACATTGCTCCAGTAATTGGATCAATGATTAGCATTCCTATAAACCCACCAAAAAGAAGATTTCCAAAATACCATTCATCTAGTGAGGTATCCAAAATAAAAGGTCCCGTCTGAAAACCTTCCTTATTAAAACTAACTGCATAAGATTCAGCTTCAAAATATCCAACATTTGCTTTCAAGGTAACCTGTTGTGGAGTAACGCCACTCTCAACCTGTATACCGGCTTGGTTTTTAATTATGAATGGAACTCCATCAGGAGAACTATCGACAATAACTGGATAAACATTATGACTAACAATTCTAGCACAAGCTGACAAGCATAAAAAACTCAGCATAATACCAATTCTGACCACCATACTTAACTCCTAATTTCTTATTATCTCTATTTTCAACCAATATATACCTTAGGGACGCGCATGAAATAAGTTGGGCAATTGGCGTAGGGTTTTTGTTCGTATTCAAGGCGTATCAATAGGCGCATAGCAAGCTACGCAACTATTGATACAACGCAGAAGACGGACAAAAAAACAAGCCAATTGTTCAAATTATTCCATGCACGTTCCTTAGTCAGTATACTCTACTTACCTTTAGGATCATTGACTTATAAAATTAAGCGATAAAAACACCTATACAACCATTAATCCCAAGGTGGTAATTCTCCACTATAAGCAATAAAACCCTTATCCTTTGGATAGGTAGTTATGCCAGATAATGAATTATTTTTAGAGTTTTTTGAATTGGTTTTTTTCTCTGTTGTGAAAGCTTCAGTGTTCCATTTTGAAAAAGAACTTACATCTGTTCCTATGGGTACATACCACTTTTTCTTGGCTGCATCCCATTTTGCGCCCAATGCTTTTGCTGCATCCTTTTCGGCATAGGGAACATGAAGATAGACTTTTGAATTGACCATTTTTTGTTTAATAAATATGTAAAAAATTAATTAGATGGCTCAAACCTATCCATTGTTATGGTAAAACTTAAATTATCATCATTTAAATAAACCTCTCCATCCTGAATATTACACTGCAACTTCATTGACCGATTAACCATAGCTTCAACCCCTTCTGCATGAAGATGAAATACGCTAAGATTATTAAAGCGCTGATATTTTTCTTGCTGTTGTTGCCACCAGACCTTTGCTTTACGTTCATGATAAGTGTAGATAATTACTTGTTTAGCACGTCCGCAGGCTTTACGGATCCTTTTTTCATCAACTTGCCCTAAATCAATCCACAGTTCAATATCACTCGTGAGTGTTTTTTGCCAGAGTTCAGGTTCTTCATCACTACACAACCCTTTAGTAAAACAAAGTTGCTCATTGGCATTTATCATAAAGGCGATTAAACGCACCATAAAACGGAAATCTGTTTCAGAAGGATGTTGTGCCACTGTTAATTCATGGCTTTGATAATAATGCTGATCCATATTAGCAATATTAATAGATACTTTATTGATTGTTGAACTAATCGCCATAAATATGTATTTCTGAATTAAATAAGAGGGGGAAATTAAATAATAATTCGTTTATTTTCATAATATCAGTCAATTTTATAAAAGTATCCCAAGCCTAAGGGGTAGTTCTGCCAAATTGCCGAAATGCTCGCAGTAAGTATTGTTATCAGGAGGAAAGTGCCAAGTCCCACCACAACTCTTATTACAACTTCATTTATTGAAAGATATTTTTTAA
>CAZHUE010000277.1:0-2764 GCA_964535875.1 uncultured Methylomarinum sp.
CAAAATAAAGAGATTGTTCAAGTTCAATATAACCCAAAAAATTCATCGACTAAAATTAAAAAAGATGTTTTATCTTTGCACCAGACAGGTAAAAGAGTTTAGGCAGAATATTTTTCTTTTATAGTGCTGAGCTGAGTTCAAAAAAAGCTAACAAGTCATTACGTCTGACCTGCTTAAGTCGGGCTTTGTTGTTTTAATCTCCCTCTTGCCATTTTTTCAGTGGATTTTAACGACATTGATTCTGGGAGTTATTCAAAAAGTTGGAGTGAAACAGACCCCTTTTTCAAACAACAAATTTCTCAGAAAAAGTGGTCTAAAGCACTAAGTAATGTACGTGCTCCATTAGGAAAAACTATTTCTCGTACAAAAGGTAAGTTCTAAAGAATACTCATCTTTACCTAATATACCTGAAGGCAAGTACATGGTTTTGCAATTTAGAACTAAGTTTGAAAACAAAAAAGACTCAACAGAGACTTTAACATTGAGTAATAATAATAAACATTGGAGAGTAATTGGTTACTTCATTAAATAAAAGCTAATAAGCCAACTAAAGGCGACCCACCTAAGTCTGGAACCTTTTGGAATCAACAGCTATGTTATAGTATCGTTAATTCTATAAGCTTTTTGCTAGTATTTCGGTGGATCGCTTTGTTGGGGCGTTATGCCTCTGCGAGGCAAAAGCATATTTCACAAGTATTAAGGTAAACTTTCTCCCCATACAAAATCATGTAAAACTAGGGATGTGAATTAACTTAAATTAACAAGGAAAATTAGTGCCATTTCCCTTTTGTTGGGCATTATGATGTGTAAAAAACACATAGATCATTCCCCATCATTCCCCACAATATTTGTTATAATCAAATGCATATGAATGTGAAAATAACTAAATATCATTTAAATTACGCGCTTTTATTGTTGCTGGTCACTGCATTTCTTACAATGCAGTGGGCAACCGTTCATATTCATTTACCTGAACAGCATCATCACGATAACAGTCATCATCAGCATCAGGCTGAAGTACATGCCCATGATTTAAGCAATCAACTACTTAATATTATTGATGTTTCTTATCAGGAAAGTCATGCGAATGTTATAGAGATTGACTCTGATTGCAATTCACAGAAAATCAATAAACCGAAAAACCCCTCTGCGGTTATAATCTCTTCTGCTCCCAATCCTTATCTGCTCGTCACTCCTTTTTTAGTTAGTATTAAAATATCCGTAACATCGAGTAAGCTAGACTATTTAAATTATTCAACAATAAATCCCCGCGCCCCACCACTAACCTCTTAATTTTTTTAAACCTGCAAGCAATTATTCCGCTGAATCAGGGAAATCTAATTATATAGAGCGATTACTATCGCCCTATAAAACCTGAATCCGTAATATTAATACGAATTCAGATGAAATTTAATGAGGTATTTATGTTATCTATTATAAAAAAATCACGATGGCTTATGGCTATCTTTATTACGCTTTTTGCAAGCTTAGCTTTTGGGCATGGTATGTCTGATGCTGAAAAACAACTTATTATCGAGGGGGGAAACCTACGTTATATCTGGATTGGTGCGACCCACATGTTATCGGGCTATGATCATTTAGCCTTTGTATTTGGCATTATCTTTTTCTTAACGAAATTTAAAGATATTGTTAAATATATTACGGCGTTTACTGTGGGACACAGTATTACGCTAATTTTTGCCACTTTTAATGCCATTCAAATTAATTATTTTTTAATTGATGCGGTGATTGCATTAAGTGTTTGTTATATCGCCTTCCATAATCTTGATGGCTTTAAAAAACATTTCAATGTCAAAGCTCCCAATATGCTAGCAATGATATTTAGTTTGGGGTTGATACATGGTCTTGGTCTGTCAACACGCTTGCAGCAACTACCACTGAATCCCGATGAGCTATTAATGAATATTATTTCATTCAATATCGGTATAGAGCTGGGGCAAATTTCCGCTTTGGCTATTATGTTATTACTGATTAGTGCCTTTCGCAAGAGCCACTTTTTTCCAACCTTTAGTAAAATATCAAACTACTTTTTGATTCTTGCGGGTGCTATCCTTTTTCTTATGCAGATGCATGGCTATGAACATACTGCCAATGCGAGTGAGTTTGTTACCAGTAGTGTACCTGCTTCAAAGGTGATAGACACTAAAGCCACACAACAAACTGACTGGAAGGATACGATTACTATCACTATTCCAGCGAGAGGAGAAAAAGAATATAAATTACAACTTTCCAAAGGTGCCACCCTTAAATACGCATGGCAAACGGATAAAGGAGATTTGTTTTTCGATTTTCATGGAGAGCCAAAAGGTGACACAACAGGTTATTTCAAGAGCTTTAAAAAAGACACAAAATCCCATGCAAGCGGTTCTTTAACAACGGAATTCTCAGGAACACACGGTTGGTACTGGAAAAACAATAACAGTTATTCAGTTGCTATTACTTTGAAGGTTGGAGGTGAATATCAGCGCTTAGATTCAGAGCCTACTAGCCAAAAAATAAACCCCGTACCAACCCTCAATAAAACGACCCACGATAGCATTGATTAAACAGGATATTATTATGTAACAAGCAAAATTATTACTTATCGGCTTTTTTATTATTGTGATGGCAGGCTGTTCAGATAAAGAACATTCCCATGATGATAGTTCACACAGCCATTCAGAAAACAAGCACGACTCAATTAACTATACTGAGACCTTTGCACGAATCAGATGACGAGTAAAAATGACTAAAAATTCACTGC
>CAZHUE010000278.1:0-2753 GCA_964535875.1 uncultured Methylomarinum sp.
TTGGCAACCCAACATAACCTTTGTTAAAAATTGTTGGGCTAACGATAGAACCGTTAGCCCAACCTACAAGTGCAGTTGTTTTTTTACTGGCGAATATGACTTTCTATGCTGTTCTGTCACCCCTAAACTGGATAACCGTTCAAGATGTAATTTTGTAGGATAACCTTTATGTTTTGAAAACTCATAGCCAGGATATAATAAACCTAAAGAACACATCTCTTCATCTCTGGCAACTTTAGCCAAAATGGAAGCTGCTGAAATTTCAGCCACTTTAGAGTCACCCTGAATAATTGTTTCGCCAGAACTAGCTATATCTGGATAAAAAGTGCCATCCACTTGAACCCAATCAGGAATAATATGAAGTTGGGAATAGGCTCTTTTCATTGCTAATAAGGTAGCTTGAAGAATATTCAGCTGATCAATTTCACTGGGTTCTGCTCTACCTATAGCCCAGGCTAAAGCATTTTTCTTAATCAAACCAGCTAAGTTTTGTCGTTTCCTGACTGTTAGTTTTTTAGAATCAGTCAGCCCTAAAATGGGTTTATCCCGATCTAGAATAACAGCTCCGGCGATGACTGCCCCTACGATACACCCTCTTCCAACTTCATCAATACCTGCTACAATTCGGGAGTTTATCTTAAAATTCCTCGTGTAACGTTGCGTAAAAAACTAACCATATCAGATAATTCTTTACTTTCTCCAGCAAGATCTTCCATTTCTTCTATTGCATCTTCAAGACGCATATTAGTTTTGTATAGAATTTTATAGGCTTTTCTAATTTGCCTGACTACTTCTGGCGTGATTCCTATCCGTTCCATACCAACGGAATTTATTCCATAAGGACGCGTGGGTCTCCCTCCAACCATAACAAAAGGAGGGATATCTTGTGTGATCGCACTGCCCATGGCAGAAAAACTGTAAGCACCAATTTGAGTAAACTGATGAACTAAGGTAAAACCACCAAGAATTGCATGATCCCCTAAATGAACATGACCAGCAATAGATGCGCCATTAGCCATAATAACATGATCACCAAGAACACAATCATGTGCAACATGTGTGTACGCCATGAATAAATTATCACTACCAATCAAAGTTAGACCATGATCTTGCAAAGTCCCACGATGCATAGTAGTAAACTCACGAATAATGTTTCTATCGCCAATTTCTAATCGAGTTTCTTCATCAGCATATTTTTGATCCTGAGGGTCTTCACCAATAGAGCTAAACTGATAAATATGATTATCTTTTCCTATTGCTGTGGAACCATTAATAACAACATGGGGCCCAATTACTGATCCAGAATCTATTTGTACATCTGGCCCTATGATCGAAAACGGGCCTATCGTAACATCATCAGCTATTTCAGCACTTAAATCTACAATCGCTCTAGAGTCTATCAAATCAATTTACCATTGCTGCGCACATAATATTTGCACTTGCTACAAGTTCACCTTCTACCGCGGCCCTACATTCAAACGACCATATATTCCGCCTGCTTTTGACAAAGATGACTTCTAACATTAATTGATCTCCTGGCCCCACTTGTTTCTTAAAACGAGCTTTATCAATACCTGCCAAAAAATAAGTTGTTCCTGAACCAAATTGATCATCTGATTGAGAGGTTAACAAAGCTGTTGCTTGAGCCAAAGCTTCAAGCATTAAAACACCAGGAAAGACAGGTTGCTTTGGAAAATGTCCTTGAAAAAAAGGTTCATTAAATGTTACATTTTTACACGCTAATAACCGTGCTTTAGGCTCGCATTCAATAACTTTATCTATCAATAAAAAAGGATATCGATGAGGCAAAAGCTCTTGAATTTGTAATATATCTAATTGCCCAGCCATCTAGTCTACCCTCTCTATTTAGAAACTAATCTGATAAAGTTAACAATTTTTTCTGAACCTGCTCAGTAATATCAATTGATTCACTAGCATGGATAACACCATCAGTTAAAATCAAGTCGTATTTTTCATCTTTTGCTAACGCTCTTACCGCTTCAATAATTCTGCGTTGTAACTTTCTAAACTCTTCATTATTACGCATATTTAAATCTTCGCTATATTCTTGTTGAGATCTTTTCGCCTCCCTTCTCTTGGCAATAATATCTCTTTCCAGTTTAACACGCTCTGACTCTCCCATAACGGAGGCATCGCGATTTAATTTCTCTTCAAGTTTTTTGATTTCTTTGCCTTGTGAAACTAAATGCTTATCGCGCGGTGAAAATTCTTTTTCTAATCGTTTTTTTGCTTTTTCTGCTTGAGGTGCTTTTTCAAGAACCTTAGCTACATTAACAAAACCAATTCTTAACTCGGCATAACTTACGTTAGCTACAAATAAAAGTGCTAAAAATAAAGAAACTCTTTTTTTCATCATCATCCTATCTCTATATCATAATTATTTGAATATAAAAACTAATATTCAAGCGAACTGTATACATACTAACCTAAGGCACGATTAATTATAGGTTAAATGATACATAAATAAAACACGAACCAATAGCTATATAAACAAGGTACGTACCCTGCAACACCTAACTGTCATAAAGTTTAGGTAATTCAACATAAAAGTAGACTACAAATGTTAGGTTAGCGATAGAGCCGTTAGCCTAACCTACAAAATAATTTTTTTTAACTTAAGATGTCTACTCAAAACCCAGAGCCAAATGAAAACTGAAATACCTGCTCATCATCCCCGCGTTCGATAATTCTACCCCCTTCTTTTATATCTTCCTTCGCATTTAAAGGCACGG
>CAZHUE010000279.1:0-2753 GCA_964535875.1 uncultured Methylomarinum sp.
AATGACCTCCCCTTTATCATTAATTATTACTGCTTTTGCTCCCGTGATAGATATAAGTAAAACCTTAACACCTCAGTTAAAAAATGAAGACAGTGTTTTGATCCTTCTTGATTTAGGGACAGGAAAGAACCGCTTAGGTGGATCAGTTCTGGCGCAAGTCTATAACCAAATAGGAAATGAATCACCAGACTTGGATGATGTTTCTATTTTTAAATCTTTTTTTAATACCATTCAAACGCTAAATAGTCAAAATAAATTGTTGGCCTATCATGATCGTTCTGATGGAGGACTATTAGCAACGGTTGCTGAAATGATTTTTGCTGGTCGTAAAGGTGCAGAAATAGAATTAGATAGTTTGGTAGCAGAAAATGGAAATGTTTTAGCCGCTCTTTTTAATGAAGAATTAGGTGCAGTGATTCAGATTAAAGAAACGGATGTTGATGAAGTCATTGATTTATTAAACACAGCGGGTTTAGCGCAGTGTGTACATTTAATTGGCTGGGTAATAGAAGAACAGCAACAATTAAAAATCACTTATCAAGGTGAAGAGATTTACTCAGCCAGTCGAGAAGATTTACAGCGAACATGGTCTGAAGTCAGTTATAAAATGCAAGCATTACGAGATAATCCTGACTGTGCATTACAACAATTTGAATCTATTGCAGATAATAAAGACCCTGGTCTAACGGTAACCTTAACTTTTGATATTAATGACAATATAACAACTAAATTTTCTAATGCCGAACGACCTAAAGTTGCTATTTTAAGGGAACAAGGTGTTAATGGACATATGGAAATGGCTGCGGCTTTTGATCGTGCTGGATTTACAGCGATAGATGTGCACATGACAGATATTATTCACGCTAGAGTCACTCTGCAAGACTTTGTGGGCTTGGTTGCTTGCGGCGGTTTTTCTTACGGTGACGTGCTGGGTGCTGGTGGTGGCTGGGCTAAATCTATCTTATTTAATGCAAAAGCCAGAGAAGAATTTGCTTCGTTTTTTGAGCGTAAAGATACTTTTGGGTTGGGGGTTTGTAACGGTTGTCAAATGATGTCGGGGTTAAAGGAAATTATTCCTGGTGCAAAGTATTGGCCGGAGTTTAAGCGCAATGACTCAGAGCAGTTTGAAGCTAGAGTTTCTATGGTTAAAATACAATCATCACCTTCAATTTTAATGCAAGGGATGGAAGGTTCAATGTTGCCAGCCGTTATCGCTCATGGAGAAGGTCGTGCTGAGTTTACTAATTCATCTGATATGGGTGGTGCCTTGGTTTGTTTAAATTATATTGATAATTATGGTAAAACAACGACCGACTTTCCAGCGAATCCAAATGGTTCACCGGAGGGAATAACAGGCTTAACAACAACGAATGGTCGGTTCACCATTATGATGCCGCATCCAGAGCGGTGTTTTAGAACGTTACAAAATTCATGGCATCCTGATGATTGGAAAGAGGATGGAGCATGGATGAGAATGTTTAGAAATGCAAGAGTTTGGGTTGGATAAGGTAAAAAAATGGCATAAAAAAAATATTGCAATAATAGGTGGTGGACCAACAGCAAGTATGCTAGCAATTTTACTCAGTAAAAAAGGTTGTAAAGTAGCTATCTTCGTAACAGAGGAAAAAGCACCGATTTTAGTTGGTGAATCGTTAGTGCCAATGATTGTGCCTATGCTTCAAGATTTAGGCGTTGAAGAGGAAGTCGCGTCTAGTATTTACAAACCTGGAGCTTGTTTTACCTTTAATGCAACCGAGGTGTTTGAATTTCGTTTTTCTGACACACCAAGCGATTTACCTTCATACGCCTACAATGTTCCAAGAGATAAATTTAACCAAACACTATTTAGATGCGGCGATAAAAGCAGGCGCTAAAGTTGTTGCTCGACGAGTTGAATTAACAAAAGCTGACGAGGGGAAAGTAAAGCTTGACGAAAACTCATTACAGGAAGCGATTGATTACTGGGATGGCAATGAGCCAGATTTAATTGTAGATTCTGGAGGATGTAGTGTTAAAACAACTTGCGCCCAATGCAAAACGAGTAACAGGTGTTTTACGCTTTAATAATTACCAATCGCTTTCTGATAAATTATGTGGAGAAAATTGGGTAATGTTGGGTGATTCTGGAGGTTTTGTTGATCCAGTTTTTTCCAGTGGAATATTGCTGGCAATGGATAGTGCTTATAAATTAGCAGAAACTATTGAGAAGGAAAAACCGTTAACAGAATATGAAGCGATAATTAAGCAACATCTTCAGGCATGGTTTGAAATTGTAAGTTATTACTACAATGGGCAATTAATGACAGCCATTAAAGTAGGAGATAGCTTAGAAGATAACTTGTTTAATCGATTGCTGACCCCTGGATAAGTGGGCATGTAAGCAGGATTTTTAGTGGGCAGCGGGGTCAAAGAGCTTTAGTCTATCTTTGCTTCGATTTTTGGTTAAATATGGTTTAAAAGATAGAGATCCAGAGTGTTATAAAATTAAATAAACACTAGAAAAAATGTAGGTTGGGCTAACGGCTCTATCGTTAACCCAACCTTTCTAGCATATTTTATGTTGGGTTGCCAAAGAGACCGTAGCCCACCTAGAAATACAATGTTTACTTCAATTTTAATCATACTCTGATCAGATATAGGTCGAAAACAGCTGTCTAAAGCAGTTAAAATAAGAATAAGCAGAAAAAAATGGTAAACTAATGAGTTTTAATTTTACTTAATTAGCTAGTAAACAGTAGGCACAATTTCAACCT
>CAZHUE010000280.1:0-2734 GCA_964535875.1 uncultured Methylomarinum sp.
CAAAGCAGTGGTACAGGTTTTTATGCGGGGTGATTTTTAAAGACGGGGTTTTATCTTTATGGAACACGCAGTGCATCACGTAATCTGCGCCTTCCTTCTTCGGTGCATGACCATCATTTTCTATCCAGTTAAGTAAGGAGACATTCTGTTTGATGGTGTCGATTCGGCTCTGGTCGATTTTTGGCATGGCTCCCTCTTTTGGTGAAAATGCGTCAAGGCTATACTTGACCTATCTTATACAGGCTATTATTATCCTTTTCAAGTCCAATTAATAATTAGGAGATTATGATGTTCCACAGATACCCCATTACAGAGAATTGGAACATGAGCGATTTCGGGAAAAAACTGGCTGAACTACGTAAGACAAGGCAACTAACACAATCAGAACTGGCTGACTTGCTCAATATACAACCTCGCTTAATTGGTCGCTGGGAACAAGGTCAGGGTAAGCCTCAATTTGACTACATCCTTAAATTGGCCGATGTTCTGGAAGTTAGTCTTGACCAGTTACTGCGTGGTTCTGATCGCGCACCACAAGCTGCAAAATTTGATATTCAAAATAAAAAACTGAAAGAGTTATGCAAACAGGTCGATAAGCTTAAACCTGGCGATCAGGATATTATCTGCCATTTTCTGGATATGGCTGTACGCCAGGATAAGTTAAAAGCGTTTGTTACCCAATCTACAATGAGCAGATAGACTGGACAAATGAAAATAGGAAAAGCCTATTGCCCTGAATTGGATATTGATTTAACGATCTATCAACTTCGTAACTGGCATTATGATGAAGAAGAGTATGCGCACATTGATGCCGATAATTTAACTTTTAAGTGCCAGGAAAAATATTGCCTGGCTGAGTTATATGATGTCAATGCAACCAAGCCTAGACCAAAGCAAACGCCCCACTTTCGTACACTCCCTAATAATGAACATACATGCACGGTTGAAGATGATGATAAATTAGTAACGTCAGGAACAAGTGCTACAAAGCATGGAAAAGATAAAGCCTATCGTGAAAATGATTTTCCAGATGAGTTCATAGTAAAGCGTAAACCTTCACAACGTCAAAAACTAGCTGAAGGTAAAACACAACAACCGGTTATCATTGAACCATCAAGTAACACGAACACAAAAGCTGGCAACAATACCGGGCGAGGATCTAACAGGACAAGCGACCTTGAGCATATTGTTGAATGCTTTCTTGGGCACCAGGATAATCCAGAAGCACTTAAAAAGAAGTTTTTAACCATCGCTAAAGAACGTCTTTCATACCGACAATTTTTTACACCCATCAGTTATTTCAACGGTGAAAATAAACAACGGATTTATTACGGACAGCTTAAAGAAATTAGTGCTTATGGTGATAAGGATAAACAGCGGTTTATATTAAATTTTAAAAAGTGGCCAACAATCAATGCGCATGATTACCCGCTTAGTATTTATTTATCTCAAAATACTATAACCCGCTATCGAAAGCGTGGTTTATTTAAAAATCAAATGCTAGATTTTTTAGCACACCCAGATCAAGACATACTGTGTTTCTTTTTTGGCTGCCCTGAGCTTGTCGAAAGAAATTATAAAAATAAACCTGGAAGCTATAACCGACTGGAAGCGAAAATAACCAATCTCGATCACTTGGTACTTTCTTTTAGCTGAGAGATAAACAATACGCCGGTCAAAATAGTTCTGTCCCCTTTAGTTTTAGTATGCGTGCTTTCCTTGGCATGACATGGTCTTCCTGATTTTATTAATAGATTAAGCCTAGTCTAGCCGCTTAAAATAGTTCTGTCCCCTTTAGTTCTTTATTAGTTCTTTATGGTCTTGATACTTGCTCATTAGCACTTAGACCTTTGAACAGGTTTTTTTCTGGATCAAACTCTATATTGGTGTCGTTGGGCGTGGGGTTTAGGTAATAATTAAACCTTACTTTGCTAGTAGTACCTAAAAAACCTGCGGGACCAATACTGCCATAAATTTTTCCATATAAAGCACTGGTGATATTTCCATTGTCATCACGCTCTGTTCGTACTCTGAAAAAATAATTTTGGTCTTCCCTACTCTGGCCGCTCAGTATTTCCGTTGATGTGCTTTCTTTATTAATAATAAGTTTAGATTTATAGCCCGTAGTAGGTGCATGATGAGGCATACGTAATTGGCTACCACCACGAATGGGAGCATAATATGACTGCAACCCATCACCTTCATTTTCAAAAGCAACAGTAAACGTTATGCTGTAATTTTTATAGTCATTGATATAGTGTTGCTCTAATTTAAATAAAATATCACGATGCGTCCCTAAGCCATGCGGTACAACCCAATCGCGTGCAATTAAATCATAACCAACAAAACGGTCTAAAACGGGTAACTCGGGTAATGTTTTTGTTAATTGATCCATATTGTAGGCATACATCGCAATCGGATTTTTTTTCTCTTTTAGTATGACTTCAACGGTTGGGTTCCATGGTTCCCAATGTTTAGAAAATAGAGAGCTAGATATGCTCTTCATTCGGATTTCGCCACCTGTTCCATAGTAACCTTCTTTGATTGCACCGTAACGAACATGCTGAGGAGACTCACCGTTTCCTGTAAATAATCCTTCACTATCTGTTATTCCACTATCTCCTGCCGTTCTAGATTTTGAACGTTGTTTCCCAACATAAAAAGTTAACCCAGCTTTTGCACCATCTATAGGAACTCCATTTTCGTCAATCACTTTTAGTGTAACTTCTGCTGT
>CAZHUE010000281.1:0-2696 GCA_964535875.1 uncultured Methylomarinum sp.
CAATGAATTAAACCTATATCTTAAATTGTTTTGTTAGCATTGAACAGCCCTGGGAGAACACCAGTGCTCCCCTATGAATTAAGTCCGAGATAGTAATCTTGCCACAAGGGAATGCATCAAGCTCTGCAAGGACAACCCTGTTATTATTGCATTTTGAACAGCCCGAATGGTGTACGATCTGATATGGGATCTTCTTGCCTAAAAAAACAATGGATTTACAAAACAACCTTGTTTTTTAGCTACTTGCTGTTTGTCCATAAAATTCTTGCCATAAGCAGGGAAAGTGCGTTAAAATTTTTAGCCATTTAGCCTGTCGGGATCCGATTAGATTTATTTCATTGCTTTATCGCTAGCATCGGAGATGTTATCAGTATCGGGTGATTTATTAGAAAGTTTAATCAAATGCGAAGCGGGAATAAAAGATTCTGGCAATATCCTTCCCGGACATTACGGAATCTTAGATAGAATGGATGGATTAATTGCCGTGTTACCCTTGTTTGCGTTGGGTATGTTTTGGACTGCTATCAATATTTAATAAAACAAGTCTATTTTATTAGAAGATTTACGCTAAAATTTAAGTGTAATAATTACAAGAGTGATTAATATGAATCGTCGAGAACTACTGACTTTATCTGCAAAGGGTGTAATAGCATTAGGGGTTTTAGGTTTATCACCTTTGAGTTACGCAAGCGCAAAAAGCAAAACAGCCTTGGTATTGGATAATGGTTTTTTAAAGCATCATATTAATCCTACCCACCCAGAGTCCCCCGCACGTTATCAAGCTATAAAACAACATATTAGCGAAGCTAATATTAGAGATAAAACGATATCTATTTCACCTATAGCCGATGCAGAACAATGGTTAGATCTAGTTCATACCCAGCAACATATAAAAGCGATAAAAACCCGACAACCGAAAATGCACACAAATGCTTTATTGGCGACGGCGGGTGTATTAGCAGCCGTTGATGCTGTATGTAAAGGTCAAACAAAAAATGCTTTTTGTGCCTCACGCCCACCAGGACACCATGCGCGAAACACAGGTCAGGAAGAAGGTTTTTGTTATTACAACCATATTGCTATTGCCGCAAGATATGCCCAACAGCTTTATAAACGCAAGAAGGTTTTAATCATTGATTGGGATTATCATCATGGTGATGGTACTGAATTGGCATTCTATGATGACCCGAGTGTTTTGTTTTTTTCTACGCATGATATGCATGCTTATCCAGGTACAGGCTTGCCGAGCCGTATTGGCAAGGGTAAAGGAAAAGGCTTTAACATCAATGTACATCTAGGTTGTGGTTCAAATGATGCGGCGATTGTGAAAGCCTTTGAAAAAAAATTATTGCCAGCAGTGGCAAAATTTAAACCCGACTTAATTCTGATTTCAGCAGGTTTTGATAGTCGTAAAAATGATCCTATAGGATGTTTTGATATTAGCAACCAAGGGTTTATGAAATTAACAAAAATGATTAAGGTACTTGCTGATAAGCACTGTCAAGGTAATATCGTATCAATGTTAGAAGGTGGCTATAATCTACAAGGCAATGCTTCTGCTGTTGTGGCGCATATTAAAGAGCTTATGGCTTAGGAATGTGCATGAAATAACTTCGTCAACTATATTTCTAAAATAGAAATATCAAGAAACGGAAAAATTAATAAATTTAAAATTGATTAGCCCTTATTCAAAAGGCCTCGAAGCTAAAATGCAAGAGTTGTATAACCGTCTGACAGAAAAAAATAGACGATTATATGTGGGCGTTGAAACTACCTTATGGTGGTATTGGCAATGTCGCTGAACTTTTTAACTGCTCACGAGATACCATTCGACTTGGAATTAAAGAGCTTAGTGAAGAAGAAACATTGGCTCAAGAGCGCGTCAGGAAAGAAGGAGGTGATCGAAAATCTGCGATCGAAAAGGAACCTGATATTAATCAGGTTTTTCTATCTCTTATAAAAGAGCATACAGCAGGCGATCCAATTATTGATTTTTCTGCCTTAGCTCTTATCCTTGTGCTTCTGTTATGACTTATATTGCTTACCCTATCTATTATTGCGGACACTGTTAGTCTAATAATGAATGAACAAACAAAAAAACCAAATACCTATACATCAGAAATTAAAGAGTTAGCGGTCAAATTAGTACTTGAATCAGAACAACCAATAGCTCAAACAGCGAGAGATTTAGGAATCAATCCGAACACGATACATACCTGGATCAATAAATATTCTAAACCGAAAACCGCTGTCGCAAGATCAGATGAACATATTTATGATGAAAATAAGCGGCTGAAGAAAGAGTTAACGAGAATGACACAGGAGAGAGATTTGTTTAAAAAGGCCACAGCGTACTTTGCGAAGGAAATAGCGTGAAGTACGCGTGGATAAAGAAACATAGCTTGGATTATTCCGTTACAGCCCTGTGTCAATTCATAACCGTTCCACGGAGTTGTTATTATGAATGGCTTGATTCACCAAAAACTGAACGCGAAAAGGAGAATGAGAAACTGATAGAAATACTTAAAGCTCTTTTTGAAAAAGGTCGGGGTACATATGAGACTCGTCGCCTAAAAAATAAACTCACAGAACAAGGTATTGCTGTAAGTCGTCGGCGTATAGGTTGGCAAATGAGACAGGCTGGGTTGTGGTGTAAAACCAAGAAAAAATTTAAAGCAACGACTGACTCTAAACAT
>CAZHUE010000282.1:0-2693 GCA_964535875.1 uncultured Methylomarinum sp.
AAATCGTAATTCTGATGCCACAGAAGCCATGCTGGAAATGGCTCAAAAATATCAGGGTGGTAGTGGTGTTGTTAAAAAAGAAGACCTGGAATGGAGAACATGGTCAGTCAAAAAACGGTTAGAACATGCCTTAGTCAAAGGCAATGCTGATTTTATTGTCGAAGATGCCGAAGAAGCTCGTTTAGAAGCAGAACGACCACTTCATGTGATTGAAGGTCCTTTAATGGATGGGATGAATGTCGTGGGTGATTTATTCGGGGAAGGGAAAATGTTTTTACCTCAAGTCGTTAAATCAGCCCGAGTGATGAAAAAAGCCGTTGCTCATTTAATGCCATTTATGGATGCAGAAAAAGATGGTGCTTTAAAATCAAACGGAAAAATTTTAATGGCCACTGTTAAAGGTGATGTTCATGATATTGGCAAAAATATTGTTGGGGTTGTTTTGCAATGTAATAACTATGAAGTCATAGACATTGGAGTCATGGTACCTGCGGAAAAAATTCTTAAAACAGCCAAAGAAGAAAATGTTGATATTATCGGGCTGAGTGGATTGATTACTCCATCGTTAGATGAAATGGTACATGTTGCCAAAGAAATGGAACGCCAACGTTTTGAAATACCCTTAATGATAGGTGGCGCAACCACATCTCGCGCTCATACCGCAGTTAAAATTGAGGAAAATTATCATGCTCCAACTATTTATGTGACTGATGCTTCACGGAGTGTTGGTGTTGTTAGCTCATTGTTAAGTGATGAGTTAAAAGAAACATATATTGCTAAAACCCGTAAAGAATATGAGCAAGTAAGAGAAAGACACAAAGGACGCAAAGCTAATATTAAACAGCATAGTTTAGAAGCTGCAAGAGAGAACCGGTTTAAATTTGATTCGCATGAACCTGCAAAACCAACTTTCTTAGGCACAAAAGTGATTGAATCTTTACCATTAGAAAACCTGGTTTCTTATATTGATTGGACACCCTTTTTTCAGACTTGGGAGTTATCAGGCAAATACCCTGCTATATTGACCGATGAAGTGGTAGGCAAAGAAGCGGTTAAATTATTTGATGATGCAAAAGCCATGTTGGACAAAATTGTCAGTGAAAAATGGTTAACAGCTAACGCAGTGATTGGCTTTTTTCCTGCCAATAGTGTGGGGGATGATATTGAGCTTTATACAGACGAATCACGTACAAAAGTATTAGAAACGCTACATCATTTGCGCCAGCAAAATATAAAGGCGCCAGGCAGAGCTAATTTTTGTTTATCCGATTTTGTGGCATCAAAAGACAGTGGAAAGGCTGATTATATTGGAGGCTTTGCTGTCACCACAGGTATTGGTATTGAAACAAAAATAGAGCAATTTGAAAAAGATCACGATGATTATAATTCCATTATGCTCAAAGCATTGGCAGACCGATTGGCAGAAGCTTTTGCAGAATATTTACATGAGCAAGTCAGAAAAGACCATTGGGGCTACGTAACTGATGAAGCACATGCAAACGAACAGTTGATTACAGAGGACTATCAAGGCATTAGACCTGCGCCTGGTTATCCGGCCTGTCCGGATCACACTGAGAAAGAAAAATTATTTGACCTGCTCAATGTAACTGCAACAACCAGCATAGAATTGACAGAAAGTTTTGCTATGTTTCCAACTGCCGCAGTCAGTGGCTGGTACTTGGCTCATCCACAAGCACAATATTTTAATGTGGGTAAAATCAATCAGGAACAATTAGAAAATTATGCGACAAGAAAAGGGCAGGCACTAGAAATTACAGAGCGATGGTTATCAGCACATTTACACCTATAAACCTAGAAAAAGTAGTTGCTCACGGTTTCTAGCACAAGCTATAATTCCGCAGTTCAACTGCTTTTTCCAGGATAAAGAGAATTGGAAATGAAAGCAAGGCAAATAGAAAAAGCGGTAGAAAAAACCATGTATGCCAGTCGTTGGGTTTTAGCTCCTGTGTACTTGGGAATGAGTTTGGTTTTATTTGCCTTGGCGATCAAGTTTTTTCAAGAGCTATTTCATTTTTTGCCGATGATTCTGGAATTTAATGAGTCCGAGTTAGTCTTAAAAATACTGACGCTGATTGACCTTACTTTAGTAGGAAGTTTAACTATTATCGTGATGTTTAGTGGTTATGAAAACTTTGTTTCAAGATTAGACCTGGATGAATCGACAGAAAAGTTAAACTGGTTAGGAAGCCATGATTATGGCTCACTAAAAATGAAAGTAGCTTCATCCATCGTGGCTATTTCATCTATTCATTTACTTAAGGTTTTTATGAACGTGGAAACGACTGATAACGATAAAATAATGTGGTATGTACTGATACATTTGACCATGGTTGTATCCGCTTTATTGATGGGCTATTTAGATAAAATTTCCAGGTATCACCTTGAAAACTAAGATGCATACTCGCTCAAGTAGGTTAGGCTAACGGCTCTATCGTTAACCTAACATTATCTTTAGCATCCTTAATTATGTTGGGTTGCCAAAGAGTCGGCTGTCCAATCTACAAATACTTAATTTTATATGGAAAAATTAATGCTTTTCGGTACTCTAGGCTGTCATTTGTGCGAAGAAGCAGAGCTTATCATTTCAGCTTGTGACATAAAACAATTTAAGATTGAGCAAATTGATATAGCCGAGCATGAACAATGGCAAGAAAAATATGCCGTCTGTATTC
>CAZHUE010000283.1:0-2689 GCA_964535875.1 uncultured Methylomarinum sp.
TACGGTTCGGGTGTTCTCCTAGCAATTTAGCCACTTTATTTGTCGGCATTTCATTTTCAATTAATGACATTGCCATGGCTTCAAAGAGAAGTGTAAATCCACTCTGTTTTCGTGCCCAAGGAATGTCTACTTGCCGTATTTTTCCCTCAGTTGTCTTGATTCTGGGGACGGGGCAATGGAGGTAACAGTGATGTTCAAAAAAATTCATATGCCGCCATTCTCTGTCTTTGGTATCGTAGACTGAACAAGGCGACCCTTCTTTATCTTTAAATTGATATCCTTTAGCGTACCTAATATGAAGGTGAAGTTCTTTAATTGAATTTTCTGAAATTTTTATTTCTACTCTTTCGATCTTCCATGGACGCTCTAGTCCTAAAGCAAGTGAAAATATTTCTTTGCTGTTCACCTTTATGAGTGTGTCGATTTAAAACATAAATTATCCACTCAATATGGCATAGACCCCGCCTTTTTTAGTATTTCATTGTCCCTTTTGGCTCGCCGTGTGCTTCTCTAGGCATTGTATTTTTGGTTGTTCGGGTGTTAATGTTTGTGTGTTTTCTGGCGTGTTACCATGGGCTCATCTAAACATTGCTTTTTTCATCACCGCACTGCAGAGTCACCTGCTCCTGATATTTCCATTATCTGTTGTTGATATACCCTTTATTTATCATTAAGTTGGCGTAATCTAGCCGCTGCTCAGTGGTGAAAGTTAATTTAGCTTTTTGTTCGATCATCTCGGTCATTCTATAGTCCTTACTTTAGTAGATTATAAGCTATAAATCCTTCCAAAATTATTAGACCATTACACCCTGCGGGACAATAACAATAATTGGATATAAATTTTAGAAAATACAAAAATAGGACACTTCTACTTGGGGTTGACAGATTAATAGCTCCAAAAATAAAATTATTTTTTGTGATTTTTAATAAACAATTTCTATTTATTAAAGGTTTTAAATATCAGTCAATTGGAGTGTCGTCGAGAAGGTTTGATCATTTTATTTCTATTAAAGGATGACTACATCTCTTTAGCCACTAATAAGAAAATCACAGTTTGTCATAATTATAATTAACTTAGCATGTTAGTATTAATCAAGGTGGTCTGGAAACCATGAGCAACTGATTTTTCAAAGATTAAAATCTAATAAAGCATGTGTTCATTTGTAAAAAAGTCACGTTCAATTCATTAACCAAAATTAACATTCATGATGTCTATTCCATTACATTTTGATTTGTCCAAAAACTTATCAGCTAAAAAATTCATTAGTAAGATCAGTAAAAAACTGAGTATTCAATTAACAACTCAGGAATATACAATTAAAACGTTTTACGATAGTTTTGATTGGCGGTTATACAATGCAGGTTTGATTTGTGAATTTAATCAATCCCAAGTTGCATCACTGGTCAGTCTGCATGATAAAAAAGAGGGTAAGACTTTAGCATTCGAAAGTATGAAAGATGTTCCGCATTTTGGTGATCAATTTCCTGCTGGACACTTAAGAACACTCTTGACAGCCCCATTGGAAATGCGAGCATTATTACCTTTATGTCAGCTTCCACATGAAGTATATCGACTTAATGTTTTGAATAAAGACCAAAAAATAATTTTACGTATTCAATTTGATGAACATGAATTATTAGCTAATCAACTCCATTTATATCCGTTGAAAGGTTATGATAAAGCGGTTAAAAAAGTCAGTGATATTCTACATAACAGCTTGGATTTAATCGCAACAGAGGGCTTAGTTTTAAAAGCCGGTCTTAAACTACAAGGTAGAAAACCGAAAGATTACAGTTCTAAGCTTAGAATTAACATTAACCCCAAAATTAGGGCTGATAAAGCCAGCAAAGTTATTTATCAACAGTTGTTACAGGCAATACAATTAAATGAAGCAGGTACGATTGCAGATATTGATACTGAGTTTTTGCATGATTATCGTGTTGCAGTCAGGCGTACTCGTGCTGGGTTAAGTCAGTTAAAAAATACTTTGCCAAGTAACGATGTTACCCACTATGAAGATTTTTTCGCCTGGCTCGGACAAATCACTGGGCCAACACGAGATATGGATGTTTATTTGTTAAGCTATAAAAAATATAAAGAGGCTTTACCTATATCTTTACGAGAAGATCTTTCTCCCTTGTATGCATTTCTTAAAGAGAAGCAAATGCATGCTCAAAAAAAATTGACAGAAACTCTAAATCGTTCCGAATATAGAAAACAGCTTAATGATTGGGAGCAGTTTTTAAAACAGCCCTTGCCAAAAAAAGGGAAACAGAGCCATGCTCATTTAACGGTTAAAGAGTTGGCTGATCTGCGTATTTGGAAAGTTTATAAACGGATACTAAAAGAGGGTGAGGCTATTTCAGAAAACTCCGCTGCGGAAGCTTTACATGATTTAAGAAAAACATGTAAAAAGTTGCGTTATTTAATGGAGTTTTTCCAGACTCTTTATTCTGAAGAAGAGATGAAAATAATATTAAAAGCATTAAAAGGGTTCCAGGCAGTATTAGGTGATTTTCAGGATTATGAAGTACAGGAAATGAGTATAAAGCAGTTTAGTGAAGAGATGATGGCGAAGAAAGTTTCACCAAATACTTTTCTGGCAATGGGCGTGTTAGTGCAATATTTAGACTCTATGAAATGTCTGGCGCGGGGAGAATTTGCTGATCAATTTGCTCTTTTCGAACA
>CAZHUE010000284.1:0-2658 GCA_964535875.1 uncultured Methylomarinum sp.
TGTTTTTTTAGAAAATGTCGAATCGGTTGACTACTATACCGTTAATGGTGATCGTATTCTACAATTCAATTATTATGATAACGAAAACGTTCTTTTGACTGAGTCAGGCAATTTTGCAAAACGGTGGAACACTTTTTCGACTTGGAACCTAACTACTAATGAAGTTGTTCAGTTTCATAGAGCACTAGCCTTAACCTATATTGAAGTATTAGAAAACAGAGAAATGTATGCCTACCTTTATTTACCAGGTATTCCTACTGATGACATCCTAGCAGTGTCCGGGCATTTTCAATATGGATATGGATATACCAATTTTTTTGGTATGCAAAAATACCATGACTGGGAAACTGCAATATTTCATCTAGAAAAGGATCAGAGTTCGCACGGAACTAATACTGCTTTTGAAGGCGGAATCCCACAGTGGTCTTATGATTTATTATTATATTCTGGAGGTACTATAGCAGTTGGAGTAATATTATCAATGGTTCCAGGTTTGCAACCGGTAGGGTTTAAATTACTAGCAGTTGGAGTAGTTGGAGCTATATCAGCTGTTGGTGGTGGAAATATCCAAATGGCGATAACGGGTAAAATAGATGACATTGAAATTGTGTCCCCTAATCAAGAATTAAAATCCCGGTTAAATAGGCATTATAATCTAGCTATCGATAACTTTAGTGGCATTTCTGATGATGCTCAAATACACAAACTATTTTTAGGGCTTTTTTCAAGAGCTAACACTAATGTTGTTGAGCCTGATCCAAACCGATTTGTCTATACAGAAATCACATGGGTAACAAATGGCCAAGCATACACCCTAGATACTGATATGATTGATACCGAAGCAATTTTAGATGTTGAATTTGAAGCTAATTTACCAAATGAGGGCGATGATTCTAGTAGCTGGGTTACAGATGAGTTAGAGAAATTATTGGCGATTGAAAATATTGAGTTGTATTTTGTCATTGGTGGTGGAATCATATTCTTGATGATTTTGCCGAAGATCCACAGGAGTTATAAGAACGTTCGAAAAGGTGCATCGCTTCTGTTCACTCCATTTGGCTTAATTACTGCAGCAATAATCATTATTGGCATTCTATATTTACTAGGTAATCTCTAATGGCGATAACTGAAATAGCTAAAATTGGCGACTTTTTAAAAGATGCTATTGGCTGGTTTGCTCCAGCTCTGATTATGATAATTGCATTGATTACAGCATATGCTTTAATTATTTGGGCCAAGAAATTAATTACTGCATATGTTGTCATTTCTGAGTCGCCGTACGGCGTGCTTTTGTTTGTTATTATTGCTGCAGTACTTCTTTTTGCTTGGTTTGCGTTTGCAGCTAAGTTATTCAATTAAGTATGAGCAATCGAAAAAGCAAAAGTAAGATAGACATCCACTCGCTTGCCCAGGGGCGATTAGATCTATTCAACAGATATCAAAATAGGTTATTGAAAATAGCGAATAAACAAAATCACTGGCCAATCATTTACGCCAGGATTCTTTTATCATATTTAGAATTAAAAAAGAAACTTCACTACAAGGTAGTTAGTTATTACCAAAGAGCAACTGAAAAGCTAGTGGATATAAGTCATTTGCTTTCTAGACGTTATGTTACCTGGAGCAAGACCCTTTATAACTTCGCAAGAAAAACAACGGTACCTTTTAATTATCTTTGGTTCTACTTCTTGAAAAAGTGGCAAAGATATTCTTCATCCCCTCTCCTGGTTAAAGGGATCCATTACATCACAGCTCTTCAGGGGGGCGGTAAATCTTCTATTGTCTTTGATATTATCGAAGAAATACGAAGAAAGACCGGCCTTGGAAGCTATGTTAATGTGACAATGGAAAATCCAAAATATGACGACATTAATGATATTTGGTATAAGTTTCATGCTGAATTCGATGAAGCGGATTATTGGGGAGTGTCGAAGATTATAGACCCTGAGACCAAAGAGGAAAGGGAAGTTATCAAGCAACTGAAGCAGTTTGACAAAAACTTCCCCAATATTGTTCTTGATGAGTGGCTGTCCAAAATGAACCACAGACAAAACAAAACAAAAGATTACGGGAAAGTTTTTATTGCACTAATGCAATCGCTTGTACATATTAGACACCAAGGTTTAGATCATGCATATATATTAAGTCAGCTGGACACAACTGATATTCAGCTCATGGGCATTTTTAAATTTATTCATGAAGTAGATGTCGATTTGAATATATCTTACTCGGATTGGGTCAAAACTGGCAAACTAAATAGGCATATTAAGGGTTGGTGGGTTTATACCTACATGTATAAAAAGAACCGGAAGAAAGTAGCTACAGAGAAAATACTATACAGGAAACATTATCGAGTGAAAACATTTGAGGATTCTGATTTTAGTAGTTTAAATCAAGCGCATATTTACAAAGAACTACCAGGAGATAAAATCAGATACAAGAAAGGAAACATCTAATGAGTAATGAATTGATAAACATTTTAATAAATCTATTGATTATATTAGGTATTGTAGTGGCCATAGGGTTGTCATATATGGCGATATGGACTTTCCTATTCTACCCTGTCCACAAGCTTAACAAATTCAACGAAGCTAAGGCAGAGTTTAATCGAGAATACAACAAGATTGAAGTTGAGCATGCAAAGTTGTTAGATCTAAC
>CAZHUE010000285.1:0-2599 GCA_964535875.1 uncultured Methylomarinum sp.
TGCTTAGAGTTACAGCTGCGGGTTTCTAGCGGCTGATTTTTGCCTATAACTTGCGTTGGCTACAGGACGTTGGTAAGGCAGATATTTACTCCTGCAATATCTGCATTCAATGCATCCCGGTATATTGGGCGGAAGCTTTGCTGAAAAAGTTGAATTCCCACGATGCGCCTATTTCAGCACCCTGTTATCGACAAAGCTTCCGCGTTCTGCCCACACACCTTGCCTACATCCATGTAGGCAAAAAATCAACTCGCTATAAATTCCGCATCCATAACTCGCGCTAAATATAAAAGCCTATAATTCAATAAAAAACTCAAGTCATACTATGGATAAAATTGCTGAATTGCCTGGCTTTTTTAACGGAAAGGGCTACTAATAAGGCATTTCAAAGATGATATGGTTTTACCCTAAAATAAGTTTTGATGGAAATAAGTGGAAATATTTAGAGTTTTGTAGAAAATTTTAATGTCCAACAATCCTTTTTCCCATCGGAAGAAAATAAATAGATTCTATTGTAAAAAAACCAGACATAATTTACTGTAGGATAATTTTTAATTCTGACTATCATCATCATAGATAAATATTCTTAAGCCTTTGTTTCTATTATATTGTAAAATATTTTTAACAATATAAACTAATAAAGTTTACACAATAAATAAACAAATTGGCTTTATAACTTTGTAAAAAATTTGGACGTTAATGCTGTCCATTGATTCCAGGCTGATTCATTTTGCGCAACTTCGATAATAGTTTCCACTACTGCTGCTGAATAGGGATTATTTTCTGACATATACTTCAAGCGGTTACGGATGCGGATATTCTATATTGATATTTATCTCTATTTCCTTCTAACTCTATACTTTTTTAAACTATTGGTTGACAAATTAGAGTCAAATACTGACTAAATTTGTCAATAAACAAAATAAATTTAAGAATCCCGATAGAAAAACAAGTGTTTAAAAGTTGGCATGACAATTGTATGTATCTAAGTAAGGGATAAAATGACATAACAATCTCTCAAGTTATCTCATGGAAATACCTTACTTTTAATTAACAATTTTAAAAAATAGCGGAGAAACACTATGAATACTTTAGACTTTGATGATATTGATTATACAAACATGGATGACTTGCCACTTATTGAGCATATTGAATGGGATAACAATGTAGAAAGAGAAGTTGCAAAAGAATACTTTTCTGAAAAGGAATTATGGAAACCTATGTGGTCCGATTCCTATGAAACTGACACTATGGATGCTATGCATTAAGAATGCCTATTAATCTAAAATTTTGGCTCCTAACCCTGAATAATTTAATTTCACTGGCTCATGTTTTAATGGTTGATTAAGAATCAAGTTATTATTTCTTTCTCAACCCAGCCATAACTTTCTATCATTCACCTTCATTTTTGATCTATCAAATGGGTAAAAGCATTCAAAATGCACAGCACAAGGATCATATTGCTAATTTTTTTTGATTAAAGTCAAATATAAATCAAGTCACCACACTATTCTTTAACAAGAAAACTGTCTAAGTCCTATTCCCAAGCCATATCCTCCTTCAAATATAAGCCTACTAAATGGCTTGTTTCTGTTTTCTATACACTTAATTCCCTCCCCCTAAATTCTTTAAAAACTTTGTTTTTAATTATCCTACACAATAAGGTTATAGCAATTGAACTGGATTGATTAGACGCATTTTCATTCTGGAATACATTAATTGTATGCATAACTCAAAAGATAGCATGTAGTATTTTATACTCAAAAAATATGTAACATCGTAGACAACTGGCGATGTTATATTGTTAACCCGTAGTTTGACATTATTTAATAAATTGTTTAACGTCATCCAAAAAACATTATGGTAGACCCTTGTCAAAAAGCTCCTCAAAAAAATCATACAAGGATCTATTAATAACGTTTGGATCGGCAAGTGCACTGACTTTAACCGACTTCTGGATTGCATATCAATTTGTTTCACCTCCTCTTAAAAGAATTGTCATTTAAACAGGAGCAGAAATGGGGACTTAGGCAATTGGAAATAAATAACCCACCCTTTTTGCGAAGTATTTTTGTTTGTATTCAGTTTTGTTGCGCAGGGCGCATAGCAGGCTATGTAACCGAAGCAACAAGACTGAATACGGACAAAAAGGCAAGTAAGGTGGGTAGGTTATTTGCTTCCAGTTGCCTTACTTCCAGATAGCACATCATTCATCAAACATGCAATATATCAGGACAGCAGTTTATGCTCAGCAGTATTAAAAAAGAACTAAGGAGAGTCTATAGTTTACTGCTTCGTTTACGGCAACAAGGTTACAAAATACAGTGGGTATTGCTTTATCACGCACCCAAAGTTGCCTTATTGCGAATATATGCAAAGCTGGCAAGAATAATTAACGGTAAGCTACTAAATCCAGCTATCAACCGTTATTTAATTGCTAATTTTCATCAATTGCATCACAAGGAACTAGGCCAACATTTTTATTTAATTGTAATGCCTGGTTTTTTACATTTTCTTGTGCCATGTTTAAATCTTATTCCGAAAAAAGTAACCGTTTTTTTATTATTTAACGGAAGCCAGGAATGGGAAATTCAATATC
>CAZHUE010000286.1:0-2589 GCA_964535875.1 uncultured Methylomarinum sp.
AACACATCATTATAATGCTCAATAGTATGGTTCAAAACCGAGCGAATCGTATAGTCATACTGAAAATGCCGTGAAATATAATAACTCTTATCTAGCAACCCTTTTTTATAATACTCACTATAGGCTACGGCTTCAGGACATAATTCAGCACCTAGTTTTAGTGAGTAGTCATAAGATCGCTTTGCTTTTGAGTCACGTAAATAGCGATAAGCAAAACGATTAACAAGATGAGGAATTTTAAATGCCTTGATTACATAAGTTTCATCAGCAAACTCAACCACCCGAAGCTCATTACGTGCTTGATGCAAAACAGCAGAGGATTGCTGAAAATAATGCTCTATATTATTGACCAAAGGACGTAAATGTTGATAGTGAGGGTGAAGTTCATAATTCATGAAAAAAGCGGGATTATAATAACAAGGACGCTATAGTAACGATGTTTAAAACAATACGCGAGTGCTAGTACTACAAACATAAAAAAGCCCCAATAATAATGAGGCTTTTTTAAATTTGGAGCGGGAAACGAGATTCGAACTCGCGACCCCAACCTTGGCAAGGTTGTGCTCTACCAGCTGAGCTATTCCCGCTGAAGTGGGCGTATAATACGGTTGCTTACGAAAACTGTCAATACCGTATTTCTGCTTTTTTACACCCTTATTCCAACAACAACATAAACAATTGTTTTAATTCCATTTTTTCTATTATTTTTTAACTCATTCATTGTTCTATTTTTAATCAAAATTTCGACTACACTAAGCCATAAAGCCATGTTGCTCAGTATATTTACTTGCGCCTAATTGAACTATCATCACAAATTACTCTCTAACCAGCACACTTTTTTTGTAGAATAAACTAACAAGCCATCTACCCAACTTGACTTCAGCAACATAATCCATATGATTGTCACGCTGATTTTGATCAGACATTAGGTTCTCATGCCTTCTGTATCTGCTATTTCAGGAGCATCTAATACATAATAACGATAATTATGATGATTATGATGATTAACTGTATCCCGAAGTACCTTTTTATTCATCAACTTCATCTATATCTATCTATATGTTTTTTTTATAAAAAAACCTTTTTTTTACTTACCTTTAAATTTAAAAATACAGCTTTTTTTAATAGAAAAAATTTCTATCTAACTGTTATTTTAGACTTTTTCATTTACATAACAATAATAAAGTTTTATGTCTAGTTATAATGCAACCGTATATCGTATTTATGTGTTTACTAATCTTAATTTAAGTCATATACTACGAACGATTCTAAAACTTGTGCAGTGACCTCTGATTAACTCATGACACAAGACATACAAGCGATCAGAGAAATGAAAAGGAAGACAACCAAGGGCAACTAATAAGGAGTCATCACAAATGACAACAACAAAAGATAATGTTACAAGTATCGTAAGAAGATCAGCGTTACCTGTGGAAGGCGTAGAACCATATATTCCTCAAGAAGGTGAGGAATATATGAATGAAAATCAAATTCAGCATTTCCACGATATACTAACACGATGGAAAGAGTCACTTATGCAGGATATGGGACGCACAGTCGGTCATATGCAGAATGAGGTCAAGAATCTTTCCGACCCTTCCGATAGAGCAAGCCAGGAAGAAGAATTCGCACTTGAATTACGTACACGCGATAGAGAGCGCTTACTAATTCGTAAGATCGAAAAGACACTTAATTTGACTAAATCGGAAGATTACGGTTACTGCAAAGCATGCGGCATTGAGATTGGCTTACAACGTTTAGAAGCACGTCCAACAGCTGAATACTGCATTGACTGTAAAACAACACAAGAAATAAAAGAGCGACAAATGGCATAAAAAGTATTTTTTATCGCTTTACACTAAAAAAGATCCTTACAGGATCTTTTTTAGTGTAAAGCGATCAATAAAGCAATTCGCATTACCAAAATCACATACTTCAATCTATTTACGCTAAGATAAAGCACTAACAATAAATCCAATGATAAATAGATAAAACAACCATGAATAATTCACTAATAGATGCCTGCATAACCCCTGAAGGTCATTTAGACCTCTTATCTAAACTAGAAGTCGAAAAGCTACTTAATACCAGCCAAGGCGATTTCTACACCCAATTTCGTAACTGCTCACTAGCAGTACTTAACAACAGCTCACATTTAGATGATGCAAAAAAACTACTTGAAAAATTTCAGTCATTTGATATTCGTGTTATTCAACAAGAAAGAGGCATAAAACTTGAAGTAAAAAATGCGCCTGCTAATGCTTTTGTTGATGGAAAAATAATTAAAGGCATTAATGAACATCTCTTTGCTGTTTTACGTGACATTATCTATGTCAGTGATAGCATTATGAACAATCCGAAATTTGACCTAAACAGTAGTACAGGCACAACTAATGCTGTATTTCACATTCTGCGTAATGCAAATATATTACGCGCAAAGACACAGTCACGCATGGTTGTTTGTTGGGGCGGACACTCAATCTCTAGAACTGAATATGATTACACAAAAGAAGTTGGCTACCAAATGGGTTTGCGTGGACTAAACATTTGCACAGGCTGCGGACCTGGTGCAATGAAAGGCCCCATGAA
>CAZHUE010000287.1:0-2584 GCA_964535875.1 uncultured Methylomarinum sp.
GCTGACTACAGTGGTGATCAGGGGCACCTTGCAATGAGTCGAGATATTTATCAACTATTCTGGCCGGATTTGGGCTATACCGGAATAGGTATTTATCTTAAAGAGGGAGCGGATATCAAGCAACTGGAAGCGCAGATTAAACCCTTATTAAAACCCTATCAAACTATAAAATCTGAGCAGGCTATTTATCGGGCATCCATGCAGATGTTTGAACAAACATTTAAAATTACCGAAGTGTTGCGCTGGCTTGCTGCCAGTATTGCTTTTGTCGGTGTATTCAGTGCTTTGATGGCTCTTCAGTTTGAGCGCACCCGACAACTGGGAATTCTTAGAGCCATAGGCATGACTCCTTGGCAAGTCGCACGTTTAATTAGTATAGAAACCGGATTAATGGGGCTAATTGCCGGTCTGTTTGCTGTACCTGTTGGATTAGCAATGGCTTATGTATTAATTTTTGTAGTTTATCAACGATCATTTGGCTGGACATTAGCCTTTCATTTTGATGCCGGTATTATTTTACAAGGTGTATTGTTGGCTTGTTTTGCTGCTTTATTGGCGGGTGTTTTACCGGCATTAAAAATGGCAAAGACCAATCCCGCCCAAGCACTACGATCAGAATAAATATGAAAAACGAATTGAAGATTTGGGGATTAATCATTATTGCTGTCATAGCCATTAGCTGGTTTTTGTCACCTGAACAAGATAAACGAACGATAGAGTCCAATCAACAATCCAGCATAGAACTTAGTAGTGTGTTATCCGCTGAAAATAATTCTTTTGCCAAGGTATTTAAACCGAGAGCTTTTGTTTTTCCACAAGACCACGGAGCGCATCCAGAATATCGCATTGAATGGTGGTATTTTACTGGCAATGTAAAAACCCAAACCGAAAGAAAATTCGGCTATGAATTGACATTTTTCCGCTTTGCGCTGACCCCCGAGCAAACCAAAACACCTTCTGTCTGGCGTGATAATCAAATATACATGGCACATTTTGCTTTAACAGATGTTGAAAAAAATAAGTTTTATGTAGATGAACGGACCAGTCGTGCTGGAAACGGTCTGGCAGGGGCTTCATCAGACCACTATCATGTCTGGCTGCATGACTGGAAAGCAGAGTCCATTAATGGCAATGATTCAAATATCGAATTAACCGCAAAATCAGACGACTTTTCTATTGCATTACAACTGCAAGCAAAGAAAAAAATAGTCTTACAGGGAGAGAGAGGTTTAAGTCAAAAAAGCCCAGAGCCGGGTAATGCCTCTTACTACTATTCATACACACGTATGCAAACTACGGGGCACATTAAAATCAAACAAACATCTTATGACGTAAAGGGAACTAGCTGGATGGACAGAGAATGGAGCAGCAGTGCTTTATCAAAGGAACAGTCTGGTTGGGACTGGTTTGCCCTGCAATTATCTGATAACAGTGAATTGATGTTTTACCAACTTAGACGAAAAGATGGAAACATAAGCTCAAATAGTTTAGGTGCTGTGTTTCACGCTGATGATTCAAAAACCGATTTGAATTTATCAGAAATTGAAATCAAAGTGCTGGATCAATGGAAAAGCCCGCATACCCAAATTAACTACCCGTCAAAATGGCACTTATTAATTCCAAAATTAGGTATTGATTTAACAATAACCCCATTAATTAATGATCAGGAACTCAATGTCAGGTATCGCTATTGGGAAGGAGCCGTAGGTGTGACGGGTACAAAGCAAGGTCAATCCATTTCAGGACAAGGGTATGTTGAACTTACTGGTTATCAAAAAATCCTGAGGTAAAAAGACTAAATTGATGATGCCTAAGTTTATGGTTCAATCATGCATGGATAGTACAAAACCCAGTGATCAAACCTTTCTAAAGATCGTTTTTTTGCTAAGCATACTAGGGACTGTTGCCGTTTCAAAAATCAACATAAAAAGCAATCATTTCAGGGTTAAATCCATTTTGCTGTTAACTTTTAAAGTTGGCTAAATTTAAGCCATTTTTATGAAACGGCAACAGCCCCTAATCTGCGACATTTTTTGATTGAGGTGAAGATTAATAAAATTTTGACCCATTTGGGTCATGTGGTTTTTGTTTTGATAGTGTAACCTATCTTTGAAATTAGAATCTATTATCAATTTGTTGAAATGTTATTTTACTGCTCATGCATTTAATTTAGTTATCTAGGCACGATTATCGTGCTTAAAATGTATGTTATCCATTTTAGAACTATAGGGTTTGAAAGTTGTAGTAATTAATTATATTTATGACAAACGTGCAAGATATGCTGGTCTGGTTAGTTGTTTGTTATTTTCTTTTTCTGAGAGCAAAAAGTGGAAAAGAAACCTGTTGTTGAAAGAGCGGAAGTTGAGTGCTGTGAGCAAGGTTCGATGTGAAAAAGCTAACGCAGACGTGGAAAATATAAGCCTGCGAAAAAGCAAAAGCGAGTCTTGATGTTTGCCAAGTTGGGTGCGGAGAAAGTAAGCTCAACGGAATGCCAAAGGATTTAGAAAGAGCAAAAGCGAAATTCTGATATTTGCAAAATTGAATGCTGAAAAAGGGAGCTCGGACAACTGCCATGTGATCGAAA
>CAZHUE010000288.1:0-2575 GCA_964535875.1 uncultured Methylomarinum sp.
GTTATTCTCTCAGAGGAAAACACATAGAATACCAAAGCTATATTAAATTAACAATTCCATATATTAATACAGCTACAATATCGTATTCACTTAAAGTTAATAACTTAATGGAGAAAAAATGAACAACTTTTTTATTTACGGATTAAAATTTTTTCTACTGGTTTCACTTTTTTTGCCATTGTCCTCACCCTCTTATGCAGTATTACCAGGGTATGTTAATGGACAAGCTCTGCCTTCTTTAGCGCCTATGCTAGAAAAAAGCATGCCGGCAGTGGTTAATATTTCTACCACAAAAAATGTCAATACTAGAGAAAACCCTTTATTACAAGATCCCTTTTTTAAACATTTTTTTCAATTACCCAAGCAACAAAGACAACAAAGAAATAGCTTGGGTTCTGGAGTAATTATAGATAAACAACAAGGACTTGTATTAACTAACAATCATGTTATTGATAAAGCCGACCAAATCATGGTTACACTCAGTGACGGGCGTCAGTTAAATGCCAAACTGTTGGGAACGGATCCGGAAGCAGACGTTGCTGTTATCCAAATTCCAGCAGAAAACCTGACTGAATTACCCATAGCCAACTCCAATGAATTAAAAGTTGGAGACTTTGTTGTCGCCATAGGCAATCCTTTTGGCTTGGGGCAAACAGTCACTTCCGGCATTGTTAGCGCATTAGGCCGAACAGGTTTAGGGATTGAAGGCTATGAAGATTTTATCCAAACTGATGCATCAATTAACCCTGGCAACTCAGGTGGAGCTTTAGTTAATTTACGTGGTGAATTCATTGGAATGAACACTGCCATTCTTGCACCCAACGGAGGAAATGTTGGAATTGGTTTTGCTATACCTTCTAACATGGTGATGACGCTTAAAAAAACATTGGTTGAACATGGTGAAGTAAGAAGAGGCTTATTAGGGGTAACTACTCAAAATTTAACACCTGCCCTGATCAAAGCATTTGACTTAAAAAGTAGGAGAGGAGCAGTGGTTAGTAAAGTAGAAGGTAACTCGGCTGCTGACTTGGCTGGAATAGAACCCGGGGATATTATTGTCTCTTTAAACGGCAAAAAAGTTAAAGATAGCCCCCAAATCAGAAATATTATCGGCTTGTTACAGATAGGAGACGAGGTTCAAGTTGGATTAGTACGTGCAGGAAACAAAAAAAATATCACAGCCCAAATAGGCAAACCCAAACGACCTCAGTTAACTGGCGATTCATTACACAAAACTTTAGAAGGTACGATTCTAACTGCATCACAAAAAGGCCAAGTTGAAGGCGTATTATTTGCAGCAATTGATAAACAATCGTATGCATGGAAAAACGGGTTACGACCAGGTGACATTATCGTTTCTGCCAATAGATATAGAGTACGCACCTTAGAGCAAATTAGCCAGGTTATTGACCCACGCCGAGCCTTATTAATTAATATTCAGCGTGGATCAGAAGCATTTTTTCTGATTTTAAAATAAGGAGTAACCATGTTAGCAGATAAAAATTTTACCCCCTTAAATATTTGTGTTTTAACTATCTCTGATTCAAGAACAGAGGTCGATGACATCTCTGGCAACACATTGGTTGAACACATCCAGATCGCCAAACACCAAGTATATGAAAAAAAAATAGTAGCTGATGATATTTATCAGATTAGAGCAGTTATCTCCAACTGGATTGCAAACGAAAGTATTCATGCTATCGTAACCACTGGCGGAACAGGCGTGACAGGAAGAGATGGCACACCTGAAGCTGTAATCCCCTTATTAGATAAAGTTCTGGATGGTTTTGGTGAGGTGTTTAGAATGCTCTCCTACCAAGATATAAAAACCTCTACAATACAATCAAGAGCACTTTCGGGTGTAGCAAATGGAACCTATCTTTTTTGTTTACCTGGTTCTTCAGGTGCATGCCGAACTGCATGGGATGATTTAATCAAAGATCAGTTAGATTCTCGTACAAAACCATGTAACTTGGTACAATTAATGCCTCGTCTAAAGGAAAAATAATGCAATTTTTATTATTAAGTGCTCTGTGTGGTTTTACCGGCGTTGCTATGGGTGCTTTTGGTGCGCATGGGTTAAAAACCATGATAAGTCCAGAAATGTTAGCCGTTTATAAAACTGGGGTAGATTATCATATGTGGCATGCCCTGGGTTTAGGGCTTATTGCAACCTTTCATCAACAAGCACCCGATTCAGCGCACCTAAAGTGGGCAGGTAGGTTAATGTTGATAGGTATTTTCTTATTTTCTGGTAGCTTATATTTATTAGCGATATTGAATATAAAATGGTTAGGAATGATCACACCCCTAGGTGGAGTCGCTTTTTTACTAGCGTGGGCATTGATTGCAATTTTTGCTTTTAACCAAACAAAACAAGATTAACTTTTAAGGGAATATCTATTAATTGTGAGTAAGAAAGCTTGAGTCCACACTATTCAAGATCAAGGCAAAATCCGTACGTAATAGCCGACTATTGCGAAAGATTTCAACGCAGAGACTGGATAATAGTTTGGGCTCAATTTTTCCATTCATCAATTCGTAGAGGTATCCTTAATCCTAAAAAAATCAGTTG
>CAZHUE010000289.1:0-2573 GCA_964535875.1 uncultured Methylomarinum sp.
ATGCTTTCTAAGCAGGATCTAATTAAACTGCTCTGAAAGACTCTTCTGCTGTGTTTCTCTGCATTACCCTAGCCCCTTTTGTAAATATTACAATTTTAAGGGACAGGAGTTGAGAGGTTTTTGTCGTGTTAGAGATAAAGATTAATATTAGCACCCTCTAAACGACCATGATCTGTTCTTTGGTCATAATCTTTATCACGTTTATTGTATCTTTCTATAATTTCTTTTCCTTTTTTATTTGCCGCTTTTTCTAAGCTTTGACAATTATTGAATGCACCCATTGATTTCAATTCTTTTTCAATAACCCGCGCGGCATATAAGCCAGAATTTTTATGTCCCTGTTCATGCTTCAAAAGTGCTTTATAATATTTTTCAAATGAACTACGGATACTTGAATCTACAGGAAAGTTATCAGAAATTTTCGGCATAGTATATTGTACAGTCAGCTTAGTATTTACAGTGTAAATCTGGCAGCTTCCATTTTTCTTTTTCCATTTGAATTTCCAATTTACGTTCCATTTTGTATTCCCTCGAAACTTTTTTCCATTATAAATAATTGGAGTTCTTTTATAGAGTTCTCGTTTAAGATCAACTTTAGTTTTAGGATAAATATCATAAAACATGAATTCTGTAACTATTTTCGGCTCTGAAATCGCTGTTAACGAAACAAGGAAAATAACTAATCCTAAAAATATGTTCATACTATTAATGACAGATTATAAAAAATCAAAAGTGTAGGCTAATAACATTACTTTAACCCTATTACATTAAGTTTTATTTAAATTACTTATCCGGCTTAGTAAGATAACCTTTCGCATCAACTGGCACCCATTCCTGAACAATTATATCTCCCAGCTCAGACATCGCTTTTTTATAAACCTTTCGTTTAAAGTAGATTACATCACCAAGAGGATGCCAGTAATCAACCCATTTCCAGTCATCGAATTCCTGTTTTTCACCACAATCAAAACGGACTTTAGTTACATCACCTACCAAGTGAAGAATAAACCATATCTGTTTTTGACCTATACATAGGGGCAATGAATTTTTCCTAATAAATTTTTCCGGTAATTTATATCTTAGCCAATAACGTGTACGACCTAACAACTGCACTTGATCTGCCATCAGACCTGTTTCTTCCCACAGTTCACGATACATTGCCGCTTCAGGGTTTTCATTGCAATCAATCCCTCCTTGAGGAAATTGCCAGGAATTGACACCTTTTCGTTTAGCCCAAAACACACGACCCTCGTCATTGCAAAGGATAATGCCGACATTAGGTCGGTACCCTTTTGAGTCTATCATTTAAAAAACCTGTTAATTAACCTTCCTGCTCAATGTTTTTTACTAGACACATCTTTTAAACCCAACTGCTTTATAAAAATAGAAGCTTTGTGTGTGACACAGCCTTACTATAAAACATTTTTTGAATCCATTGACTTAAAGATTGGATTAAATATGACTACATATTTATAGTCTGCTGCCTCAATGTTAAAATATTCGAACAAGTCAGTATTAAAATCAATAGCATCATTGTTCCATAAAACAGGTACTGATGCTATAAGCTTTTAATTTAATTATTTATTAAAATAGGATCAACCACGTGGCATTAGCAATTTTTGATTTAGACAATACGCTCATTTCAGACGATAGTGATTTTTTATGGGGACAATTTCTTGTTGATCAAGGGATAGTCGATAAAGCCCAATACGAGACCGCAAATACCAAATTTTATGAGGATTATAAATTTGGTAAACTTGATATTGTTGAATTTTTAGAGTTTTCACTTGCACCTTTAGCAAAACATGATCCCAAGCAACTTTATAAATGGAGAAATCAATTTATTGAGGAAATAATTAAACCTATCCAATTAAAGCCAGCTATCAGACTGGTGAATAAACATCGCTTTAAGGGCGATACTGTTCTTGTAATTACAGCAACCAATCGTTTTGTTACCGAACCAATTGTAAAATTATTCAGAATTGATAACCTGCTTGCCACGACACCTGAATTTATTAATGGTCGATACACAGGAGAGTTTGAAGGTATACCGTGTTTTCAGGAAGGAAAAGTAAAGTTGCTAGAGGAATGGTTAAAAAACTCTTCAGAAACGATGGAAAACAGCTTGTTTTATAGCGACTCATATAATGACCTTCCTTTACTCAGCTTAGTTGACAAGCCTGTAGCTGTCGATCCTGATGAAAAACTTAAAAACCATGCTGAGAAACAAAGTTGGCCGATAATTAGCTTACGTTAGTCCATTGTTGGGCTGCCAAAGAGACCAAGATTCAGCAGAAAATATCGGGCTGTTTTCAAAGCATGGAGGGTGCCAGGATGTTCTGTCGTATTCGAGGGTATTTATTAACTTTTCAGAAGCAAGGTATCAGCTCTAGTCTGGTCATGATGCTCGTTTTTGAGGGAAAACTACCTGATTTTCAAAACACTGAATAGTTACAAAATAAGGCATTGATAATTTAGTATAGTTAAGGTTCCATTTCTTTTATGCATTAAGAGTAATTATAGACAGCTCAAGCATTCGAACACTTTTTGTGTCACATTTTGTCTTTCTTCTC
>CAZHUE010000290.1:0-2501 GCA_964535875.1 uncultured Methylomarinum sp.
ATGCAGATTTTGATTTAACAGCAAATCGATTCATTATTCGAGACGGTGAGTATTCTTTTGGACTAACAGGCATGGATGAGTTTGGTAGTTTCAAAACTGAAGGAGTGGCAGTTAAGTCAGAAGCAGGTTTTTATATGGCTCCAAAGTTGGAGCTGATTTATTCAATATATGCCGGAAAAGATACAGCATCTGTTAGAATAGATAGTGTTAATATAACGGCCAAAAAGAATAAATGTAATATTAAAGGTATATGGATTCAAGATGGGGAGTCTTGGAATTTTTCTGCAGATTTAGGTCAGATCAAAAAATAAAAACCTAACAAGGCATTTAAAACAAGGACTTACCTAAGTCTGGCTTTTTATTCCAGGTCTGTAGTTTTGTTAAAGTTCGTACAAAATTTAACTTCGGTTTAGTTAAATCGGCAAGCCCTTTAATGCGGCGTTAGGTGTCTGCGACGCAAAAGCAATATTCTCAAACATCTTGTTAATCATTAAAGTTGTGTTCAGTGTAAATAACATATACTCGAAGAATAATTAAAATAATGATAGGGTGTAGTAGTATGTTTTCAGGAGAGTATTTAGCTACCGTTTTTCAATTTGTTATACTGGCTTGTGTTATTAGTGCATTCGCAGGGTTTATAACATGGTCGCAAACAGGCTTAATCGTTTTAGGCTCTTTAACTTTTATTGCTTTAAATGGTTTTATTTTAGGCAGAAGACTAAAAAGACAATGGGACATTGAAGACCAAATTAATAAGAATTATAACGAAGATTCGATCAACCCGATAAATAATAAAATAGAGCCAGAATTTTTTGATTCTGACTTAGATACAGAGGAACATTTAAAGGATATGACTGAAGAAATATATAATATTTACTTGAAGGAGGAAAAAGACGGCGAAGCAACTGGTTCAGTTATTGCTGATGACTGTGTAAAAAATGGATTGTTAGCAGGTGATATAGTTAAATACTCTGATATACAGACCATAATTAGAAAAAATCATAACTTTAATCCAGATGCAATAATCTCAGGTTTTTTATTGAGAATGTCGGAATATACTAAAACAAATATGATTATTAGCATATCGACAGAAAGTGATCTGATCTTTATACATAAAGATCATGTAGATAAATACGTTTAAGATGCATTTTGAGAAAGACAAAAACGAACGTTTTGTTCGCTGGCAAAATTATAGAATTGAGCAACTATCATTTTCAATTAACCTCTTTCTTGGTTTTGCTGTCGCTTCTTTAGCTTATGCTATTAATATCAAAATAACAGGAACTTTGAGCGAGACTGAATTACTACTATATTCCATCAAATGTTGGTCAGTGAGTGCTGGGCTGGGTGTTGTAGCAACAGTAATTAGACTTTTAGATTTTCGGTATACAGCAAAAAAAATTATTTCTCCTAATAAATATAACTCTGTAATGGCAAAATATAGTGGCTCTATAACCTGGGGAGCTTTTTGGGGGCAACTTTTATCATATTTGCTTGGTGCATATTTTTTTATATCTATAGTATATAGCTGAAAATATTAATAAAACCTAACAAGCCCATCAACTTGATCGGCTAAAGCAGGGCTTGTTTTACGTTAAGTAGTTTCGTTTAACTTTATCTTAATTTTAGGTTACAGTTTGTTAAGTCGCCGATCAAGTTATGGGGGCGTTATGCTATCCAAACAATAAGCCATTTGCCTGAGTTACGTCATTGACGTATAATAAATGCATGGTCATTATTGAAACTACAATATTTACGAAAATTATTACTTCGCTACTAAGCGATGATGATTATCGAAAACTTCAAAATGAACTAATTCAAACCCCAGCGATTGGTAAAATAATTTCTGATAGTGGTGGTATTAGGAAAGTACGTTGGAAGCTTCAAGGACGTGGAAAACGTGGTGGAGCTAGAGTTCTTTACTATTGGGCAAACAATGAAAACCAGATATTTATGCTCTTTGCTTACCCTAAAAATGAAATGGAAAATATTACTAAAGAACAACTATCTATATTGAAAAAAGCCGTAGAAACGGAGTTTAAAAATGAAAAGTGAACAATTTAATGAGTTACTAGCAAGCATTGAAGAAGCTGGAAAAATAAAACGTGGAGAGGCTAAAGCTTCTCGTACTTTTGAGTTTCTTGAACCTGATGTAAAGTCTATTCGCGAGAGTGTTGGCTTTTCTCAGTCTAAGTTTGCAACTCTAATTGGTGTTAGCCCAAGAACTTTACAAAATTGGGAGCAAGGTCACCGTCATCCAACAGGCCCAGCTAGAGTTTTATTAAAGTTGGTACAAACAGATCCTGAATCAGTATTTAGGACGTTGCATTTAAATTAGTTTATTCGCTAAGCGTATGAAATAATTATAAAAGGCATAACAAGGCATTGCATCTGACCCACTTAAGCTGGGCTTCTTTGGATGCAATAAATTGTGGTATAGTTTTGTAGTTTTAAGCATCTCTGTGCCACTTTTCCAGTGGATCAGCTGAATGCGGCGTTAT